>NZ_VNKN01000012.1:0-84594 GCF_007786415.1 Corynebacterium sp. NML180780 | reverse complement strand
TCACAAGCAGCGCCACCGGCACACACCAACCACACAAAACGTGCAGCCAGCACAACACAGGCACGCAACCAATCCACAAACAAAAGTACATTGGCACACTATCGAGTTCTCAAACAACACACGCACACTTACCCACCACCAGGCAAATCACCCAGCAGCTGTAAAAAGCGACTTTATCGACACTACATAAACCACAATCCGAAAGTCAAATCCTTGACCCAACCGGACCGAAGTCCATATTTTCTTATGTCGGCCAGCGATCGTTTTCCTGACCGCCATCTCACCAGCTCAACCCCCTTGCGGAGTCTGTCTGGCGGGGCGTTGTCGGTCTCGCTGACTCACATAAAGTTACACACACCCAAACACCAACACAAATCCCCAGCGTACGGGGCGTAAATCGCGCGTTAAAGGTGTCACTTGAACGCGCTTACGCAAGCGAACGCTCGATCTTGCCGCCGAGCTCGTTGATCTGCTCGACAAACTTGGGGTATCCGCGGTCAATGTGGTGGACATCGTGCACGGTTGTCTGTCCATCGGCGACCAGGCCAGCGAGCACGAGTCCGGCGCCGGCCCGAATATCACTGGACCACACGTCAGTCGATGAGAGGTTTTCCACTCCCCTGATCACCACGTGGTGGCCGTCGACATTGGCGTCGGCACCCAGGCGAAGCATCTCGTCAACAAAACGGAAGCGGGCCTCGAACACATTCTCCGTGATCACGGTGACGCCCTCGGCGATCGCGCTGATGGCGATGGCCATGGGTTGCAGATCCGTCGGGAACCCGGGGAACGGCAAGGTCTGGTAGTCCACGGCCTTGGGGCGCTGGTCCATGCGGACGCGGAACCCGTTTTCGTAGGTTTCCACGTTGGCGCCCGCGAGCTTGAGCTTGGACAGCGCAAGGTGCAGGTGGCGCGGGGCGATACCGGTCACAGTGATGTCACCGCGGGTGATCGCGGCCGCGTATGCCCAGGTACCCGCCACGATGCGGTCGCCCACCACGGAGTGCTCGGTGGGACGCAGCTCGTCCACACCGTCGATGGTGATGGTGGAGGTGCCAGCGCCGCTGATCTTCGCGCCCATGGAGTTCAGCATGTCGCAGAGGTCGACGACTTCGGGCTCGCGCGCGGCGTTGTCCAGCACCGTTTGCCCCTCCGCGAGGACGGACGCGGTGAGGATGTTCTCGGTCGCGCCGACAGACGGGAAGTCCAGACTGATCTTCGCGCCCGTGAGCTTCTCGGCGCGCGCGACAACCGCGCCGTGCTCGATGTGCGTCGTAGCACCCAGCTTCTCCAGGCCAGATTGGTGCATATCCAGGGGTCGCGAACCGATCGCGTCGCCGCCCGGCAGCGCCACGTATGCCTCATGGCAGCGCGCCACCAACGGCCCGAGCACGGCGACGGAGGCGCGGAACTGGCGTACCGCGTCGAAGTCGGCGCGTGGCGAGACGGTGGCCGGGGTGGTAATGCGGACGGTCGAGCCATCGATGTCGACGTCACAGCCGAGCCCGATGAGCACGTCGCGCATGAGCGGGACGTCGAGGATTTCGGGGCAGTTGTGCAGCGTCGTCGTGCCCTCCGCCAGGAGTGCCGCGGCCATCAGCTTCAGCACACTGTTTTTCGCGCCGTCGACCTTGACCACGCCTTCGAGTCGGTTACCGCCTGTTACAAGAAATCGCTCTTTCACGGGGCCTACTGTACTCAACTCGGGGTGCGGCGTGACGTCGATAAGCAAAAAGCGTTACGGCAAGGCACCGATGCGGCGCGCGGCGTTGACCGCCTCGTAGCGGGTGTGCGCGCCGAGTTTGCGCATCACGCTGCGCAGGTAGGACTTGACGGTTTCGGCGCCGATGCCCATTTCTTCGGCCGCCTCGACGTTGGTGTGACCGAGCGCGACGCAGGACAGTACGTCCAGCTCGCGGGCCGAGAGCTTGGTCGACTGCTTGACGCGGACGGGCGAGACCATTTGGTCACACAGCTGCTCGAGCTCCTTGCGGAGCGCGTCGTCGTCGACCCGGTTGGCCAGCATGCGCAGCTTGGAGTGCGTGGAGCGGATCTGCTCCCACTCCGCGCCGTTCATCACGCGCCCCACCTTGGCCGTTCCCTTGCCACCGTCGGCATTGCGGAGCGCGGCGTTCACGGCCAGCTCCTGTTCGAGGGTGCGCGCCGTCATCGCGACCTCCTCGATCACCTTCTCCCCCAGCCGCACCGGCGAGTGGACGCCAACATAGAGGACACCGCGAATATCGCGCAGCACGATGACCGGGACAGCGACAACGGAGTGCAGCCCCTCGTCCTGAATCTGCTTATCGTACTCGTGCGAAATGACCGCCGCACGCGTGTAGTCCGAGACGCCAACGGCGCGCCGCGTACTCACCACGCGACCGCCGACACCGGAGCCGTTGTCCAGCACGAGGTCCTGCAGCGCGGGAGTGCGCAGCCCGATCCACTGGGTGATCTGCAGCCTGTTGTCCGGCAGCAGCGTGCCGTACATGGCAACGGGGATGCCGGTCGCCGTCTTCAGCGCCGTCAGGGCTGCCCGAATCGCGTCGTCATCGTCCTTGATCCGCTGTGCGTCCATGGTCATTGCTGTTGAGCCTTCCACCCATCTGAGTGTCCCCACGGGGCCACCCGCGAGTTGAACTTGACGTTGAATCCCAACCATCATAACGCGACTTTGGGGGTAGCCAAAGTTCACCCCTCCCGCTGTATTTACACGCGCGGGTGTGGTTTTTGGGGGCGGTGGGCCTTCGCTTATCGACGCCCCCGCGCCCCCCCTCCCCGCACCAACCAGACTGTTCAGTCTACTCCGGTGAGACTACATAGTCTGTTTTATCCGTGTATAGTTGGCCGCACAACGGATTTGGATATGAACAGCAAGGAGCTGATCACCATGGCAAAGATCGCCAACAACGTCCTCGAGCTCATCGGCAACACCCCGCTGGTTGAACTGCACGGTGTGTCCAAGGATTCCAAGGCCCGCGTGCTGGCCAAGCTGGAGTTCTACAACCCGGCAAACTCGGTGAAGGACCGCATTGGTAAGGCCATCATTGAGGCCGCTGAGAAGTCAGGCGACCTGAAGCCGGGCGGCACCATCGTCGAGGCAACCTCCGGAAACACAGGTATCGCCCTCGCACTGGCTGGCGCGGCCAAGGGTTACAAGGTCATCCTGACCATGCCGGAGACCATGTCCATTGAACGTCGCGTGGTCCTGCGCGCGTTCGGCGCAGAGATCGTCCTCACCCCGGGCGCGGCCGGCATGAAGGGTGCCGTGGAGAAGGCCGACGAGATCGTGGCTAATGATGAAGGCGCGATCCTGGCTCGCCAGTTTGAGAACGAGGCCAACCCGGCCATCCACTACGCCACCACCGGCCCGGAGATCTGGAACGACACCGACGGCGAGGTCGACATCCTCGTCGCGGGTGTGGGCACCGGCGGCACCATCTCCGGTGCCGGCAAGTACCTCAAGGAGCAGAAGCCGGACGTGAAGAACGTGGCCGTTGAGCCCGCTGCGTCCCCGCTGCTGTCCACCGGCGAGGCCGGCCCGCACAAGATCCAGGGTCTGGGCGCCAACTTCATCCCGGGCACCTTTGACCGTAACCAGATCGATGAGATCATCACCGTCTCCAACGAGGACGCCGTGTCCACCTCCCGCGAGCTGGCTCGCGAGGACGCCGTCCTCGCCGGCATCTCCGCCGGCGCGAACGTGAAGGCCGCACTCGAGCTGGCCGAGCGCCCGGAGAACGAGGGCAAGACCATCGTGGTCATCATCCCGGACTTCGGCGAGCGCTACGTCTCCACCATCCTCTTCGAGGACATCCGCGACTAGCGGAGGCGTTGGCCGCGGACTGCGCGGCGTCGAAAAGCACCACCCCGTGGTGCTTTTTTATTTGCGCGCTTGTCCGAAAAGAGTAGGTAGACTACCCGTCATGCTGAGCGTAATTTCCCGCATGAGAGAAGACCTGGCCAACGCCAGGGAGCACGACCCCGCAGCGCGCGGCGATCTGGAAAACGCGGTGGTGTATTCCGGGCTGCACGCGATCTGGGTCCACCGCATCTGCCACTGGATGTGGGAGCGGGAATGGAAGGGCGCGGCGCGCATCCTCGCGCAGGCCAACCGCTTTTTTACCGGGATTGAGATTCACCCGGGCGCGACCATTGGCCGCCGATTCTTCATCGATCACGGGATGGGCATTGTCATCGGCGAGACCGCCGAGATCGGCGACGGCGTCATGCTTTACCACGGCGTCACCCTCGGCGGGCAGGTGCTGACGCAGACGAAGCGGCACCCGACGATTGGAGACAACGTCACCATTGGCGCGGGCGCGAAGGTGCTCGGTCCTGTCACGATCGGGGCGAACTCGGCCGTCGGCGCGAACGCCGTGGTGACCAAAGACATCCCCGAGAATTCCATTGCTGTGGGCATCCCAGCGAAGGCGCGCGAGCGCAAGGATACGGAGCTGCGGCGCCTGGTGGACCCGGACAGCTACTTCGACAACGGTCAGTACGTTATCTAGGGCAATTACTCCACCAGGTCCTTGTACTCCGGGTGCTGCACGATGTAGCGGGCGACCGCCGGGCAGGACGGGACAACGCTGAGGTTGTCCCCGCGGGCATCATCAAGCGCGAACTTGATCAGCGGCTTGGACAGGCCCTCGCCGCGAAACTTCGGGTCCACGACGGTGTGCGGCAACTCGCGCGCAGAGCCGCTGTCCTTGTAGGTGGCAAAACCGGCGAGCTCGCCGTCCACGTGGATCTCGTACTGACTCTTGTCCTCATTCTTGGACAGTTCCACGTTTGCTTGTGAAGTCTCGGGCATAATTGCTCCTTCTGAGAAGTCCGTCAGAGAGTGTTCGCTCAATCGGTGGCCCAGCCTACCGAAAGCACGAAGCCCCTCCACAATGTGGAGGGGCTGGGGTGTGGCTAGAGCCAGGATCGAACTGGCGACCCCACACTTTTCAGGCGTGTGCTCTACCGACTGAGCTATCTAGCCAGAACTGCTCAGGCAGTTCAGCGACCCTGACGGGACTTGAACCCGCGACCTCCGCCGTGACAGGGCGGCGCGCTAACCAACTGCGCCACAGGGCCATTATTGTGTTATCTGTGCGATTCCTTCAGTGTGTTGCACTGTCGCTCGCACGAGTTGATACATTACACAGACCCCGTGCGAGCAAGCAAATCGCCTGCGCAGACCCCATTTCCGGGCGGCGCGCTAGGACTCCTGCATTGCGAGGTACCGCCCGGTCTCGGACCCGGTGTGCGCATGCTTGTCGACGAGCTCCCGCACCGTTCCCGCAGCCACCACCTTGCCACCAGCAGAGCCGGCGCCTGGGCCGAGGTCGATGACGTAGTCCGCGCGCGAGACCAGCGCCAGGTTGTGGTCGACGACGATGGCGTCGTGAGCATCTGCCGCAGCTACTTGGTGGTTCGCACCGTGGAGTGTGGCCCTCGCAGATGCCTATCGACGCCCACGCGAGCCGCCCTTACCCATACACCTTCTTCCCGGCGACCCAGGTCTGCCAGGTGATCGGCATGCCGGGCCGGTACGCCAGGTTGATGGCGTTGTCGGCGTCCAGGATGTGCAGGTCCGCCGCCGCGCCCGGCGCGAGCGTGCCCTTCGCGGGGCGGCCCTGGGGGTCCTTGCCGCCACCGACGTTGTGGCGCCGCAGCGCCTTTGCGCCGCCGGTAGTGGCTGCCTCGATGGCCTCGTCCAGGGTGAGGCGCTGCTGCAGGACCGCGGTGGTCACGCAGAAGTTCATCGAGGAAGTGAAGGACGTGCCTGGGTTGAGGTTGGAGGCGATGGCGACGGTGGCGCCGGCGTCGAGAAGCGCTCGGCCCGGCGCGAGCTCCTCGCGCGTGGACAGGTCACAAGCGGGCAGCAGCGTGGCGACGGTGTCGGAGCCGGCGAGGAGCTGAATGTCCTCGTCGGAAAGGTAGTTGACGTGGTCGACGCTGGCGGCGCCCTGCTCCACGGCGAGCCTCACGCCGGGGCCCTCACCGAGCTGGTTGCCGTGGACGCGCACGCCCAATCCTGCGGCCTTGCCGGCCTCGAGGACGCGGCGGGACTGCGCCTCGTCGAACGCGCCGCGCTCGCAGAAGACGTCGATCCACTGCACGTGGTCCTTCACCGCGTCCAGCATCGGGCCGACGACCTGCTCGAGGTACTCGTCGGCCTCCTCCCCCGGCGGCACGAGGTGGGCGCCGAGGAAGGTGACCTCGTCGACGTGGCGCGAGGCCACGCGCGCGGCCTCCGCCTCGGACTCGACGTTGAGACCGTAGCCGGTTTTGGTCTCGAAGGTGGTGGTGCCCAGCGCGTGGGCGGCCGCAACGCGCTCGGCGACCAGCTGGTCCAGGCGCTCCTCGCCGGCGGAGCGGGTGGCCTCCATGGTCACTGCGATGCCGCCGGCGGCGTAGGACTCGCCCGCCATGCGGGCCTCGAACTCCTCCGCGCGGTTGCCGTCGAAGACCATGTGCGTGTGCGAGTCCACCCAACCGGGCAGAACGGCACGGTTGCCCACGTCCACGGTTTCGGCGTTGCTTGCCTCCGCCGGGGCTTCGTCGGCGGGGCCGGCCCAGGCGACCACGCCACCGTCGATAAGCAGTGCGGCGTCTTTGATGGTGCCGAGCTCGGAGACGGTGCGGAGCTCTGAAATTCCGGTGATAAGGGTGCTCATGGGTTCCTTTCTACTTGTCGCGTGCGTGGAACTCCATGGGGATGCGCACGCCGCGTTCCTTGGCCACCTCGTTGGCGCGGGAGTAGCCGGCGTCCACGTGGCGGATCACGCCCATGCCCGGGTCGTTGGTCAGCACGGCCTTGAGCTTCGCCTCGGCGAGCTCGGTGCCGTCGGCGACGGTGACCTGGCCGGTGTGAATCGAGCGGCCCATGCCCACGCCGCCGCCGTGGTGGATGGACACCCAGGTCGCGCCGCCGGAGACCGCGGTCATGGCGTTGAGCAGCGGCCAGTCAGCTACGGCGTCGGTGCCGTCGAGCATGGACTCGGTCTCACGGTACGGGGAAGCCACGGAGCCGGAGTCCAGGTGGTCGCGGCCGATGACAATCGGCGCCTTGACCTTGCCCTCCTTGACCAGGTTGTTAAAGATCACGCCGGCTTTGGCGCGCTCGCCGTAGCCCAGCCAGCAGATGCGGGCCGGCAGGCCCTCGAACTCGACGTATTCCTCGGCGGCGTCGAGCCAGCGGTGCAGGTGCTCGTTTTCCGGGAAAGCCTCCTTGATGGCCTGGTCGGTAACCTTGATGTCCTCCGGGTCACCCGACAGCGCGACCCAGCGGAACGGGCCGAGGCCCTCGCAGAACAGCGGGCGGATGTACGCCGGGACGAAGCCCGGGAACTCGAAGGCGCGGGTGTAGCCGGCCTTGCGCGCCTCGTCACGGATGGAGTTGCCGTAGTCAAAGACCTCGGCACCCTCGTCCTGGAATTCCACCATGGCCTGGACCTGCGTGGCCATGGCCTCGCGAGCCTTCTTGGTAAAGGTGGTCGGGTCCTCGTCCGCCTCAGCATCCCAGTTTTCGAACGGGATCTCAGTGGGCAGGTAGGACAGCGGGTCGTGGGCGGAGGTCTGGTCCGTCACGATGTCCACGGTCAGCTCGCCCGCGCGGTGGCGGCGCAGCATCTCCGGGAAGATCTCGGCGGCGTTGCCCACCAGGCCGACGGACAGGGCGCGCTTCTCCTCCTTCGCCTCGGTGACCAGCTTGATGGCCTCCTCGAGGTCAGTCGTGACCTCGTCGAGGTAGCGCTTGCCCTGGCGACGCTTCAGGCGGGCCTCGTCGACGTCCACGATGAGGCAGGCGCCGCCGTTAAGGGTGACGGACAGCGGCTGCGCGCCGCCCATGCCGCCGCAGCCGCCGGTCAGCGTGAGGGTGCCAGCGAGGGTGCCGTCGAAACGCTTCTTCGCCACTGCCGCGAACGTCTCGTAGGTGCCCTGCAGGATGCCCTGGGTCGCGATGTAGATCCAGGAACCGGCCGTCATCTGGCCGTACATCATCAGGCCCTCGTCCTCGAGTTTGCGGAAGTGCTCCCAGTTCGCCCAGTCTCCGACCAGGTTGGAATTGGCAATGAGCACGCGCGGGGCCCACTCGTTGGTCTTCCACACGCCGACCGGCTTGCCGGACTGCACCAGCAGGGTCTCGTCGGACTCGAGGTCCTTCAGGGTTTCCACAATCGCGTCGAACGCCTCCCAGCTGCGCGCGGCGCGGCCGGTGCCGCCATAGACGACGAGGTCGTCCGGGCGCTCCGCAACCTCTGGGTCGAGGTTGTTCTGCAACATGCGCAGCGGGGCTTCAGTCTGCCAAGACTTCGCGGTGATGTCAGTGCCTCGCGGTGCACGGACCTCGCGCGCGCCTTCAGACCAGTTCTTCGCCATGGAAATGTCCTTTCGTGTTGTCCAACCGACTTACGCTAATGAGAGTAACGGCCATCACAAGCAGGCGAAAGGGTGATATACGGTGGGGTGTCTCGCATACGAGACACCCGCCCCCTAACGCAGCTCGCCGACCACGGCTTCCACGGCCGCCACGTAGTCACCGCCCTTCACCAGCTGCACGGAATGCTCCATCTCCGGGGCGAGGAAACGGTCGGTCGCGGGGGCGTCGACAAGCGCACGAAGCGCCCCAATCGCTGCCGCGGTACCGGCTGCCGGCTCGCCCTCGCGCATGTCCAGGGCGCGCGCGGCGGTGAGGATCTCCACGGCCAGCACACGCTGCAGTCCGTCGACGCTGCGGCGCAGCTTGCGCCCCGCGGCCCAACCCATGGACACGTGGTCCTCCTGCATCGCGGACGACGGGATCGAGTCGGCGGAAGCGGGCGTGGCGTTGCGCTTCAGCTCGCTGACAATGCCCGCCTGCGTGTACTGCGCGATCATGTGGCCAGAGTCCACGCCGGGGTCGTCGGCGAGGAAGGCGTTGAGCCCACGGTTGCGGGCCGGGTCAAGAAAGCGGTCGGAGCGGCGCTCGCTTATCGACGCCAAGTCGGCGACCACAATGGCCAAGAAGTCCAACGCGTAGGCCACCGGGGCGCCGTGGAAGTTGCCGTTAGAGGACACTCGGCCGTCCTTGGTCACCACCGGGTTGTCGATGGCGGAGGCAAGCTCCCGGTTCGCCACGTTGGTGACGTGCGCGAGCGTGTCGCGCAAGCCGCCGGCAACCTGCGGCGTGCAGCGCACGGAGTACGCGTCCTGCACGCGGGTGGCCTTGAACTCCTCGCGCGCCGCCGCCAAAATCGGCGAGCCAGCAGCCACGGTGCGGATGTTGTAGGCGGCGTCGGCCTGCCCCGGGTGCGGGCGCAGCTGCTGGAGGTCGTCGTCGAACACGGTGAGCGTGCCGGTGAGCCCCTCCACGGTCATGGCGGTGGCGATGTCGGACACCTTGGCAGCTTCGCGCAGGTCCGCGATGGCCAGGCACAGCATGCCGAGCATGCCGTCGGTGCCGTTGATAAGCGCCAGCCCCTCCTTCTCGCGTAGGACGAGCGGCTCAATCCCCGCCTGGGACAGCGCGTCCGCCGCCGGCACGACCTCGCCGCCTTGGACGCGGACCTCGCCCTCCCCCAGCAGGGCGAGCGCGCAGTGGGCCAGCGGCGCGAGGTCGCCGGAGCAGCCGAGCGAGCCGTACTCGCGCACGACCGGGGTGATGCCCGCGTTCAGCGCCGCCGCGTACGTCTCTGCAACGACGGGGCGAACGCCGGTGCGGCCCGTGCACAGGGTGGACAGGCGCAGCAGCATGAGCGCGCGAATGACCTCTTCCTCGACCTCGGGGCCCGAGCCGGCGGCGTGGGAGCGCACGAGCGAGACCTGCAGCTGGGCGCGCAGCTCCTCGGGGATGTGGCGAGTGGCAAGCGCACCGAAGCCGGTGGAAACGCCGTAGACGGGGGTGGGGTCTGCGGCGAGTTCCTCGATACGGGTGCGGGTGGTGGCGATTTCTTCGAGAGCGGCCGGGTCGATGGCCACCTCAGCGCCGTGGCGGGCGACGGCGACGACGTCCTCGATGGTCAGCGCGCCGATTCCTACTGAAACTGTCTGCTTATCTGTCATGGGCGCGATAATAGACCATAAATGTGTCCGATCTCATAACTGCCCGAAGAAATGTGCGCGCAGGTGCGCGGCGGCGTCGCCCAGCGCGGACGCCAGCTTCCGCTCGTCGGCACTGCCCACCGGGTACGTCACCGCCAGCGCGGCCGCCGGGCGCGAGAGGTGGTCGAGCACCGCCACCGCGACCGACTCCTGCCCGCGGGAGACATCTTGGGATTCGGTGGCCCACCCTTGGCGTCGATAAGCGTGCAGCTCCTCCTTGCACTCGCGGAAGCTGCGGCGTGACCCGGAAGCATTGAACACCGCGCGCAGCTCCGGCTCCGGCAGATGCGCAAGCATGATGCGCCCCGAGGCGGTGGAGAGCGTGGGCAGGCGCACACCGACCTCCGTGACCAGCGAAGCGGCGCCCGGCGCGCGCACCTCGTGGAGGTAGACGGTCTCGGCGCCGGCGAGCCTGGTGAGATGCGCCGACCCACCGGCCAGCTCCGCAATCCGGGCGAGCGGCGCGGTGGCCAGGCGCACCAGCGGCTGCTGCGTGGTGTACGCCTGCGCCATGCGGTACGAGGCCAGCCCCAGCCCGTAGGTGCCCGCCTGGCTCAAATGGACTACAAAGCCGGAATCTTCCAGCTCGCGGAGCAGGTGGTACGTACTCGAGCGCGGGAGACCTAGCTCGCGCTGGATGCGGGTGGCGGAAAGCGGCACGTCCGAGGCGGACAGCAGGGCGAGGATGCGCAAGACATTGTGCGCGGCCGGGACTTGTGGTGAATTCATCCCGCCTAGTATGCAACGGCGCTAGGCTCGGGTGGCATGAATACCGTTACCGCCCCACTGTTCGCCCCCGCATCCGAATGGTCTGGCCGCAACGACGGCCCGGGCCCCGAGCACGCGCGCTGGCACAGCACCATCGACACCGCCTCCGGCCCCACCGCAGGCGCCGTCCACCTCATCGGCTTCGCGTCCGACGAGGGCGTTGAGCGCAACGGCGGCCGCCAGGGCGCCGCGCAAGGCCCCGCCGCGTTGCGCGCCGCGCTCGGCTCGCTCGCCGTGCACGAGCAGCGAAAGCTTATCGACGCCGGCACCGTCACCACCCAAGACGACGACCTCGAGACCGCACAGCGCGAGGTGTCCGACCGCGTCCGCGACCTTGTCGCCGCGCAGGGCCCCGCCGGCATGACGGTCGTGCTCGGCGGCGGACACGAGACGTCCTTTGCCACCCACCGCGGGGCGTACGAGGCGCTCGGGCCGATGCAGGTGATCAATTTCGACGCGCACTTCGACCTGCGCACCGCGGACCGGCCGACCTCCGGCACGCCATTCAGACAGATCGCAGAGCTGGTGGGGGACGGCTTCGACTACTCCGTCTTCGGCATCTCGCGACCCAACAACACCAAGGTGCTCTTCGATACCGCCGAGCAGCTCGGCGTGACCACGGTGCTGGACACGGAACTGGCGGCAATGACGGTGCGCGAGGCCGCCGAGCGCGCCCTCGCCGCCGTGGAGGGGGACCTGCCGATCCACCTGTCCATTGACCTGGACGTGTTGCCGGCCGCCGTGGCGCCCGGGGTGTCCGCGCCCGCCGGGTTCGGGGTGGACTACGCCGCGTTGCGCGCGATGGTCGCCGCGGTAGCCTCCACCGGCCGGGTTGCGCTCCTGGACGTCGTGGAGCTCAACCCGGAGTTCGACGTGGATAACCGCACCGCAAAGGCCGCGGCGCGGTTGATAGATGACGCGGTGGTGGGGGCCACGGGGCGTCGATAAGCAAAAGGCCCCTAGAACAGCAGGTGGGCCACCGGCACCGTGATCAGCACGGTGAGCACGACGCGGATGAACCAGATGGCGATCATCTTCCCGATGTTGAGCGGGATGTCCGTGGCCAGCACCGCGGGCACCATCGCGGAGAAGAAGAAGATCTGGCTCACGCACACCACGGCGATGGTGAACTTGAGCACCATGTCGTCCGTGCCCGCGGTGAGCGTGGCCGGCAGGAACATCTCCGCAAGGCCCGTGGCGAGCGCGCCCGAGGTGGCCCACGGGTCCGGCAAGCGCAGTAGCCACACGATGGGGAAGAACACGACGCCCAGCGCCTTGAACACCGGCGTGTAAGTGGCCAGGACCAAGCCGATTGCGCCGACGGACATGATGCCCGGGGTGACCTGCACGGCCATGATGAGGCCGTCACGGAAGTTCACCCACAAGACCTTGTGCAGCGGCTCGGCGCGGTTGAGCTCCTTCTTCGCCTCGCGCCACGCGGCCTTGAATCGGTTGCCGGTAATTGGCTTCTCCGGGTGCGGGGTGGCGCCCGGCGCGTACTCCTCGGGGATGCGGGTAATCGGTGGGATGCGCACCACGATCGCGGTGACGATGAACGTGATGATGAAGGTGATGAAGAAGTACGCGTTCCAGTGCTCCATCATGTCCAGCGTCTTGGCCACGATGACCATGAAGGTCGCGGACACAGTGGAGAAGCCAGACGCGACGATCGCGGCCTCGCGGCCGTTGTAGCTGCCGTTTTTGTACATGCGGTCCGTGATGAGCAGGCCCAGCGAGTAGGAGCCGAGGAAGGACGCCACCGCGTCCACCGCGGACTTGCCGGGCGTGTGAAACACCGGGCGCATGATCGGCTGGACGAGCACGCCGATAAATTCCATCAGGCCGAATCCGACGAGCAGGCCGAGGAAGATCGCGCCGACCGGGATGAGCAGACCGACCGCGATGACGAGCTTGTCCAAGATGAACGGGCCGATGTCCGGGTTGAACAGCCAGGAGGGACCGAACCCGAAGGTGAGCATAGCGCACAGCACGATCGCCAGCACCGAAAGGAGGGCAAAGGCTGTGCGGGCGAAGTCCTCCTTCCACCTTCCCGTCACGAACTGGTAGACCGTGCCCACGATGATGGCCAGCAGCGCCAGGTAGTGGGTGCCATCGCCGAGGGTGCTGGTGATCCAGGTGACGATGTGATCTAGCAGGATTGTCGACTTTGAGCCACCCACGGAAAACGGGATGAAGAACGCGAACAGGCCGATCGCGCTGTAGACAAAGAAGCGCCAGACCGCCTTGGGCTTCGGGTCTGCGTCTGGGGTACCGGTTGCGTCTTGCTCGCTTGGTCCGTCGTCGCTCAGCCCCTCGATGAGCACGCTCGAGCCGGCGGGCAGGTCCTTGACCGGCCAGGCGGGGCTAAACCGGCGCCGCGAGTGCGGCTGCGGTGGGGTTGTCTCCATTGAAGTCCTTTCACGTTCTTCGAGATCGCACGGCGAGCCCGCCTCCGCGTAGTTTTCTACACCACAGATGACGCGCCTGAGTGATTGGCAATAATTTTTTCACGAAAGTGACCCACAGCACAACTCGATGGTTTAGATTCATGGGTACCGCACATTTACCCCAGGTCAACCCTGTAAGGAGGGCTCCATGGAAGGCTTTATTGACACCGTCAATAGCGTCATATGGTCAAACTGGCTCGTTTATCTCTGCCTCGGCGCGGGTGCCTATTTCACGCTCGCGACACTGTTTTTGCAGATCCGCTGCTTCCCCGACATGATCCGGCAGCTCAAATCCGGCGAGAGCTCGGACCAAGGCATTTCCTCGTTCCAGTCACTCATGATCTCCCTGGCCGGCCGCGTCGGCGTGGGCAACATCGCCGGCGTCGCCACCGCCATCGCATTCGGCGGCCCGGGCGCTGTGTTCTGGATGTGGCTGGTGGCGCTTTTGGGCTCAGCGACCTCGTTCATCGAGTGCTGCCTGGCACAGATTTACAAGGAAACGGACCGGGACACCGGCGAGTACCGCGGCGGCCCCGCCTACTACATTGAGAAGACCTACAAGCACACCGCCGCAAAGCCGTTCATGCTGGTCTACGCCATCATCTTCGCGGTCTGCATGCTCTTGGCAACCTCCTACTTCCTGCCCGGCATCCAGGCCAACGGTGTCGCGGCCGCCGTGGACAACGCCTGGGGCGTCAACGTGTGGATCTCCGCGACCATCATGGCGATCATGCTCGCGTTCATCATCATCGGCGGCGTCAAGCGCATCGCAACGTTCGCGTCGATGGTTGTGCCGTTCATGGCCGGCATTTACATCATCATTGCGATCGTGGTGCTGTTCGCCAACGCGTCACAGATCCCCGAGGTCTTCGGCACCATCGTCCGCGCGGCCTTTGACAAGGAAGCGGCGTTCTCCGGCATGCTCGGCGCAGCCATCATGTGGGGCGTGAAGCGTGGCATCTACTCCAACGAGGCCGGCCAGGGCACCGGCCCGCAATCCGCGGCAGCCGCCGAGGTCTCGCACCCCGCCAAGCAGGGCTTCGTCCAGGCCTTCGCCGTCTACGTGGACACGCTGTTCGTCTGCTCGGCCACCGCATTCATCATCATTTCCACCGACATGTACAAGGTCTTCGAGGGACAGTCCGAGGATGGGGCCGTGCTTTACGACGGCTCCCTGCCCGACGGCGTCGCTGTCGGCCCCGGCTTCGTCCAGGAAGGCCTGAACTCCATCGCGTCCGGGCTGGGGCCAGCGTTCATCGCCCTTGCCATCATGTTCTTCGCCTTCACCACGGTGCTGGCCTACTACTACATGGCGGAGACAAACTTCACGTACCTGAACCGCTGGGTGAAGAACGAGGCGGCCCGCAAGGCCATCATCTGGTTGCTGCGCGCCCTCATCATCATCGCCGTCTTCGTCGGGGCCACCACCACCCCGGGCACCGCCTGGGCGCTTGGCGACATCGGCGTCGGCGCCACCGCGTGGCTGAACATCGTAGCGATCATCTTTCTCCAGGTCCCCGCCCTGAAGTGCCTGTGGGACTACCGCCGCCAGAAGAAGGCCGGGCTGGACCCGCAGTTCGACCCCGAGGCCCTGGGCATCCAGAACGCCGACTTCTGGGTGGAGCGCAAGCAGCGCATGATCGAAGCCGGCACCTGGCCGGGTGCCACGGCCGGCGACCCCGCAACTGCCGAAACCGACGACCCGCTCAACGGCACCGGAACCGGCTCCACCATAGTCCGCTAAAACTGTGTGGCGGGACTTCTTCCGCGCGCCCGCCCGGGCGCTATTCGGCCCCGCACCGTTCCCGAGTTCATTCGGGCAACGGTGCGGGGCCCTTTACCTTCCGGGGATGATGCCCGCGCAACCGGCCTTTACCCTCCTACAGCCGGTCGCCGCGCTGCTTGCGCACGATGACAAACACCACGGCCGCGACGATCAGCAGCAGTACCAGCAGGCCACCGAGCAGCGTCGGCACCAGCCCGAAGCCGCCATCCTGCTCGTCGCTCGCAGCGTTGACCTCTTCGTCACCGTCGCTCTCTTCCTGCGAAGCGGACGTCTCGGCGGTGTTGTCCGCCGCATCAAACTTGATCGGCTCGTCCGCAGGCTCCGGGCCGTTCTCATGCGTCGGCGTCCAATCCGGGCCGCCGTTGGCAGGCTCGCCATCCAGGAGCACCTCGAACTCGAAGGGCTGATCGACGCCGGCGATCCCGTAGCCCTCGGACACCCAGCCCATACCGAACCAGACGTAGTAGTCGCCCTGATAGGGAGTATTGCTGTCGTACCACACGTATTGGTTCAAGGTTTCCGGGTCGGACTCCTCCGCGTCATCGAAGAAGATGAGCTTGCCGCCCGCAACTTCATTACGCAACGGGTCGAAAATTCCAAAGCCGATGTCGTCAGCGTTGCGTGCCACAGACGGCGGCGTTTTCGCTCTAAGGACGGGCCGCTGCCCGTAGGTCACCGGGATCTTGTAGAACTTGAACTCGCCCGGGATGATTGTGTCGGAGTACGAGCCCTCGGAGATCTCCACCGCATCGTTGAACCCGGTGCCGCCGGAAATGGGCTGCGGGTTGTCAATCGGCATCTCCCCCAGGTAGTCGCCGGCGCTGGTGATGCGGCGATCCTTCCACTCAGTCGCTTGCCCGTCCGAGGGGATCGGCTCGTAGAACACGTTGACCTCGAGCGCGATGTCGTCGCTCACCTCGTCGCCGTCGTTGGAAATCTGCATCTTCACCAGAATGTCGCTCATGTCGCATTCCATGTCGTCCTCGTCGTTGCGTTCAACAGAAGCGTTCGCAGCGTCGATGCCAAAGCCCGGCCCACCGGAGTCGAACTCGGTGTGCGTGGTGGGGATCCAGCCGCACTCCGGGTCGCCCTGGTTGGTCACCTCGGCGGGGTCGATCTTCAGGTGGGAGTGCTCATAGTTTCCTTCGGTCTGCCGCATCGGCGTGAACACCATTCGCGCGTGATGGCGCGGCGGCACAGAGATGCGGAAGTAACGGTCGGTCAGGGAGACGCGGTCAGGCGTCACCGTGGTCTGGTACTGCCCCTCCCCCAGCCATTTCGCGTCTTCAGGCGTGTCCGAGAACTCGAAGTGCGTGCCAGCCGTCTGGTACTTGGTTACCGAGCGCTGGGAGAGGAACTTCAACGACTCCGCCAGGCTCGTCGAGTCCGCTGCCTCGAGGAACTGCCCGCCGCCGGCCTCGGCAATGCACTCGAGTTCCGCGCGGGCGTCCTCATCGGCCTTGAATCCAACGGTGTGAATGGTCAAGTCCACGCCCTGCCCCGCGAGCTCCTTCGCCACGTCGCACACCTCCGGCGGCGCGCATGTATCAATGCCGTCGGAGACCAGGATGATCGAGCGCTCACCATCGTTGCCCAGTTCCTCCGCGGCCTTGCGCAACGCATTGCCCATCGGGGTGTAGCCCTTCGGCGTCAGCCCGTCGATAGCGGACTTGAATTTCGCCTTGTCTAGCGTGTCCACTGGCACGAGGCGCTGGATGTCCTTGCAGCCCTGCTCCCTGTTGTCGGGCGCATTCGATTCCTGCGCGCCGTACGTGAGTAGGCCCATCTTCGCGGTGTCCGGCAGGGAATCGACCAGCTCGTTCGTGGCCTTCTTCGCTGCGTCGATACGCGGCCCATCCGCGTCCTCCTCGAGCATGGAGAAGGACGCGTCGAGGATGAGCGCCGCTTTCGCGTCGGCAGAGCCAGTGCTTGCCGACGCCCCCTTGTCCTCCTTCACCCGCGTCGTCGAGCTCGACAGCGTCTTCGTTTCGGTGCTGACCGCCGTGCTCGATTCGGTGGCGAACGCTGGCGCCATCCACATTGCGGCGCACGCGATGGCCAGTAGCACCGCCACCACTGCCCGCGTGCGCCCAAACCGTATTGTGTGAGACATTCCCAAACTCCCATCCAGGTTATGACAAGTATCACAGACAACAGTAAAGGACTAGTCGTAGTGGTGCAACAGGTGTCAGGGACTTCTTTGGGCGACTAAACCAGGACCCCCTGAAACGCAAAAAAGCCAGCTCCCGTGCTTGGGAACTGGCTTGATATTTGGCGACCCTGACGGGACTTGAACCCGCGACCTCCGCCGTGACAGGGCGGCGCGCTAACCAACTGCGCCACAGGGCCATCGCACTGCAACCCCCACCGTAACGGGGATCACTGGTACCCCCAACGGGATTCGAACCCGTGTTGCCGCCGTGAAAGGGCGGAGTCCTAGGCCTCTAGACGATGGGGGCTAGCGACTTGATCCAATCTAGTTCATCGCCTGTGACAATGGCAAAACGGCTGCGCACGCCATGTTTCTTACGGGCCGGTCGGTCGGTTAAGATGACCGCATGCAAGAAGACTCGTGCCAGCACGGCTACTTTGATGAGAAGTCCCGCTACCTCGCCCGCCTCAAGCGCATCGAGGGACAGGTGCGCGGCATTCACCGGATGGTTGATGAGGACCAGTACTGCATTGACATCCTCACCCAAATCGCGGCGATCGACTCCGCCCTGGAAAACCTCGGCCTCGCCCTGCTGGAGGACCACCTCAACCACTGCGTGAAGGGCGCGCTCGCCGCGGGCGACGATCAGGCCGACGAGAAGGTCGCCGAAGCCATGCTGGCCATCAAGCGGATGGTGAAGTCCTAAGAGGCAGTCGCTTTTCGACGCCCACGCTGCCCTTCCGTGCCGGCCCGAGCCACGCCTGCGCGGGCCCGAGCCCACCCAAACGCTAGATACCGATACTAAGACCCCGATTTCGCCCGCCAGGAGCGTGTTGTCGGGGTCTTACTATCGGTATCTGCGCCTAAAGCGCTGCAACGCCCGGCGCAAAGCTCCCCACCAGCCGGTCACTGATGCCTCAGTCCGACTAGTGGGGAGCAGTTCATTCCCGGGCGAGTGCCCGGGACTTGCCGCACGACTTACTACCCGGTCTTGCCGTCCTTCGAGGACGAACCGCCGAGGGACGACGCCTCATCCGCGCCCTCCGGGCGCACGGTGGTCATCCCGTTATCGCCCTTGGACGAGCTGGTCCAGCCGTCGAAGCCTTCCGGCTTACATGCCTGGTTGATCAGCGCGATGCCGACGGCTGCGGCACCGATGACGGCCAGGCCGATGCCCAGCGGTCGCAGCTGCTCGCCCACACCGGCGTACTGCTGTTGGAGGCCAGCAAACTGCTGGTTCACGGCGTCTGCCTGGGCCTCGAGCTGGCGGTACCACTCGGGCTTGTTGTTGCCACCCATGCCCACGTCCGGCAGGTCCGGCGTGTTCTCGCGGATCTTCTGGTTGATCTGGCCGTTGATCTGGCCAAATGCCTGGTTGATCTGCGGGCCGAACTGCTGGGACAGCGGGCCACCAACGGCAGCAAGGAGGCCAATCGGTACCAGCCACAGCAGCGGGCTGTTCGCGGCGAACGCGTTTGCCACGCAGCGCTGGAAATCCTCAGACGAGCCGGTCGCCCCCGGTACCGGGGTCGGATCCGTCGTCGGCTCCGAAGGCTTCGTTGTCGGCTTCGTCGTCGGCTCCGTAGTCGGCTCCGTCGTCGGTTCCGAAGGCTTCGTCGTCGGCTCCGTCGTCGGTTCCGAAGGCTCCGTCGTCGGCTCCGACGGCTCGGCCTGCTTCCCGGAGACGGCAACCTTGACAAAGGTCTCGAGGACGCTGCCGTCCGCACGGGTCACCTTCACCGGGATGGTTGCGATGGTTCCCGGCTCGACGTCGTCCGGCGTGGTCACGGAGACCTCGCCGGTCGTTTCGTCGATCGTCACGTCCCAGCCTTCGGGGACGTCGCCGATCTCGTAGGAGTCGCCGTCGACGTGGCCGTGCTCCAGCTCGACGCGCTCGGTTGCGCCCTTGCCCAGAACGACCGGCGGGAAGTAGGGGCGCTCTTCCGTCTTCGCCTGCTCGCCCGTGTGGGGCGTACCGGTGCCGACGCGCAGGATGCGGTTGGTCGGCTCCGTGATGGTCTCGGTGGAGACGGTCGGGTCGCCGGTGACGTGGCCGTCGACAAGCTTCCAAGTGCGCGTGGTGCGCTGCGAGCCTTGCTGGCCGTTCTGCTCGGTGAAGACGACGCCTGCCGGCAGTGTCGGATCCTCGATGATCTCAGTCTCGAACGGCAGCGCCGACTCGTTGACCTCGGTGATCTCGGATGCTTCGCCGCCGGTGCCGACCTCGATGACGTGGTCGGTGGCCGGGGTAATGACCTCGGTGAACTCCTTCGGCACGAGCTTGCCGTCGACGATCTCGTAGCGCACGCCACGCTTCTGTGTGCCGTTCTTGCCCTGCGTGATTTCCTCGACGGATCCGCGCGGCTTGTCCGGGTTTTGCTTCACAATCACCTTGAACGGCAGCGGCTCCTCCCAGGACACCTCCTCCGGGATCTCGGCGGTGCTCTCGGACGGCTTGGTGCCGATGCGCACGACCTCGTCCTTCGGCTCGACGCGCTCGACGTCAGTGCCGGTGACAGTCACGCGGCCCGGCACGCCCTCGGTCACGGTCGCCTTCTCGCCCGCTTCGAGCGTCGGGTCGAAGATGACCTTGGTACCAAACGGCAGGTCCGTAGTCACCGACTTGACCTCGGGTGTCTCGGCCGGCTTGGTACCGATGCGCAGGACGCGGTTTTCCGGCTCCACCAGCACGGTCGAGGTGCTGGTCGGCTCGCCAACGGGCTTACCGTCCTTGTACTTCTGGGTGGTCACGGTCTGCTGCTTGCCGGGAGCACCAGGCTTTTCCACGATCACCTGCCCGGCCTCCAGCGTCGGGTCCTCAATGACCTCCGTGTCGAACGGCAGGCGCTCGATGGTCACAACCGACTGCTCTGTCTCCTTCGGCTCCGTCGGCTTGGAGGTTTCCGTCGGCTCCGTCGGCTCCGTCGGCGTGTCCTTCTTGGTGCCGATCTCCACGATCTTGTTCACCGGCTCCTTGGTCACCTCAGTGGATTCCTCCGGGGTGAGCACGCCGTCCTTGAGCACGAAGTGGACGGTGTGCGTCTCTTCGCCGCGCTCGCCGTCTTGGACAACGCGCTTTTCACCCTTCGGCAGATCGGGGTTCTCACAGATTTCCACGTCGAAGGCGGTGGACTCAGTCCAGGAGTAGTCCTTCGGCGCCTGAGTCTCCGGGTCGATTCCCGGGTCAGTTGACGGGTCCGTGGCTTGCTTCGTGCCGACGACGATGACGCGTGGGGTTGCCGGCTTGGTGATCTTCAGCTCGCCGTTTTCCACGACGCCCTTGCCGTCCTTGCCCGGCTGCTTCTCACGTTGCTCGCCTGCGGGGAGGGTGTCGTCGAACTCAACGATCGTGGTAAACGGCAGGCTTACCGACGCCGGCGAGCTCGGCTGCTCCGGCTGCTTCGTGCCGACGCGCATGACGCGGTTTTCCGGCTCCACCAGCACAGTCGAGGTGGTGGTCGGCTCGCCCGTCGGCTTGCCGTCCTTGTACTTCTGGGTGGTCACGGTCTGCTGCTTGCCAGGAGCACCAGGCTTTTCGACAATCACCTGCCCGGCCTCCAGCGCCGGGTCCTCAATGACCTCCGTGTCAAACGGCAGGCGCTCGATGGTCACGACCGACTGCTCTGTCTCCTGCGGCTCACCCGGCTGCGTTGGCTCAGTCGGGGTATCACCCTTAGTGCCGATCTCCACGATCTTGTTGACCGGCTCCTTGGTCACCTCGGTCGTTTCCTGCGGTGCGTACACGCCGTCCTTGAGCTCGAAGTGGACGGTGTGGGTCTCCTCACCGCGCTCGCCGTCGCGGACAACTCGCTTCTCGCCCTTCGCCAGATCGGGGTTCTCGCGAATCTCCACGTCAAAGGCGGTGGACTCAGTCCAGGAGTAGTCCTTCGGCGCCTGAGTCTCCGGGTCGCTTCCCGGGTCAGTTGACGGGTCCGTGGCTTGTTTCGTGCCGACGACGATGATGCGCGGCGTCGGCTCCTCGGTGATCTTCAGCTCGCCGTTTTCCACCACGCCCTTGCCGTCCTTGCCGGCCTGCTTCTCCTTTTGCTCGCCAGCCGGGAGGGTGTCGTCGAACTCGACCTGCGTGGTGAAGGGCACGCTTACCGACGCCGACGGGGCCGGCGGGGTCGGCTGGTCCGGGGAGGTCGGGGCCGACTGCTTCGTGCCGACGCGGATGATCTGCGTCTCCGGCTCCTTCGTGCGCTCGGTGCTGACGACTGGGTCGCCGGAGGGCTTGCCGTCGACAAGCTTCTGCGTCGACGTCTCGGTCTCCTCGCCGAGCACGCCGGCCTTTTCAACTTCGGTCTTGCCGGCATCGAGGTTCGGGTCGGCCTTGACCTCGGTGTCGAACGGCAGCTGCTTGGTGGTCTTGGTCACCAGCTCGGTCTCGCCAAGCTGGGGGCCGTACTCCACGATCCGCTCCACTGGGTCCGTCCGCTTCGTCGACTCCACGTGGCTGGCATGGTCGCCCTCAGCGTCAAACGTGGCGGTGTAGGTTTCCTCGCCGGTTGCGCCTTCCTGAACGACCTTGGTCTCGCCAGGCTGCAGGTCGGGGTTCGGGCGCATCGTTGTCGGGAACGGCAGCGGAACGGTCCAGGTCACCTCGTCGGTGGCCTTCGACTGCAGGGTGCCAACAAGCACGACCTCGTTCGTCGGCTCCTGAGTCCGCGTCCAGGTTCCGTCCTCGTTCTGCTTCTCCGCGCCAGCGGTACCTTCCTTCTCCACCTTGTACTGGCCCGCGGGGAGCGTGTTGTCGTACTTGTACTCGACCTTGAATGGCACCTCGCGGGTCGGCCGGTCCACCACGGTGACCGGTGCGGAGACCCTGTCCACGGAGCCGTCGGCGTACTTCACGGAGACCGGGACGTTAATCGCATCGCCCGGCTTCGCGGTTGCAGGGGACTCTGCGAGGACGTTGCCATCCTTGTCCAGGCTGACAAGCCAGTCGCCGTTGGCGGTCTTGACCTTGTACACCGGGTTACCAAACTCGTTGACGTCGCCGGTGTCGGTGTAGTTCTTCGCGGGGCGGATCTTGTATGGATCCTGCGCCGCGACCTCAACGCCGTTCGGGTTGTCCAGCGTAAGCGGCAGCGAGGTCTTCGTGCCCGGGTACACGTTCTCGGCCGGGTAGGTCGGCTCGACCTCGAAGTTTTGGGTCAGGCTGACAATGGTGGTCACCGGCGCCTCATCGGTCGAGCCGTCCGGGTAGGTCACCGTCGCGTTCTTCGTCTGCTTGTCGCCCGGCTTCGCATCGGCCGGCGGGGTGACGGTGATGGCACCGGTCTTCGGGTCGACGGAGTACTTCCAGCCGTTCTCCTCGGCCTGAGTGATCGGCGTGTCGCCGTCCATGCCGAAGGAGAAGGTGCTGCCTTCAGGCAGGTCCTTCGGCGTGATGCTGCGGGTGACTTCCTTGCCCGGCGTGGTCGACTCCGCGGGGTAGCCCGGGGCGTACAGTTCCGCCTGCTTATCGCGCACGACGAACGGGGCGTAGACGACGTCTTTGCTCCCGTCATAGTACGTCACCGTCACCGGCACGTCGACGTGGTCGCCGGCGCGTGCCCCCTTCGGGGCCGTCGCGTGGACGGTGCCGTCATAGTCGACCGTAAACGTCCACCCGTCGATTTCCGCGGGGACCGAGTAGCGGTCGTCCACATTATCGGCGAGGTCGCGCCACGGGACGTCCGAGGCCTCCGTCGGCTTCGACGTCTGCGTGCCACCCGGAGACGTCCACGCCTGCAGGTAGTCCGGGTTGTAGATCTGGCGAGCCTCGGCGTCAACGATAAACGTACCGCTGGTCACGTCGGAGCTGCCGTCGTTGTAGTTCACCCGCACAGGCACCTGTGCGGAGGTACCCGGCTTTGCGTTCGGGCTGATCTTCATCGTGATCTCGCCCGTATCGGGATTAATCGTCAGGTCGTCCCAAGACAGGTTCCGCGGCAGCGGAATGTAGGAAGGATCGGTTGGATCCGTGATGAACTCGTACTTCGGCTCGTACGCCGGGTTCACGTAGGTGGTGTCGACCGGGCTCTTGACCTCGTCGCCCGGCTGGCCGTGCACCGTCTTGTAGTTCGGGTTGTTGGCACCAGATGCGGTGGACACCACGCTGAACTCGGCCGGAACCGTGGCGCTCGAGCCGTCCGGGTAGGTCACGGTCACTGGGAGGTCTGCGGTTGCGCCATCCGGCAGGGACGCATCAGGGGTCGCGGTGACCGTGCCGTTGTCATCAATAGCAAACGTCCAACCCTTCGGGCGATACTTCGGATCCGGAAGCTTGTACGTAGCACTCTTGGGGTCCTTCAGCTGCGTGGAGATGTCCGAGGTAACGGCAACGCCCGGCTTAGTCTGGCGCGGCGGGTAGCTGGCCACGTCTGCTCCCTGCTTGTCACCAACGACGTTGATGGTGCCAGTGGTGACCTGCGGAGTCGCGCCACTGGCATAGTGCGCCTGGACAGGGAACGTCAGGCTTGCCCCCGGGAGCGCGTCGGCCGGGATCTCCGAGGTGACCTCGCCCGTCTCCGGGTTAATGGTCAGGAACCACTCGCCCTGCTGCAGGGTCGTCCCGCCGTCCGGGAAGGAGTAACTCGACGGGGCCTCATCATCCTCCTCGCCACCGATGCCAATGTTGGGAATGGTCGGGGTCAGCGAGACCTTATCCTGCGCCTTGCCGGTGACGGCCTGGTAGTCCGGAACCTTCACGCTCGCGGCGACCTTAAAGTCGACGTTCGTCTCGTCCGTCGTCCCGTCCGGGTAAGTCGCAAGCACCTTGACGTTTGCGTGCGAGTTGTTCGGGGCATCGCTTGGCGACGTCGCCGTGACGGTCCCGTCCTCGTCGACCTTCACGTCCCAGCCCTCCGGAACGGAGGCAGGGTCGATTTCGAATTTCGTCGGCTTCACCGCGTCGTAGCCGCTCATCGTTGGCTGGTAGCCCACCTTTGACTTCAGCTCGGCGCCCTGCACGCCGCTGACGGTCTCCGGATCGGGGGCCAGCTCCGTGACCTGGGTGTTGTTGGGGTCCACCAGCACCAGCAGCGGAATCATGTCCCGCGAGCCGTTGGAGTAGGTGACAACCACGCGAGGCTGTGCGAACGTGCCCGGCTTCGGGTCCTTCGGCGCGGTCACCGTGACGTCATACGTCTCGGGGTTCATCGTGACGTCCCACCCCTCGTAGACGTACCGCTTATCCAGTTTCACCGTGGCGTTGTTGTTGTCTTTACGCAGCACTGCGTTGTTGCCATCGAGCACCTTTTTCTTCACAAGGTCTGCGATCTTGTCGCCGGCAGTTGTGAATGTGACCGACTGGCGCTCATTCGTCACCGGTCCGGTTGCGGATTCGGTGCCGGAAATGATGGCTTTATCAGCAGCGTCATATTCCGGGTCGTGGTACTTCGTATCGTCCAGCGTAATGCTGTTGGAGCTCACTAGGTTCGGCTTGCTGTAACGTGGCAGGCTGTTCGAGGCAGCCGCATCAACAACCCCATATCCGTCTTCCGGTACTGCCGCCGCGAGCTGTTCTCCTGTACGTGGTTGCGCAACCACGGTAAACGAGATGTTCTGGTCACCGGCGATAGCCTTTTTTCCTACGTACTCCGGCGGGGTGAAGGTGATATTGCCTGTCGTCTCATCAATTTTGATGTTTTCCGTCCCCCCGGATACTCCGGACACTTCCGCATTGCTCGTACCCAAGAGGTTGCCGGCCTGATCATGAGCCTCCACGACCATTCGGGGCAGAGAGTTTGCGTCGGCGTGAATCTGACCAACCTTCACCGTCTCGTCAGTGTCAATCACCAGCGTCTTGATGTTCTCCCAGTCCACCGTGACCGGCGAGCAGTTATCGTTCTCGCTCGGCCAGGGGTTCACCGAGACAGAAATGTCTGGCCCAGCAAAAATCTGTGTTGCGGGGTCAGTGTTGTCCGCTGTGTATTTGTCTGCCCAGACGTACCGAACGGGGGAATCCGCGGTTGCCTCCGCGTACTGTGCAATCTTGTCCGGGGTGAGATCCGCCACGATCGTGGCAGTCAGGGGCGCCCTCGGCCCATTCTTTGCGATCGACAAGACCTCGTCTGCCTTCGCTGTGGGGGTCCACGGAGTCCCCTCAGCGGAGGTTTTGGCTTCAACGTCGTGCGGCTTCAACAGGGCATTATTATTCGTTCCTTGTATCAGCCAATCCCTGAAGGTGCGCTGCTTATCTCCCGAGAACTCAGCCATTACAGCAAACTGGCGCTTATCGGCGCTTTTTTTACCTGGCTCTGCAATCTCTACCTTAAAGCCCGCTTTGGAGAACGATTGGCTCGCGCCCGTGGCCGTACAGCTTTCGGTTCCAATGTCGGACGCAATAAGTTTCGAGCCCTGCATAACTGCAGTGCCATCGTCGCCGAAAATTCCACCCTTATATTTTGCGTTCGAGTCGGAACCGGTATCCGGGGCAGCGGCCTCGGCCGCGCGGGCGGGGCCGGGAAGGTGTGCCGCTGAGCCAAGTGCCAGCGAAATGACAGAAAAGACCGCAATTCCGGTGCGGGCGCCGCGCTTGCGGGGCCGAAAGATGTTCTTAGTCACGTGGGTTCTCCTTCTGAACAGTCACATCAGATGCCTTACAGTCCACATCGCCCGGACACTCGGACGGGTAACAGCAAACCTGAAACTTGCCTGGACGTACAGTTTACTCCACTGCCGTAAACTTATACAGTTATTTAGTAATACCTAATAGAAAGTGGTGGTTCGGATCTGGTGAGGATGGGAACAGCGGGGCGTCGATAAGCGAAAATGCCCCGCATACGCGCAAACCCCCGGCCTCACAAGAGACCGAGGGTATTCACGGTGGGCCCTGCGGGGATCGAACCCGCGACCTGCGGATTAAAAGTCCGTAGCTCTACCAGCTGAGCTAAAGGCCCATGCGAAATATAGTAGCGGGCCACATGCGCGGGGCGAAAATTGACCGACGCACGCAACCAAACGCCCGCGCTACCAGCATGAACCAAACGGGGGTAGCGCGGGCGAAAGGGCTCACCTACTTCTGCATCGTGCCCGTCTCCATGATGCGGTTGTGGAAGTCGAAGGCGTGGCGCAGGTCGTGCGGGGTGGCCTGGTACTTGCACTTGGCAGCCTGCTCGACGTACTCCTCAAGCAGCGGGCGGTACGACGGGTGGGCGATGGAGATCATCTTGGCCACACGGTCGCGCGGAGCCAGGCCGCGCAGGTCGGCCACGCCGTACTCGGTAATGAAGACCATGGCGTCGTGCTCGGTGTGGTCAACGTGCGAGACCATCGGCACGATCGCGGAGATCGCGCCGTCCTTGGCCACCGACGGGGAGATGAAGGAGGAGATGTAGGCGTTACGAGTGAAGTCGCCGGAGCCACCCAGCGCGTTCATCAGGCGGGAGCCGTTGATGTGCGTGGAGTTCGCGTTGCCGTAGATGTCAGCCTCGATCATGCCGTTGGAGGCAATCAGGCCCGTGCGGCGAATCACCTCCGGGTGGTTGGAGATGGACTGCGGGCGCAGAATGATGGACTCACGGTACCGCGCGGCCTCCTCGTTCATCTTGTGCGCGTAGTCCGGGGAGAGGGAGAACGAGGTCGCGGAAGCAACGGTCATCTTGCCCGCGTCGATCAGGTCGACCATGCCGTCCTGGATCACCTCGGTGTAGGCCTGGATGTTTTCAAACTTGGAGTCCATCAGGCCTGCCATCACGGCGTTCGGGACGTTGCCCACGCCGGACTGCATGACGTAGCCGTCGTACGCCAGGCGGCCGGCCTTGACCTCGTTCTCCAGAAAGTCCAGGAAGTTGCCGGCGATCTGCTCGGAGATCTCGTCCGGGGCCTTGAACGGGGCGTTGCGATCCGGGTCGTTGGTGTGGATCACGGCGACGACCTTTTCCGGGTCGATCTCGATGAAGGAGGTGCCGATGCGGTCGCCACACTTGGTAATCGGAATCGGGATGCGGTTCGGCAGCGCCGGGACGGTCCAGATGTCGTGCATGCCCTCAAGTTCCTCGGACTGCCACTCGTTGACCTCAATGATGATCTTCTTCGCGGCGTTGAGGAACTCCACGGAGTTACCCACGGAGGACGACGGGACGATGTTGCCCTCCTCCGTAATACGGACTGCCTCGACGATGGCCAGGTCGACCTCGCCAAAGAAGCCCTGCTCCACCATCATGCCGGAGTGCGAGAGGTGGATGTCCTGGAACTTCATCTCGCCGGCGTTGATCTTGCCGCGCATGGTCGGGTCCGACTGGTACGGCATGCGGTAGCGCAGCGCGCCCGCCTCCGCCATCACGCCATCGCACTCCGGTGCCGTGGACGCGCCCGTGTAGACGTCAATGCTGAAGTCCTGTCCCTTGTCGTGCGCAGCCTTCGCCTTCTCTGCGATGACGCCCGGCATGGCCTTGGGGTAGCCGGCGCCGGTGAAGCCGGACATGCCGACCTTGTCGCCGTGGTTGACAAACTGGCCCGCCTCCTCGGCGGTCATGACCTTGTCACGAAGCTTTGCGTTGGCGATACGGTCGCCCATGTTCATCCCTCACTTGTGTTCGTCGGTACGGAATAACAACTCCACTGTATTGTGACCTAGCCCGCATTGCCAGCACGTGAGCGCGCACACCTCTCCACTTCACATCACCCCAAAAATTGGTATTACCAGCAGCTTCGCAGGTCGCGGGGGCTTCAGGACGCTTATCGACGCCACACCACCCCCACAAACCAGACCCCTCATCCCCCGACGTCACCCCCAAAGGGGGTGGAACAGTACGCACTGCGACCCCTCTCGCAGCCACGCCACAGGGCCACCAACGAATTGCGCTTATCCCCTCCCAACAGGAACAATAGAGAACCATGACAGCACCGACGACCAGCGCAGGCCCCGCGCTACGCATCGGCGGGATGGACCTGGACTCCCCCGTCATCCTGGCCCCCATGGCCGGGGTGACCAACATGCCATTTCGCGTCCTGTGCCGCGAGATCGAGCAGGAGCTCACCGGAACCAGCTCCGGGCTCTACGTCTGCGAAATGATCACCGCGCGCGCCATGGTGGCCCGCAACCCGAAGACACTGCACATGACCACCTTCGCGGACGTGGAGACGCCGCGCTCGATGCAGCTCTACACCGTGGACCCCAAGTTCACGTATGACGCGGTGCGCATGATCGTGGAGGAAAACATCGCCGACCACGTCGACATGAACTTCGGCTGTCCCGTCCCCAAGGTCACCCGCAAGGGCGGCGGCTCCGCTATCCCCTACAAGCGCCGCCTGTTTGGCAACATCGTCGCCGCCGCCGTGCGCGCCACCGAGGGAACCGACATCCCCGTCACCGTGAAGTTCCGCGTGGGCATTGATGCTGAGCACCACACCCACCTCGATTCTGGCCGCATTGCCGCCGAGGAGGGCGCGGCCGCCGTCGCCCTGCACGCCCGCACCGCGGCGGAGCGCTACTCCGGCACCGCGCACTGGAACGAGATCGCCCGGCTGGTCGAGCACATGGACGGCACCGGGGTGCCCGTCATTGGTAACGGCGACATCTTTGCTGCCGGCGACGCGCAGCGGATGATGCAGGAGACCGGCTGCCACGGCGTCGAGGTCGGCCGCGGGTGCCTCGGAAGACCGTGGCTGTTCGCCCAACTCGGCGCGCAGCTACGCGGCGAAGAAGTCCCCGCGGAACCGACGCTGGGCAAGGTTGTCGGGATCCTCTACCGTCACGCGGAACTGCTGGCGGACCACGACGGCGAGGAGCACGCCTGCCGCGACATCCGCAAGCACACCGGCTGGTACCTGCGCGGATTCCCCGTGGGCGGTGAGTTCCGCAAGGAGCTCGCGCAGGTGACGTCACTCGGCCAGCTGTGGGACCGGCTGGCACCGATTGCAGATTCTGATGCGAAGGCGGAGCAAGCTGACAGCGCGCGCGGCCGCCAGGGCGGGTCCTCCAAAGTCGCGCTGCCAGAAGGATGGTTGGATGATCCCGAAGATGACGCGGTCCCACAGGGCGCGGAAATTGAAAACAACGGCGGGTAGCCCGGAGGCACCGAACGCACGCGAGCCCGAGGAGCCCTCGGAGCACGCCGCGCCTGCCCACGCAGGCGAAACGGGTGACGGGGGTGACGGTGGCGTCGATAAGCATGACGGCCCGCCCCAGCTGCGGACCGCGTACCGCGAGCACCTCGAGGCGTTCAACGCGGACCTGCTCGAAATGTGTGACCGGGTGCGGGCGGCGATGGCGCAGGCCTCCGAGGCCTTGCTCCACCAGTCCCTCGAGGGCGCGGAGGATGTGCTGTCGCAGGTCGACGCACTGCGCGAGCTCAAGACCCGGTGCGAGGAGCGCGGCATGAGCCTGCTTGCGCTCGAGAGCCCCGTGGCTTCTGACCTGCGGCAGGTGCTGTCGTCGATCTACATTGTGGAAAACCTGTCGCGCATGAGCTCCCTCGCCATGCACGTGGCCACGCTCACGCGCGCACGCCACCCGGATGCCGTAGTGCCCGGCCCGCTCGCCGGCTTCATGGAGGAGATGGCGCGGCTCTCCGACGCCATGGTGGCCCAGACCCGCGAGCTCCTCCTCCACCCCGACGCGGAGTGCGCGGCGCAGCTGCACACGATCGACGAGGACATGGACGACATGAAGGCGTATCTACTCAACCTGGTCACCGCCCCGGAGTGGGAGTACAGCAACCGGGAGGCCGTGGATGTGGCCATGGTGGTGCGGTACTACGAGCGCTTCGCCGACCGATGCGTCAACGTGGGCAACCGCATTGTCTTCCTGGTCACGGGGCTGCAGCCGGAGCAGTACCGGGAGCAGCGCGACGGCGACTACGACTTGAAGGAAAAGTTCGCCACGATCGAGCGGCGCTTTACCCGCAAGTAGTACCGAGACATGCGACGGCGCCCCGGATTGCTCCGGGGCGCGGTACTTTCTGCAGGGACTGTCGGCCCTTAGCCGAAGCGGCCGGCGATGTAGTCCTCGGTCTCCTTCTTCTCCGGGTTTTCGAAGATGGTGGTCGTGTCGTTGAACTCGACCAGGTTACCCGGCTTGCCGGTTGCCTCGAGGGAGAAGAACGCGGTCTTGTCGGACACACGGGCTGCCTGCTGCATGTTGTGGGTCACGATGACGATTGTGTAGTCGGCCTTCAGCTCGTGGATGAGGTCCTCCACCGCGAGGGTGGAGATCGGGTCGAGCGCGGAGCAGGGCTCGTCCATGAGCAGGACCTCGGGGCGCACAGCGATCGCGCGGGCGATGCAGAGGCGCTGCTGCTGGCCGCCGGAGAGGCCGCCGCCCGGCTTGTCCAGGCGGTCCTTAACCTCGTCCCACAGGTTCGCGCCGCGGAGGGACTCCTCGGCGACCTCCTTGAGCTTCTTCTTGTTCTTCTCGCCGGAGAGCTTCAGGCCGGCGACGACGTTGTCCTCGATGGACATGGTCGGGAACGGGTTCGCCTTCTGGAACACCATGCCGATGGTGTTGCGGACGGACACCGGGTCCACGTTCTTGCCGTAGATGTTGTGGCCGTCGAGCAGGATCTCGCCCTTGACGCTGGCCTTGGGGATGACCTCGTGCATGCGGTTCAGAGTGCGCAGCACGGTGGACTTGCCGCAGCCGGACGGGCCGATGAAGGCGGTGACGGCCTGTGCGGGGATCTTCATGTTGACGTCGCGGACGGCGTGGAAGTCGTCGTAGTAGATGTTGACGTCGTTGAGTTCGAGCTTAGACATCGGGGATTCTCCTCAGATGATGGTTGTGTGGGGCGGTTACTTCTTCACGGAGTACTTCTTGGCAATCGCGCGTGCGAGCAGGTTGAGCACGACGACGATGACTACCAGGGTGAGGGCTGCGCCCCACAGGCGTTCTGCGGCAAAGCCGGTTGCACCGGACTTCCACATTTCGAGCATGAACAGCGGAAGCGAGGACTGCGGCTCGCCGAACAGGCCGAACCAGTTCAGTGCCGGGGTGGAGCCGACGAGGATCAGCACCGGAGCGGACTCGCCCATGACGCGGGCCACTGCGAGCATGATGCCGGTGACGATGCCGGACAGGGCGGTCGGCAGCACGATGCGCAGGATGGTCTTCCACTTCGGCACGCCGAGCGCGTACGACGCCTCGCGCAGGTCCATCGGGACGACGCGGAGCATCTCCTCGGTGTTACGCACCACCAGCGGGACCATCAGCAGGATCAGGGAGAGCGACACGGCGAAGCCGGAGCGCTCCATGCCCAGGATGGTGATCCAAAGTGCGTAGATGAACAGCGCGGCGACGATGGACGGCACACCGGAGAGGATGTCCACCATGAAAGTGGTGAGCTTGCCCAGTTTGTTGCCGTTGGAGTATTCGACCAGGTAGACGGCGGTGAACACGCCGATCGGGATGGAGATCAGCGACGCGATGAGCGTCTGCATCAGCGTACCGGCGATTGCGTGGAGGGCGCCGCCGCCTTCCTTGGACATGCGGACGCCGACCATATCGTCGGTCCACCAGCCAAGGTCGAGCACCGCGGGGGCACCGCGGAGGATCACGGTGATCAGGAGCCAGAGCAGCGGCACGAGCGCGATGATCATGCACAGCCACATCAAGCCGCCCATGACGGAATTCATGGTCTTACGGCCCGAGGAGATGTCGGTGAAGGGGTTGTCTTTCGCGGAGCGAGTGCTTTCCGACGCCACGTTGGCCGTCGCGTTGCCCGCGCCCTGAGCACCGGCGTTGTTGGGAACTGCTGTAGACATTCGCTTGCCTGCCTTACTTCTTGTTGACGATCGCGCGGGCGATCGAGTTGACAACAAAGGTCAGCACGAACAGGACAAGGCCTGCCGCGATGTAGGCACCAGCAGAGATTGGGTTGTTGAACTCTGCGGATGCGTTCGCGATGGCGGTAGCGAAGGTGGTGCCACCGTCAAAGAGCGAACCACGGAAGTCATTGGCCGGCGCGACCACCATGTAGAGCGCCATCGTCTCACCAAGCGCGCGGCCGAGGCCGAGCATGGAGCCGGCGATGAAGCCGGAGAGGCCGAACGGGATGACGGTCATGCGGATGACTTCCCAGCGCGTTGCGCCGAGCGCCAGTGCGGACTCGATCTGCCCCGGAGGGGTCTGGACGAAGATCTCGCGGGCAGTGGCCGCGATGATCGGCAGGATCATGATGGCCAGGACGATGCCACCGGTGAGCATGTTGCGGGCCGTGGAGAACGGCGGGGAATTCTGGTAGGTGGCGAACAGGAAGAAGCCACCGCCCCAGGAGTTGATCCACTCGTAGAACTTGCCCAGGGCCGGGCCGAGCACCTGCGCGCCCCAGAGGCCGTACACGATGGAGGGGACCGCGGCGAGCATGTCCACGAGGGTGCCCAGTGGGCGCACCAGGTTCTTCGGCGCGTAGTTGGAGAGGAAGAGCGCGATGCCGAGTGCGACCGGCATGGCGAGGATCAGCGCGATGAGCGAGATCATCACGGTGGAGAAGAACAGGTTCGGGATACCGAACTGCATTGCGTCCAGGTTGGCAGTCTGCCAGTTGCCGCCGTAGGTGAAGAAGCCACCGACGCCGCCTTCGTTTCGGCTCAGCGGCGGGATCGCCTGGAGCACCAGGAACAGGCCGATCGCGATGATGATCACGGTGATCAGCGTTGCCGAGGCGGTCGAGAGGAATTCAAATACGCGGTCGCCCGGGCGCTTCACGCCCGCGCCGGAGGTCGTTTCCACCGGGGCCGCCTTGGTGGTTTGTACCGGCGTACCGGTAGCGGACTGGACCTCGGGCTGCGCAGGCGCAGCCGTCGACCCCGCTCGGCGGTCGTCCGCCGGAGTCAGTTCGTTGTCAGCCATGGTTACTGGTCCTTATATGGTTGAAAAGAGGGGGAGCCAAGCTCCGAATGTTCAATTTTTTGGTAACGGTTTGCACACTTGGTGTTAACCGTGCCCTCACATGGGCGTGCCCCCCGCAACGGCATTCGCCGCGTTGGGGGGCACCACACCGCCAAGTGGCTTACTGGATGGCGTTGACTGCCTCGCGCAGGCGCTCAGCGTGTGCGCCGGCGACCGGGATGAAGCCCTCAGCTGCGAGCTCGTCATCCTGGGAGTCCAGAGCAACGTTCAGGAAGTCCTTCACCATCTTGGAGGTGGACTCGTCGTAACCAGCGGAGCAGACGATCTCGTAGGTGGTCAGCACCAGCGGGTATGCGCCCTCTGCGTCGGTCTTGAACAGCTTGTCAGCGTCGACGACCATGTTGTGACCCTCGGTCTTGAACTCCAGGGTGTCCAGGGTCTTCTCAATGGACTCGTCGGTCAGCTCGACCGGGCCGGAGCCGAAGTCGATGTTGGCCTTCTTGTCAGCGAAGCCAGCCTCGACGTAGGTGATTGCGCCCGGGGTGTTGTTGACCTCGGTAGCAACGCCGGAGGAGCCGTTCGCACCGGTACCGACCTCGCCCGGGAAGGACTTGCCGGAGCCGGTCCACTTGCCGTCCGAAGCAGCAGCCAGGAACTTCTGGAAGTTGTCGGAGGTGCCGGACTCGTCAGAGCGGTAGAACGGCTTGATCTCCTGGTCCGGCAGTTCAGCGTCCGGGTTGGACTCGGCCAGAGCCGGGTCGTTCCAGTTGGTGATGTTGCCCTGGAAGATGTCGACGATGTTGTCGACGGTGAGGTTCAGCTCGTCAACGCCGTCCAGGTTGTACGCGATGGCAACCGGGCCGATGACGAACGGCAGGTGCCATGCCTCGTTACCACCGCAACGCTCAGCGGCAGCCTCAACCTGGTCGTCCTTCAGCGGGGAGTCGGAGCCAGCGAACGCAGCCTGGTTAGCGATGAAGTTCTTCTGGCCGGAGCCGGAACCGGTGGCGTTGTATGCCAGGGTCGCGCCCGGAACTTCCTCGGCGTAGCGAGCTGCGAAGTAGTCCATTGCGTTCTGCTGAGAGGTAGCACCCTCGCCGACCAGCTGGCCCGTCTGGCCGGAGAGCTCTGCGCCGGCACCCTCGGATTCGGAACCCTCAGCGGCGGAGGAAGCCTCGGAGGAGGTGTCGGTGGAGTCAGAGTCAGAGGAATCGCCACAAGCGACGAGGGCTGCGGAGGAGACTGCGACGGCGCCGATGATGGCGGCGGTGCGCTTAAAGTTGCGGTTCACGGGATACCTTTCCGGTGCTTAGTTAGTTACCACTCGAGCATCGGTGCCACTCTCGGCCGGTTTTGCCCACAGCGAGGTGGACGAAACTCTTTCCGATTACTCACGGTTACTCAACCTAGAAGTCAGCGGTTAACCCCAAGTGTCTGGTTTGGTAAACAGTCGGTGAACTTCGCCAACACGCCCGAAAAAGCCTGATAAAACACTGCAGATGCGATGAATGTCACACACTCAGGGGTTGACTCACGCCCCCTTAGCCCCACTAGCAACAGCAGTTACGCGCTTTCCGACGCCCCGCCGTACACCACGTGCCGCTCCGCCACAGCAAAGCCGAGGCCCTCGTACCGCGCCACAGCCGGCGCGTTATCCGCCTCCACGTACAGGATGACGCGCTCCCTCCCCTCCCCCACCAAGTGGGAGAGTGCAAGCTGCATCAGCGGGGCGCCGAGCCCGCGGCCACGGTAATCATTGGCCAGGCCGACGACGTACAGCTCGCCCGTACCGTCCGGGTGCACCTTGGTCCAGCTGAAGCCCGCGAGCTCGTCCCCGCAGGAGAGGAACCAGACCCCCTCCGGGTCAAACCACTCCGCCCGCATCGCGCGGTGGAGACGCTCCAGGTCCCACCCGCCCTGCTCGGGGTGCCAGGAAAATGCCTCGTTGTTGACGCGCAGCCACTCGCGCTCGACCGCGTCCTGCTCGCCCGCCGCTTTCGCGCTGGCAAGGGTGCGTGCCTGGTAGCCGTCCGGGAGCGTGAGCTGCGCTGCGTCCCGCAGGTGGTCCCCCTCGCACGCCATGACCAGGAGCTCGCGCGTGGACTTCAGCCCCAGCGACTCCGCCAGGGCGCGCGCCCCCGGCAGATTGCCGTGCGCCCACAAGCCGGCGTCGGGGCGCTGCTCGAGCACCCGGCGCGCCAGCTCGGCACCGATTCCGCGGCGGCGGACCTCCGGGTGCACCACCAGCTCCGTGGAGCCGTCCGGGGCGATGGAGGCCAGGCCCGCGAGCCCACCGGGTACGTCGGTGGAAGGGGTGGTGAGGAGGGAGTGGTTGAGGGTGGCGTCGCTAAGCGCCTGCTCGAATGCCTCGGAGAAGGGGGCGACCCCGTCGGCGTCGGTGGCTGCGTGGAGGATGGTGCTGTAATCGTGCATGGACCCAGGCTACGGTACAAGTATGCAATTGAAGCGAAGTGCGGCTGTCGGGGTCGCGGCGATCGCGCTGCTGGGCTACCTCGCGGACACGGCGGCGGGGATGCGCGCCGAGCAGGCACTCTCCGCGCGCGCCGCTGAGCTGGGCGAGCTGTCCACCGCCCCCGCTGCGTATGTCGGCGGCCTGCCTTTCGGCCGCACCGTACCCCGCATCACAGTCGACGCCCTGGATGTGCCCGTTGCCGGCGTCGGCGTGGGCAACGTGGGCGTCAAGCTTGTCGACGTCACCCTGCCCCACCCCCGCACCGCGCACCTCGTGGACGACCTGCCCGGCGCGAAGGCGAGCCTCGTGCGCCGCATCGTCCGGCTCGACGGCGTGGCCTTCGGGCAGCTGCTGGGCATGACGAACCTGGACATCGCGAGCCCCTACGACATCTCCCCGTCCGGCGGCGGCGCGAGCGAGGCGCGGCTGACCGGCACGATCCCGGGCACGGAGGACCCCGTGACGGTGGTGGTGACGCTGCGAATCGACGGCACAAAGTTTGTCATGCGCCCGAGCGAGCTCGTGGACGTCCCCCCAGAGCTCACCGACCGGGCCGTAGACACGTTCAGCCTGGAGCGCGATACCCGGGACCTGCCGCTCGGTGGCCCCGCCGACTGCGTGCAGCTCACCGGCGGATCGATCGAGTTTTCGCGGGACCGTATTAATACCGTCGTGGAGGAGACGGACCTTACCCCGCTCCTGCGGGACCCGTCGACGGACGAGGGCGCCCGGCAGGCGGAGGATTCGCCGCTGGCGTCGGACGCGGAGGATGCCTCGACAGGCTAAGCAGGCGAGGCAGGCGAGGCAGAGTGCGGTCGCGGCACGCCAGCGACTACCCTGGCTGGCATGGCTGATACAGAGAACACCACTCCCGAGAACACCGGCTCGCTCAACGGCAACGACGCCGTCAACCTGGCCGCGGAGCAGTCGAAGAACACGGCGCACCGCAACATCCCGGCGCTGGGCTTTGAGGACTTCCCGCTAGAGGAGGACACGGCGAACCTGCGCCAGGGTCCGAGCCTGCACGACGGGCTGCTGGCGCTGTTGCCGCTGGTCGGCGTGTGGACCGGCACCGGCCAGGCCAACGACAACGGCGAGGAGTACGCCTTTGGCCAGCGCCTGGTGATCTCTCATGACGGCGAGAACTACCTGCGCTTCGAGTCGCGCATCTGGCGCATCGACGAGGACGGCAACGCCACCGGCGCCGACCAGCGCGAGGTGGGCTTCTGGCGCATCTCCCTGAAGGACGAGATCGAGGTGACCCTCACCAACTCCCGCGGCCTCGTCGAGGTGATGTACGGCGAGCCGGTCAACGAGCGCGCCTGGCAGCTGCAGAGCGCCACCACCCTGGCCACCGAGTCCGGCCCGAAGCAGCACGGCGCGGGCAAGCGCCTCTACGGGCTCATGCCCAACAACAACCTGGGCTGGGTCGACGAGCGCGCCGTCGGCGGCGAGATGGTTCCCTACATGTCCGCCGAGCTCAAGCGCATCGCCGGCTAAGCCCTATCCAGCGCGGCGACGATCAGCTTTTGCACCTCCGCCGCGTTGTCCGGCGCCGGCAGCTTCTTCCCGTTCAGCTTGCGCACCCGCGCGTACATGCGCGTGGAACTGACCAGCCAGACGGATTCCGCCTTGAACAGCTCACTGAGGTACATGTCCTTCTGCTTACACTTCCACCCCTTCTTCTCCGCGTGCGCGAACAGCGCCGCTTGGGTGGTGCCGGGCAGGATCCCCGGTCCCGGCTTCGGGGTGCGCAGCCGCCCGCCCTTCTTCACAATCACCACCGTCGAGGTCGCGCCCTCCAGGACACGGTCCGTCTCCGGATCGATATAGATGACGTCGTCGTACCCCTCTCCGCGGGCCCACCGCAGCGCCGCCATGGACGCCGCGTAGTTCAGCGTCTTCGCGCCCACCCGCATCCAGGGGACCTCCGCCTCCCCGCCTTCGCCGCGGTTGATGGTGTAGCCGCGCGGGGTGGTCACCACGCTCACCCCGTTCTTGCGCTCCTCCAGCACCGAGTCCGGGATCGGCCGGATGGTCAGCCAGGCGGTGGGCACGCCGGTAGTCTCGCGCCCGCGCGACATGGTCCAGACGCACTTCGCGTCCACGTCCTGCGCAGCAAGCCCACGTTCACGCACGTAGTCGGCCACCGCCTCCCGGGTCGCCTTAATCCAGTGCTCCCTGCCGGGGTCGGGCAAGTCGAGAGTGGCGGCGGAGCGCCGGAACCGCTCCACGTGCTGCTCCAGGTTCGCGGGCTCGCCCTTGCGGATGAGGATCGTTTCAAAGATCCCGTCGCCGCGCGTCACAGCCGCGTCATCCCAGAAGATGTGGGGCGTGTTCGCGTTTTGTCTGCGCACGGAGCCGCCGAAGGGCTCGACGAGGTAAATGACCGGAGCGGGTGGGAGCATTGATGCCATACTGTCCCATTATGCCCGTATGATCGGGGTCTATGTCGTATTCGTCCGATCTTTTACAACTGCCAGGCGCCACCCCCATCGAGTCCAACCCGCTCGCCGAGGGAGTGGCCTGGCACTACGGCAATCCGCTCGTGGAACAGCAGGGCTTACGCCTCATCGACCGCTCGCACCGCCGCGTCATCGCCGTCTCCGGCCCCGACGCCGCCGAGTTCCTGAACAACCTGCTTTCGCAGAAGCTTATCGACGCCACGCCGTCCCTCACCGCCGCCGCCCTCGACCTGGACATCCAGGGCCACATCCTGCACCACGCCGACCTCGCACTCGTGGATGGCACGTTCTACCTCGACGTCCCGCCCGCGCAGTTCGACTCCTTCGTGGACTACCTGCGCAAGATGGTGTTCTGGTCCGACGTCACCGTGGAAGAGGCCGACTTGGCCATCCTCACCCTGCTTGCAGACGACGCCGAGTTCCCCGCCATCGACGAGGCCGTCTTCACCCGCCGCGTCAGCGACTTTGCGCCCGCCCGTCTGGACGTGGCGGTGCCGCGGGGGGAGGCGCTCGGCGTGGCCAAGCGACTCCACGAGCACGGGGTGGCGTACGCCGGCATGATGGCGTTTACGGCCGCGCGGGTGCGCAACGTCGAGCCCGAGCTGGGCGTGGACCTGGACGAAAAATCCATCCCGCACGAGGCGCCGCGCCTGATCAACCGCGGCGAGCACATCGGGGCCGTCCACCTGAACAAGGGCTGCTACCGCGGGCAGGAGACCGTCGCGCGCGTGGAAAACCTTGGCCGCTCCCCTCGCCTGCTGGTCATGCTGCAGCTCGACGGCTCCGCGCCGCACGACCCGCAGCCGGGCGAGACGATCACCTCCAACGGGCGCAAGGTAGGCCGACTGGGCACCGTCGTCCAGGACGCCGACTACGGCCCGGTCGCGCTCGGTTTGGTCAAGCGCTCCGCCCTCACCGCCCCGCTGGACATCGAGGGGGTCGCTGCGAGCGTGGATCCGGACTCGCTGCCTACCGACGAAGGCGAGAAGCTTGGCCGTCTCGCGGTGGACAAACTGCGCCGCGGGCGTTAATCCCAGCTCAGGGGCCGGGTGAGCATTTTCGTGGCGTACAGGCTATTATGTCCCCCAGGACAATAACTATCGAAAGTATGAGGCCGCCTTCTTAGGCCGCCCTAGAACCACCTCAAGGGGGTCACGCCATGGGCCGCGGACGCGCCAAAGCAAAGCAGACCAAGGTTGCTCGCCAACTTAAGTACAACACGCCTGAAATGGACCTCGATTCTCTGCAGCGTGAGCTTGCAGGCAAGGCACCGCAGCGGCGTTGGGACGAGGACGGTGACGAGGTGGATGACCAGTACGCCGAGTACGCGGACTGGGACGATGATGACGAGGACCGGAAGTAAGTCCGCCCGGCCCCACAACGCCACCATTCACACCGTTTGAGCACAAGCACCCGGCAACCCCGGGTGCTTTGTTCATGTGCGGGGTGCACCGCGCCTAGTACTGCGGGCGGCTAGTACTGCGGGTGCTCGCCCACCAGCACTGCGCGCTGGGTCTCGCCGTTGTCCGCAGCGCGGACCTCGCCGAGGACCCAGGAGTCCACGTGGCGGGCGGCCAGGATCGCCAGCGCGCGGTCCCGGTCCTCCGGCGCGACGACGGCGACCATGCCGACGCCCATGTTGAAGGTCTTCTCCATCTCCTCGTCCGGCACCTGGCCGACCGACTTGATCGTGCGGAAGATCTGCCCCGGCGTCCAGGTGGCGCGGCGCATCTCCGCAACCAGGCCCTCCGGGATGATGCGGACCATGTTGCCCGCCAGGCCACCACCGGTGACGTGGCAGAAGGTGCGGACCTCGCACTCGGAGGCCAGCTCGAGGCAGTCGCGGGCGTAGATGCGCGTCGGCTCCAGCAGCTCCTCGCCGAGGGTGCGGTCGAACTCCTCAATGTGGCCGTCAAGCGGCAGACCGGCCTTCTCCAGCAGGACGTGGCGCGCCAGGGAGTAGCCGTTGGAGTGCAGGCCGGACGAGGCCATGGCGATAATCGTGTCGCCCTCGCGCACGCGGTCCGGGCCGAGCAGCTCATCCGCCTCCACGACGCCGACGGCGGTGGCGGAGACGTCATAGTCGTCGGCCTCCATCACGCCGGGGTGCTCCGCGGTCTCGCCGCCGAGGAGCGCGCAGCCGGCCTGGACGCAGCCTTCGGCAATACCGCCGACGATGTCCGCGATCTTCTCCGGCACGACCTTGCCGGTGGCGATGTAGTCCTGCAGGAACAGCGGCTCGGCGCCGCAGACGACCAAGTCGTCGACGCACATGGCGACCAGGTCGATGCCAATGGTGTCGTGCTTGTCCATCGCCTGGGCGACGGCCAGCTTGGTGCCCACGCCGTCGGAGCCGGCCGCGAGCAACGGCTCGCGGTACTTGCCCAGGGCGAACAGGCCGGCGAACCCGCCGATGCCGCCCTTGACCTCCGGGCGGGACGCACGCTTCGCGTGGCCCTTCAGCAGCTCGACGGCGCGGTCGCCGGCCTCGATGTCAACGCCCGCGGCGGCGTAGGAGACGGAAGGGTCGGAGTTCTGGTTAGTCATGTCGGGTGTCACCTTTCTGGATGCGCCGGACAAGGTCGGCGTTCGGGTTGCCGTCGGGAAGCCCGAGCGGGTAGTTGCCGTCGAAGCAGGCCGCGCAGAGGTTTTCTGCGGGGTGGTTGGTGGCGGCGATCATGTCGTCGATAGGCACGAAGGCCAAAGAGTCAGCGCCGATCATGGTGCGGATGGACTCGGCGACCTCCGCATCGGTGCCGCCGCGGCCGTGGTTCGCAATGAGTTCGCCGGGGCTGGCGAAGTCGATGCCGTAGAAGCACGGCCACTTCACCGGCGGCGACGCGATGCGCACGTGTACCTCGGCGGCGCCCGCCTCGTGCAGCATGCGGATCAGCTTGCGCTGGGTGTTGCCGCGCACGATCGAGTCGTCCACCACCACGAGCCGCTTGCCCTCGATGACGGCGCGCACCGGGTTCAGCTTCAGCCGCAGCCCGAGCTGCCGCAGCGTATCGGACGGCTGGATAAACGTGCGACCCACGTACGCGTTCTTCATCAACCCCTGCTTGAAGGGGATCCCGGACTCCTCGGCGTAGCCGATCGCCGCGGGGGTGCCCGACTCAGGCACCGGCATGACCAGGTCGGCCTCCACCGGGGCGACTCGCGCTAATCGACGCCCAATCTCAACGCGGCTGGCATTCACCGTCTGGCCGTCCAGCACCGAATCCGGGCGCGCCACGTAGACGTACTCGAACACGCAGCGGGCCTGGCGCGGCGCCTCGGCGAAGCGCTCGGAGCGGATGCCGGTGGCGTCGATAGCCACGAGCTCCCCCGGCTCGATGTCGCGCACGAAGGAGGCGCCGACGATGTCCAGGGCGCACGTCTCGGAGGCGACGACCCAGCCGCGCTCCAACCGGCCCAGGGAGAGCGGGCGCACGCCGTGCGGGTCGCGGGCGGCGTAGAGGGTGTCGCCGTCGGTGACCATGAAGCAGAAGGCGCCTTGGAGGCGTGGGAGGAGGTCGAGGGCGGCGTCGATAAGCGTGTGCTCCCCGCGGATTCGGTCAGCGAGCAGCGCGGAAACGACCGCGGTATCGGAGGACGAGCCCTGGCCCTGCACGCCATCGGCCGGGATGAGCTTGCGCTCGATCGCCTCGGCCTGCAGCTCCTGGTAATTGGTCAGGTTGCCGTTGTGCGCGAGCGCGACGTCCGTGCCGTTTGGCGAGGTACGGAACATCGGCTGCACGTTATCCCAGGAATTGCCGCCCGCGGTGGAGTAGCGCGTGTGCCCGATGGCCACATCGCCCTGGAGGGCATCGAGGACGGACTCGTCGAAGACCTGGCTGACCAGGCCCGTGTCCTTAAACACGACGATGTTGGAGTGATCGCCCACCGCAATGCCCGCGCCCTCCTGGCCGCGGTGCTGGAGGGCGAACAAGCCGAAATAGGACAGTTTGGAGACGTCTTCACCAGGCGCCCACACGCCGAACACGCCGCACTCATCGCGCGGTGTGTCGTCGAGCTGCGCCCGGGAGTCCCCGTCATTTTCCATGCTCACGGTATGCACGGCCCTTACTTTAACGGACCGCGCCTACGAAAGGGCAATTACGGGCAACCCCCGCGCGATCTCGCCCGCCCGGGAGCCGGAGGCGTCGATCCTGCCCGCGGCCACCTCATCCTCAAACGTGCTGCGACCGGTGGCGATGCGGAGCCACGTCTCCGGAGCCATCTCCACCACGTTCGGCGGGGTGCCGCGGGTGTGCCGCGGGCCCTCGACGCACTGCACCGCCACAAACGGGGGCACGCGAAGCTCCACCGACTTGCCCGGGAGTTCTTCGGCGAGGGTGCGGGCGGTGCGGCGGGTGGCGTCGGCAAGCAATGCCCTGCCGGGTGTCTCCCCTTGACCATCGAGCCACGCGTCGACCGCCGCCACCGCCTCGCGCGTTGCCGCCGGGTCCTGCTTCGAGCTTCTGCTGGATGCCATGCGCTCCATACTAAGATGCCTAGCCATGACGAACACAGCAGTCCCCATGAACAGGTCGGCGTCCATCACTCTGCGGTTCATGGCATCGCCTACCGACGTCCTCATCGCCGGCGCCCAAGGCGTCTCGGGCGGCCGCGTCCTCGAATGGATTGATAAGGCCGCCTACGCCTGCGCCGCGCAATGGTCCGCCACCTACTGCGTGACCGCCTACGTGGGGCACATCCACTTCACCCGGCCAATCCCGTCCGGCCACATCGTGGAGGTGCGCTCCACGATCGCCATGACCGGGCGCAGCTCCATGCACATTGTCAACGAGGTGCTCTCCGCCGACCCCCGCGAAGGCAAGTTCACCCGTGCCTGCGACTGCCTCGTCATCTTCGTGGCCAAGGACCCGGAGACTGGCAAGTCCATGCCCGTGCCGACGTTCGTGCCGATTACCGACGAGCAGCGCCGCGTCGAGAAGGCAGCGAAGTCCCGCGTGGAACTGCGCAAAGCCATCGAAGCGTCCATGGAAGAGCAGACGTACACCGACGAAGGCACCGCGCCGCGCCTGACCCACCGGTTCATGGCCAAGCCCACCGACGTGAACTGGGGCGGCAACGTCCACGGCGGCACCGCAATGGAATGGATCGACGAGGCCGGCCTCGCCTGCTCCATGGAATGGTCCGGCGAGCGCACCGTCGCCGTCTACGCCGGCGGTATCCGGTTTTACAAGCCCATCCACATCGGCGACCTCATCGAGGTGGAGGCGCGCATCACGCGCACCGACTCCCGTTCCATCCACGTCTCCACCTTCGTCCGGGCCGGCGACCCGCGCGGCGGGCGCGACCAGCTCAGCAACGCCATCCACGCCTCGTTTACCTACATCGGCATCGACGTCGACGGCAACCCGCTGCCCGCGCGCCAGTTCGTGCCGGTAACTGACGAGGACAAGCGCCTCTGGGAGCACACCCAGACGCTCAAGGACCTGCGCGGCCAGTACGAGCCGGAGCCGCTGGTCGAGCGGCCGGGTCCGACGCAGCGGGTGGACTAGGGGCTATTTGGGGGGTGTTGGCTGGGTTGCTGGGGGTTGCTGGGGGTTGCGCCGCTGAGTTTTTCGCTGCGTAACTCCGTCGTCTAAATGGAGCTAGCTCCGTTTAGGGTTTACGGGTCCGTGCGACCTGGGGTTTTACCGGCGGGGCAGGTCTAAATGGAGCTAGCTCCGTTTAGGGTTCACGATTCTGCGCGACCTGGAGTTTTACCGGCGGGGCAGGTCTAAATGGAGCTAGCTCCATTTAGGGTTCACGGTCCCGCACGACCTGGCGATTCACCGGCCGGGCACGTCCAAATGGAGCTAGCTCCGTTTATGCCCCTCGTGCAGCCGCGTCAGCACCCGGATCTGCAACAGCACCGGATAGAGGTGCCCGAGTATCCCAACCACCAGCAAAACAACTGCGGCCACCCACCCGCCAGCCAACGCCGCCCACACCACAGCGACCATATGGAGCACCACCGCCCACGCATGCCCGGCAGCTGCCGCCTGCATATGCCGCGGATTCCTGCGGTCAGCAGCGCGAGACGCAGCAGTGCCAGATTCAGCAGCACCAAACCCGCGCATAGCAACAATCTGCCGGTTCCACCCGACCCGGGTGAGAAACGCATTGAAGTGGTCCACGCCCAGGCCCCGAGCAGTACTGGCTGAGAGAGAAAATCTGCCCCACACCGAGCATGGCAGCAGTCGATGCAAAGAGTCGCCGACGAAAGGCGCCAGCCCGAACCCCAGCAACGTCGCAGAAATGACAAAGCCCGCCGCGCCGGCACCTGTGGCACCGGCGACGACGGACAGGCCGAAGGCAGCGGCGAGCGTCAGCAGTAGCGCAACCACGTGACGCCCGCCTAGGCGCTACACCGCCGCGTTGGGCGCGTGCGCTGCAGCAAAGTGTGACGGGAGGGTTGCGGCCCAGGCGTCGCGAAGCTGCGCAATGGACAGCTGCTCGCCGCCGAAGTGCAGTTCGCCGTCTGCACGCGTGCTGCCGATCACCGCGGCCGGGACGCCCGCAGCATCCGCGCGCTCAACCAGCGCGTCCGCGCGGTCTGCGGTCACGGCGACCAAGACTCGGGACGCGGACTCCGAGAACAGCGCGGTGAACGCGTCCTCGTGCACGGCCGCGAGATCCAGGTCGGCGCCCTTGCCGGAGGCCTGCAGCATCTCGAACACGGCCTGGGACAGGCCGCCCTCGGACAGGTCGTGGGCGGCGGTCACGCCGCCGTGGTCGGCGACGTCGGCGAAGAACTGCGCCAGGCGCTCCTCATTGGCCAGGTCCACCTTCGGCGGCACGCCGCCCAGACCCGCGCCGGAGATGTCCTGCCACACGGAGCCGCCAAACTCGTCGGCGGTCTCACCGAGCAAGACCAGGGAGAACTCCTCCTCCGTCGAAGGCACGGCGTGCGGGTTCGCCTTCGCCACGTCGTCGATGACGCCGAGCACGCCCACGACCGGGGTGGGCAGGATCGGGGTCTCGCCGGTCTGGTTGTAGAAGGACACGTTGCCGCCGGAGACCGGGATGTTCAGCTCGGCGGCGCCGTCGGCAAGCCCGTGCACTGCTTCGCGGAACTGCCACATCACGTCGGGGTTCTCGGGCGAGCCGAAGTTCAGGCAGTTGGTCACCGCGACCGGAGTCGCGCCGGTGACGGCAACGTTGCGGTAGGCCTCGGCCAGTGCCAGGCGCGCGCCCTGGTTCGGGTCGAGGTAGGTGTAGCGGCCGGAGGCGTCGGTAGCGATGGCGACGCCTCGGTTCGTCTCCTCGTTGATGCGCAGCACGCCGGAGTCCGCGCCGTGGGCCTGCACCGTATTGCCGCGCACGTAGCGGTCGTACTGCTGCACGATGTAGTCGCGCGAGCACAGCGCGGGCGAGGCCACCATCTTCAGCCATGCGGCCGAAAGGGCCTCTTGCTTATCGACGCCCCCTCGCTCCCCAACCTCGTCAATCCAGTCAGGGCGGGCGTAGGGCCGCTCGTAGACCGGACCTTCGTCGATCGACGACGGCGGCGCGTCCAGCACGACCTCGCCACCGTGGGTGACCACGTAGCGGTCCTTCTCGTCGGTGACCTCGCCGATGACGGCGGCGCCCACCTCCCACTTCGCGCAGATCTCCATGAAGCGATCCACGTTCTCCGGGGTGACCACGGCGCACATGCGCTCCTGGGACTCGGAGGCGAGGATCTCGGCGGCCGACATGTTCTCGGCGCGCAGCGGGACGTTGTCCAGGTTGACGCGCATGCCGCCGTCGCCAGCCGCTGCCAGCTCGGAGGTGGCGCAGGCCAGGCCGCCGCCACCGAGGTCCTGGATGCCCACGACCACGCCGGCGTGGTAGAGCTCCAGGCAGCACTCGATGAGCACCTTCTCCGCGAACGGGTCGCCAACCTGCACGGCCGGCAGCTTGCGCTCCTCGCCTTCCTCGAAGGTGGCGGAGCCCAGCACGGAGACGCCGCCGATGCCGTCGAGGCCGGTGCGCGAGCCGAAGAGCACCACCTTGTTGCCGGTGCCGGAGGCGAAGGCGAGCTTCAGGTCCTCTACCTTCAGCGTGCCCACGCACAGGGCGTTGACCAGCGGGTTGCCGGCATACGCGGCGTCGAAGACAGTCTCGCCGCCGATGTTCGGCAGGCCGAGCGAGTTGCCGTAGCCACCAATGCCGTGGACCACGCCGGGCAGGACGCGCTTGGTGTCCTCGGCATCCGCCGGGCCGAAGCGCAGCTGGTCCATGACAGCGATCGGGCGCGCGCCCATGGCCATGATGTCGCGGACGATGCCGCCCACGCCGGTTGCGGCGCCCTGGTATGGCTCCACAAACGACGGGTGGTTGTGGCTCTCCACGCGGAAGGTCACCGCGTCGCCGTCGCCGATGTCCACCACACCGGCGTTTTCGCCAATGCCGGCGAGGATCTTGGAGGCCATCTCCTCGGTCATCGTCTCGCCAAAGTAGCGCAGGTGCACCTTGGAGGACTTGTACGAGCAGTGCTCGGACCACATCACGGAGTACACGGTCAGCTCCGCGTCCGTGGGGCGACGGCCCAGGATGGACTTGATCTTGTCGTATTCCTCGTCGCGCAGGCCCAGCTCCGCGTACGGCTGCTGAAGGTCAGGGGTCGCTTGCGCGTTCTCGACGGTGTCGTCGTGCACGGTCATAGTCGTTTACGCTCCGATCTTCGAGATAGCGTCGATGGCGGATTCGAACAGGCCCAGACCATCAGTGGACGGGCCGGTGAGCAGCTCAATCGCGTGTTCCGGGTGCGGCATGAGGCCGACGACGCGGCCCGACTCATTGGTCACGCCCGCGATCGAATTGGCGGAGCCGTTGAAGTTGTCGGTGTAGCGGAAGACCACGCGGCCCTCCTGCTCCAGCTGGTGCACCGTCTCTTGCGAGGCCTGGAAGCGGCCCTCGCCGTGCTTCGCTGGCACCAGGATCTTCTGGCCAGCCTCGAAGCGGGAGGTCCACGCAGTGTCCGCGTTGGCGATCTCCAGGTAGGTGTCCACGCAGTGGAAGTCCAAGTGCTGGTTGCGGGTGAGCGCGCCCGGCAGCAGACCGGCCTCGGTGAGGATCTGGAAGCCGTTGCAAATGCCCAGCACCGGCATGCCCTTCTTCGCGGCCTCCACCACGGCACCCATCATCGGTGCCTGTGCGGCGATCGCGCCGGAGCGCAGGTAGTCGCCGTAGGAGAACCCGCCCGGGACGACGACGGCGTCCACGCCGGTCAGGTCGTCGTCGGCGTGCCACAGCTGCTTCGGCTCGGCTCCTGCGAGGCGGACGGCGCGGAGGGCGTCGACGTCGTCAAGCGTGCCCGGGAACGTGATAACCCCGATGGTTGCCGTCATCGAACAACCTCGAAATCCTCGATCACGGTGTTGGACAGGAGGGTCTCCGCGACGCGAGCGAGCTCCTCATCCGTGACGGAGTCGTCCACCTCGATCTCGAAGCGCTTGCCCTGGCGGACATCCTGGACCCCGTTCACCCCGATTCGCCCAAGTGCGCGCTGGACAGCCTGGCCCTGCGGATCCAGGATTTCAGCCTTCGGCATGACATTTACCACGACACGTGCCATGAGATTCCTTCATTAGTCAGAGGTCAGCAGACGTGGGCAAGTATATCCGACGCCCCCGGGGAACCAATAGCGGTCCAACAGATGAACAATGCCTGAACTTTAAGTTTTTACTGAGTTTATACCCAGCACAGTCTAGCGACCGGCGTTATTTTAGCTGGGAAATCACTCCATCTTCTCAGCAAAGGGTTCCACATGCGTTTCAACCACCACCACGGGTTCTCCGCAGCGTTCATCGTCGCGCTCGCAGCCGGCACCATCACCGTCCCCACCGCGCACGCGGCGACCGACGGCTCCAACGTAGTCATCAACGAGGTCTACGGGGGCGGCGGCAACTCCGGCTCGACCATCTCCAACGACTTTGTCGAGCTGTACAACCCCACCGACAAGGACATCGACCTTGCCGGGTGGGTGCTCGACCAGCAGGCCGCCAACGGTAACTCCGGAAACAAAGCAACGCTTTCCGGTACCGTGCCCGCGGGCGGATACTTCCTGATCAAGGGTGCCGCGGGCAATAACAAGGACAACCCGCTCGAAAATGCCGACTACGAGAGCAAATTCAACTTCAGTGGCAAGGAAGCGAGCGCAGTGCTTACCGACGCCTCCGGCAACCAAGTCGACCTCGTCGGCTGGGGCGGGGCGAAAAACTTTGAAGGCAATGCCGCCAAGGGGACGTCGAACTCCACCTCCATCCAGCGCAAAGAGGCGGGCGTAGACACCGACGACAACGCCGCTGACTTCCACGCAGCCGCGCCGACCCCGCAGGGCTCGGGCAGCGATCCGGTCGTGCCGTCTGAGCCGACCGACCCCGCTGACCCGTCCGACCCCGCGCAGCCAGCCCCGGAGCCCGGCGCGATCACCCCGATCGCTGAGATCCAGGGCACCGGCGCCGCTTCCCCGCTCGAGGGCAAGACCGTGACCACTGAGGGCGTGGTCACCGCCGTGTACGACGAGGGCGGCAAGAACGGCTTCTTCCTGCAGACCGCGGGCACCGGCGGCGCAGAGAAGAAGGCCGGCGACGCCTCCGACGGCATCTTCGTCTACATGGGCGGGAACAACGACTTCCCGCAGCGCGGCGACTCTCTCCAGGTGACCGGCAAGGTCTCGGAGTTTAAAAACCAGACCCAGATCACCGTTTCCTCCAAGCAGGAGCTGGACGAGGCGCTCGAGGCACCGAAGGCAGTGGGGCTCACCGAGCTCCCGGCCGGCGACGACGCCCGCGAGCCCTACGAGGGCATGCTGGTCCGCCCCGGCACTTACACGGTGACCAACAACTACAACCTGAACAACACGGGTGACCTCGGCCTGGTGGCGGGCACCGAGCCGATCTACAACTTCACCGACAAGAACAAACCGAGCGTCGATGGCTACCGCAAGTACGAGGCCGAGCAGTCCGCCCGCGAGGTGTACCTGGACGACGGCCGCACCAAGAACTATTTCCGCACGGATAAGAACACCCCGCTGCCGTACCTGGTCACCTCGGATAAGGGCGTGAAGTCCATCCGCACCACCGACCAGGTGGAGTTCCAGACCGACGTGGTTGTGGACTACTCCTTCGACCAGTGGCGCTTCCAGCCGCTGCAGCCGATCACCGGTAAGAACACCGCGGAAGAACTGCCGATCACGTGGGAGGACTCCCGCGCGAAGTCCATCGACGTGCCGGGCACCGTGAAGGGCGACTTCTCCCTCGGCTTCTTCAACGTCCTCAACTACTTCAACTCCCTGGGCAAGGATGAGGACAACTGCAAGGCTTACAAGGACATGAACGGCACCCCTGTCGGGTCCAACTACTGCAAGGTGCGCGGCGCGTACACCGAGGACGCGTTCAAGGACCAGCAGGCCAAGATCGTCACCGCGATTAACACGCTCGACGTCGACGTGCTCGGCCTCTCCGAGATTGAGAACACGGCGACCGTCACCGGTGACGTGTCCAAGCGCGACGAGACCCTGCAGAACCTGGTCGACGCGCTGAACAAGGCCGCGGGCGAGGAGAAGTGGGACCTGGTGAAGTCCCCGACCGAGCTCGGCACCGACGAGGACTACATCCGCGTCGCGTTCATTTACCAGAAGGACAAGGTCCGCCCGGTCGGCGAGTCCAAGATCTTCGACGACACCGCCTTCACCGGCACCGCCCGCCAGCCGCTGGCCCAGGAGTTTGAGCCGGCCGAAGGCGGCGACAACTTCGTTGCCGTGGTCAACCACTTCAAGTCCAAGGGCTCCGTTGCTAACAACGACAAGGATTCCAGCGACGGCCAGGGCAACAACCCGGACGTTCGTAAGGCCCAGGCACAGGCGCTCATTGATCACCTGAGCAAGGAAGACAAATGGACCGACCTGCCGACCTTCATTCTCGGCGACCTGAACTCCTACACCAAGGAGGACGCCATCACCGCCATCGAGGGCGGCGGCTTCTCCCTGGTCCACCACGAGAAGGACTTTGACCAGGCTTCCTACCAGTTCGGCGGCCGACTCGGCACCCTCGACCACGTGCTGGCCAACGTGTCCGCAAAAGACCTGGTCCAGGACTCCGCAGTGTGGAACATCAACGGCGACGAGTCGGTCGCGTTCGAGTACTCCCGCCGCAACTACAACGCGCAGGATTTCTTCGGCAGCGGCGACGACAAGCTCTACGGCTACGGCAACCCGTTCCGCTCCTCCGACCACGACCCGGTCAAGGTCGGCTTCAACATCAAGGTCGATCCGAAGCTGCTTGACGACGACTCCGCCACCGAAGAACCCACCCCCGCCGAAGAACCCACCGCCGGCCGCTCCATTATCAAGGCCGAGGTGCGTGACGACGGCCACCTCTGGGTGACCTACTCCGACGACAAGGACAACCCGGTCGACCTGGGCAAGGTCACCGGCGAGGACGGCGCCGCAGGCAAAGACGGCCAAGACGGCAAGGACGGCCAGGATGGCAAGGACGGCGAGCCGGGCGCCGCTGGTAAGGACGGCGTTGACGGCGCTAACGGTAAGGACGGCGCCAAGGGCGAGAAGGGCGACAAGGGTGACCCCGGCGAGCCTGGCAAGGACGGTACCGACGGCGTTGACGGCGCTAACGGTAAGGACGGCGCCAAGGGCGAGAAGGGCGACAAGGGTGACCCCGGCGCCGCAGGCAAAGACGGTGCCGACGGCGTTGACGGCGCTAACGGTAAGGACGGCGCCAAGGGCGAGAAGGGCGACAAGGGTGACCCCGGCGAGCCTGGCAAGGACGGTACCGACGGCGTTGACGGCGCTAACGGTAAGGACGGCGCCAAGGGCGAGAAGGGCGACAAGGGTGACCCCGGCGCCGCAGGCAAAGACGGTGCCGACGGCGTTGACGGCGCTAACGGTAAGGACGGCGCCAAGGGCGAGCAAGGCGAAAAGGGCGACAAGGGCGACAAGGGCGAAACCGGCGAGCCGGGCGCCGCAGGCAAGGACGGTGCCAACGGTGCCAACGGCAGCGATGGCAAGGACGGACAGGACGGCAACGACGGCCGTGGCATCGAGTCCGTTGCCATCAATGAGGATGGCGAGCTGATCGTCCACTACAACGATGGCCACGCCGAGAACGCTGGCAAGGTCAACGGCACCAGCGGCGAGGATGGCGCCGACGGTAAGGACGGCGCAGACGGTAAGGACGGGGCTGCTGGTAAAGACGGCCAGGACGGTGAGAAGGGCGACAAGGGCGAGACCGGCGCTGCCGGCCGCGGCGTTGCAGGCTTTGAGGTCGTCGACGGCGAGCTCGAGGTGACTTACACCGACGGCACCACTCAGAAGGTTGGGCCGATCGCTGGCCAGGACGGCGCCACCGGCACCGACGGCCAGGATGGCAAGGACGGCACCGACGGTAAAGACGGTAAGGACGGCGCTGCCGGCCGCGGCGTTGAGAAGGTCGAGGTCGACGACGAGGGCAACCTCGTCATCACCTTCACCGACGGCACCACCCAGAAGGCCGGCAAGGTGCAGCCGGACGCACCGAAGCAGCCGCAGAAGCCGGTCCAGGACGGCGGCGACCAGGGCACGTCCGCGGACGGCAGCTCCACCTTCGGCACGATCCTCGGCATCATCGCTGCGCTTATCGCGGGGCTCGGCCTCGCGGGCGCGGCTGCGTACCACTTCATGCCGCAGCAGGTGAACGATCTGCTCAACCAGCTGGGGTGCGCTAAAGGCCTCGCTGAGTAAGCCGCGAGGAAGCCCGCCCTACAGGAACGCCCTGTAGTCGGCGGGCTCTGCGCCGTTGGCCTGGGCGCACAGGACGGCCGCGGTGAAGTCGCGGCGGACCTTCTTTTTGTGCAGCTCGCGGGCGGAGATAGACAGACGGATCGTGTTGCCCTTCTCCGCGCCGCGGACGGCGGCAGCGATGATGTTGCGTCGCCACCACTTGGCCGTGCCGTAGCCCTCGCCGACGGAGAGGTTTCGGCAGCGGGTGAAGGGGGTGGCGGTGGCGTCGGTAAGCGAATAGATGCCCTTCGTTGACACGGCGAGGCGGAACCCGAAGTCCGGGAGCACGCCGAGTGTGCCTGGGGACATGCGCCAGCGCGGCGGGGCGAACATGTCGAGGTGGAAACCGAGCGCCTCCATCTGGCGGGTCGCGCCGGTGAGGCGCAGGCGCGCTTCGTGCTCGCCGAGCGACGCGAACTCGGAGCGGCGGCCCTGCACCGCCTGGTCGAAACCGTTGAGGAGCAGGGCGCGGTGCGCGGCCTGCTCGAGGAGCCAGCCGCGCGTGCGCGAGTCCTTGGCCAGGTGCCACTTCTTGTCGATGTGCGGCGCGACCAGCAACGACACCGGCACGCGCTTGCGGTCCAGACCCTCGACGATCCGGACCACGTCATCGAGCGTGTCATCAAAAATGGACGAAATTGAGACGAGAACGCGACCAGACATACCCGCTATTCTCCCACAGGCGTCACGGCTTTGCTCTTCACCAACGTCCACGCGTACTCGAACGCCGTCTGCTTCCACTTGGCGTAGCGGCCGGACACGCCGCCGTGGCCCGCGGACATCTCGGTCTTGAGCAGGATCTCGCCGCCGGTGGCGTGCTCGCGCAGCTTAGCCACCCACTTCGCGGGCTCGACGTAGAGCACGCGGGTGTCGTTCAGGCTAGTCACGGCCAGGATGTCGGGGTAGTCCTGCGCGGTGATGTTCTCGTAGGGCGCGTAACCGGCCATGTAGTCGTAGACCTCGGGGTCGTGGTACGGGTCGCCCCACTCCTCCCACTCGCCGACGGTGAGCGGCAGCTCGGGCTTGAGGATAGAGGTCAGCGGGTCGACAAACGGCACGATCGCCTGGATGCCCGCGAACTTCTCCGGCGCCATGTTCGCCACCGCGCCCATGAGCAGCCCGCCCGCAGAGCCGCCCTCGGCGACGAGGTGCTCCGGATCGGTAATGCCCAGCTGGATGAGCGTGTCAGCGCACGCGATGAAGTCGGTGAACGTGTTCGTCTTGTGCAGCATCTTGCCCTGGTCGTACCAGCTGCGGCCCATCTCGCCGCCACCGCGCACGTGCGCGCACGCCCACACCATGCCGCGGTCCAGCAGCGAGAGTCGCGCGATGGAGAAGCCTGGGTCCATCGACGCCTCGTACGAGCCGTAGCCGTACAGCAAGGTGGGCGAAGCGTTCGGGGCAGTCGCTTTTCGACGCACCACCGACACCGGAATCTCCACCCCGTCCTCAGTCTTCGCCCAGATCCGCTCGGCAACGTACTCGTCCGGGTTGTAACCGCCCTCAACCTCCTGCTCCTTGAGCAGGGTGAACGAGCCGTCCTCGACCCGGTAATCCAACAGCTGCGACGGCTGCGTGTACGAGGTGTAGCCCACCCGGACCACGGGCGCGTCCCACTCCGGGTTGCCGGCCAGGCTCGCGGTGTAGAGCTCCTCGGAGAACTCCAGCTCCTCGAAGGGAGCGAAGTCCTCGCCCGTGAGCGGCGCAACGGCCAGGCGCGAGATCCCGCCGCGGCGGTACGACATGAACACGAAGTCGCGGTAGACGTCCAGCCCCTCGATGCGGGTGGTGTCCGAGTGCGGGACGATGACGGGCAGGTCGCGCAGGTCCGGTAGCTCGGTGGCGAGTGCGACCGCGCTCACCGCGAAGTTCGGCCCCGCGGCGTTGTGCGTGACCAGCCAGTACTCGCGGTCCCCCAGCGCGGCGTAGTCCGGGTGGTACTCCACCCCCTCTTCGCGAGGGCGCATTACCTGGAACTCGGCGGTGGGATCCTCGAGCGGGGCGACGCGGTACTCGGTAGTCAGGGACGACGAGGACAGGATGTAGAGGAAGCGCTCCGCGCGGTCACCGCCCACGCCCACGCCGAACTTCTCGTCCTTCTCCTCGAAGACCAGCGCGTCCTCGGCCGCGTCCGTGCCCACCTTGTGGCGCCAGATCTGGTGGGGCCGCCAGGCGTCGTCGCAGCGGACGTAGAACAGGTAGTCATCGCCGGCCCAGGTCGCGCCGTAGAAGACGCCCTCGATGACGTCCGGGAGCAGCTCGCCGGTCTCCAGGTCCTTGATGCGCAGGTCGAAGCGCTCGTCGCCGGTGGTGTCCACCGAGTAGGCCAGGAGGCGGCCGGAGGTGGTGACCGAGGAGGCGCCGATGGAGAAGAATTCGTGGCCTTCGGCGAGCTCGTTGGCGTCGATAAGCACCTGCTCCCCGGGCATCTCCTCCGAGACCTCGGGTGGGGTCCAGGGGTCGTCGGCGGCGGGGACGCGGCACGAGAGGGCGTAGTTCTTGCCCTCGATGGTGCGGCCGTAGTACCACCAGTCGCCCGCGCGCTGCGGCACGGACATATCCGTTTCCTTCACGCGCGACTTGATCTCGCCGTAGATTGCGTCGGTCAGATCGCTCAGGTGCGCGGTGGCCTGCTCAGTGGCGGCGTTTTCCGCCTCCAGGTACGCGATCGTCTCCGGGCTGTCTTTGTCGCGCAGCCACTCGTAGTTGTCCACGAAGTCGCGGCCGTGGAACGAGCGGGTGATCGGGTGCTTCGGTGCCTTGGGGAAATCCATAGGCACCCAGCCTAGGGCACCGCGCTTACGCGTTGGCGCCCGGCCAGTCGCCGAACTTCTCGCCGCTCAGGCGCTCGTACGCCTCGATGTAGCGATCGCGCGTGGCCTCCACCACGGAGCCCGGCAGCTCCGGCGGCTGCGTGCCTTCCGAGGGGCGCCAGCCAGACTTCGGGCCGGTGAGCCAGTTGCGCACGTACTGCTTGTCAAAGCTGGGCTGCTTCTGGCCTTCCTTGTAGGAATCGGCGGGCCAGTAGCGGGAGGAATCCGGGGTCAGGACTTCGTCGGCAAGCACGAGCTCCCCGTTGCTGTCCAGGCCGAACTCGAACTTGGTGTCCGCCAGAATGATGCCCTTGGTCTCCGCGTACTCGGCGGCGCGCGAGTAGACCTCGAGGGTGCGATCGCGCAGGCGCTCCGCCAGCTCGGTGCCGATCTTGCCCGCCATGTACTTGAACGTCACGTTTTCGTCGTGATCGCCCTGCGCGGCCTTCGTCGCCGGGGTAAAAATCGGCTCCGGCAGCTTCGACGCCTCGACGAGGCCCTCGGGCAGCTTCACGCCGCAGACCATGCCGCGCTCGTCGTACTCCTTCTTGCCCGAGCCGGTGAGGTAGCCGCGGGCGACGCACTCGAACTCGACCATGTCCAGCTTCTTCACCACCATCGCGCGGCCCAGCACCTCCTCCGGGATCCGCGGATCATCGATCGGCCCCGCGAGGTGGTTCGGAATCCCGTCCAACAGGTCGAAGAAGAACATCGACGTTGCGGTGAGAATCCGCCCCTTGTCCGGGATCTCGGGCTCGAGCGAGAAGTCGAACGCGGAGATGCGATCCGAGGCCACCATGAGCAAGGTGTCCGCATCTACCTGGTAAATCTCGCGGACTTTGCCGCCGGAAAGGTGAGTGTAGTCAGAAAGCTCTGGACGCATGGCACCAAGCATATACCGCGCCACTACCATGTTCCGCATGGTCTCTCGCCTCCCAGTGTTGCTCGCGCTGCCGGTCGTCGCCGCACTCGCCGCGTGCTCGCCGCAACCCGCCAGCACGGACGCCGCCGACATGCCCGACTTCGCCCCCACCCGCGACAACGCCGTCCTCCGCTTCGGCGACACCGCGCGCGTCGCCACCGAGGACCTCGCAACCGGCACCCAGGTGCAGTGGGAGGTCACCGTCGAGCGCCCGCGCCGCATCACCGGCACCCAAGCCGCCAACAACCTCCGCTCGCCCGACCCGCAGCGGTTCGCCGCGTTCACCTGCTTCCCGGTCACGCTCACGCCCGTCGCCATCGGCAGCAACCCCACCGGCCCCACGGTGCCCGTGCCGGAGCTTTCGCTTATCGACGCCACCCCCGCCCCCTCCACAACCCTCACCGCCAACTCCGTCCCATCCCAGCCGGGCAGCGGCACGGGCCTGGGGGCGGGGTCGGGTTCTGGGTCGCGGGCTGGTGTTGGGGCTGGGTCTGGCGCTGGTGCTGTGCCTGGGGCCGCTTCGCCGTCCGCGGCGGAGGCGTACTGCGACATGGGCAGCGGCGCCCCCTCCGGCTACACCGCTGACCTGGAGGAAGGCCGCGCCTACACCACCGCGCTCGCATCCTGGGAGCGCCGCGTGGACCCCGGCGTTCCCGCCACCGGCGTGCGCCTCGACGCCACCGGCGTCCGCTGGGCGGAGTAGACCCCGCCCCGGGTCGGCGGTCGGCGCTGCTCCTTCCAAACGGAGCTAGCTCCATCTACGCGCGAGAAACCAGCAAAACCCCAGGTCGCCGATCAACACAACCCCCAAACGGAGCTAGCTCCATTTAGACGCAGACCACGCAGACCGCGCAGACTGCACCGACCGCGCCAAACACGCCCGCCGCCCCCCGGCCGCGGCGAGCTACAGGATCTCGCCCGGGCGGTAGTTGGCGGCGTCGGGGTACTTGTGCACGAGGGCGTCGATACGCGTGAGCACGCGGTCGACCTGCGACTCTGCCGCGCCGATAAACGCGTGCCGGTCCGCGAGGGCCTCCTCAAGCTGCGCGAGGTCCAGCGGCAGGCGATCGTCGTCGGCAAGACGCTCGACCAGGTTCTGCTCGGCGCCGTTCTCGCGCATGTCCAGGGCCATGGCGACGGCGTTTTCCTTGATCACCTCGTGTGCGGTCTCGCGGCCCACCCCGGCGCGCACGGATGCCATGAGGATGCGGGTGGTGGCCAGGAACGGCAGGTAGCGGTCCAGTTCGCGGGTGATCATGGCGGGGAACGCGCCGAACTCGTCGAGGACGGTGAGGAAGGTCTCCAGCTGCCCGTCGATGGCAAAGAAGGCATCCGGCAGCGCGACGCGGCGCACGACGGAGCAGAACACGTCGCCCTCGTTCCACTGCTGCCCGGCCAGGTCAGCGGCCATGGTGAGGTAGCCGCGCAGGATGACCTGGAAGCCGCCCACGCGCTCGCAGGAGCGCGCGTTCATCTTGTGCGGCATGGCGGAGGAGCCGACCTGGCCTTCCTTGAAGCCCTCGGTCACCGTCTCGTTGCCGGCCATCAGGCGGATCGTGGTGGCCAGCGAGGACGGCCCGGCGCCGAGCTGGACCAGCGCGGAGATCGCCTCGAAGTCCAGGGAGCGCGGGTAGACCTGGCCGACGGAGTCGAAGACCGTGTCAAAGCCCAGGTGGCCGGCCACCTTGGATTCCAGCTCGGCGAGCTTCGCCTCGTCTCCGCCCATGAGGTCGAGCATGTCCTGCGCCGTCCCCATCGGGCCCTTGATGCCGCGCAGCGGGTAGCCGTCAAGCAACGACTCGATGCGGTCGACCGCGACCAGGATCTCGTCGGCTGCGGACGCGAAGCGCTTGCCCAGCGTGGTCGCCTGCGCCGCCACGTTGTGGGAGCGGCCTGCCATCACCAGCGACTTGTACTCGGACGCCCGGTTGCCCACGGCCTTGAGCAGCGCGACCGCCTTGCCGCGGACCAGTTCGAGCGCGCGCACGATCTGCAGCTGCTCGACGTTCTCGGTCAGGTCGCGGCTGGTCATCCCCTTATGGATGTGCTCGTAGCCGGCGAGCGCGTTGAACTCCTCGATGCGCGCCTTCACGTCGTGGCGCGTGACGCGCTCCCGCTCCGCGATGGAGCTCAGGTCGACGCGGTCGATGACGGACTCGTAGGCGTCGATAGCCTCTTGCGGGATCTCCACGCCGAGCTCACGCTGCGCGCGCATGACGGCGATCCACAGCTGTCGCTCGAGGATGATCTTGTGCTCGGCGCTCCACAGCCTCGCCATCTCCGGCGAGGCGTAGCGGTTGGACAGGACGTTGGGGTTTGCAGGCTTCTCAGTCACGCCCCCAAGTATCGCACAGGGGGCTAGTGCTTCTCGACGCTCACCTCACCCGCCACCGCACGCCGCCCAATATCCTTCCTGTAGAAGGACCCGCGCATCTCGATTCCTTCGATGACGCGGTAGGCGTCCGCGATCGCGTCCTCCAGGCTCGCGCCGTGGCCGAGCACGTTGAGCACGCGCCCGCCCGCGGAGACGTACCCATCATCCCCGCGCGCAGTGCCCGCGTGCAGCACCTTCTCCGGGTTGTCCAGCTCCGCGCCCGTGATCGCGTCGCCTTTGGCGGGGCTGGCCGGGTAGTGCTCCGCGGCGAGCACGACCGTGGCGGCGTAGCCGTCCTTCCACTTCAGCGGCGGCAGATCCGCGAGCGTGCCGGTGGCCACAGCGTACAGCGGCTCGGCGAGCGGGGTCTCCAGCATGGACAGCACGGCCTGGGTCTCCGGGTCGCCGAAGCGGGCGTTGAACTCCACCACGGCCGGGCCCTCCGGGCCCCACGCGGCGCCGACATAAAGCAGGCCCTGGTAGGGGGTGCCGCGGTTGACCATCTCGCGCGCGACGGGGGCGGCGACCTCGTCGACGATGCGCTGCACGCCGTCCGCCGGCAGCCACGGCAGCGGGGTGTAGGCGCCCATGCCGCCGGTGTTCGGGCCCTCGTCGTTGTCGTAGGCGCGCTTGTGATCTTGCGCGGGCAGCAGCGGGACCACGGTTTCGCCGTCGACGAGGCAGAACAGGGAAACCTCGGGGCCTTCGAGGAAGGACTCGAACAGGACCGGGTTGCCCGCCTCGAGCACCGCCTGCGCGTGCGCCGCGGCCTCGGCGCGGTCCGTGGTGACCACTACGCCCTTGCCGCCGGCCAGGCCGTCGTCCTTGACCACGTAGTTCGGGCCGAACTGCTCCAGAGCCTTTTCGACGCCCGCCGCGCCCTCCTCCGGCGCGACGCGCAGCGCGCGGGCCGTGCGCACGCCGGCGGCGGCCATGACGTCCTTGGCGAATGCCTTCGAGCCCTCCAGCTGGGCCGCGGCCTTGGTGGGGCCGAAGACGGGGATACCCGCCTCGCGCAGGGCGTCGGCGGCGCCGGTGACCAGCGGGGCCTCCGGGCCGATCACCACGAGCTCCGCCTGCTCGTCGCGGGCGAGGGTGACGATGGCTTGGGGCGACGTGGCGTCGATAGGCAATTGCTTGGCCAGCGTCGACATACCCGCGTTGCCGGGTGCGACGACGAGCTCGTTGCCAGACAGACCTTTGAGCAGGGCGTGTTCGCGGCCGCCCGAACCGATAACAAGGATGCGCATGGCCTCAAACTTACAGGTACGGTTTGAGTGTATGAGCACAGTCTTTACAAAGATCATTGACGGCGAGATCCCCGGACGCTTCGTGTACAAGGACGAGGACGTCGCCGCCTTCCTCACCATCGAGCCGATCGCGTACGGCCACACCCTGGTCGTGCCGGTCAAAGAGGTGGACAAGTGGACCGACCTCGAGCCCGAACTGTGGGCCAAGATGAATGCGGTGGCGCAGCGCATCGGCGCCGCCATTGTCAGCGAGTTCGAGTGCGAGCGCGCCGGCTACCTCATCGCCGGGTTCGAGGTGCCGCACGCGCACATCCACGTCTTCCCCGCCAACGACATGTCGGGCTACAACCTGTCCACCGTCATGCGCGCCGACGAGACCGACCCGGCGAAGATGGACGCGGCCGCGGAGACGCTCCGCGCGGCGCTGAACTAGTCCTTTTCCGGCGTCTTGGCGTCCTTGGCTGGCTGCGCAGCCTTTGTCGCCTTCGTTGCCTTTGTCGTTGTCGCGCCATTGACCTCGCGCAGCAGCGGCAGCGAGATCTTGAACGTCGCACCCTCGCCCGGCGCGGTGTCGACGGTGATGGTGCCCTCGTGCTGCTCGATGAGCGACTTGGTGATTGCCAGGCCCAGGCCGGAGCCGCCGCCGCCCGCGCGGTGGCGCGACGCGTCCGCGCGGTAGAAGCGGTCGAAGATGCGCGCCGCGTCCTCCTCCGCCATGCCGCGGCCGTTGTCCGCGACCTCGATGACGATGCGGTCCAGGTTTTCGCGCAGCGTGATGGTCACATCCACGTCGGAGCCGCCGTGCTTGAACGCGTTGTTGATCAGGTTCATGAGCACCTGGTGGAGGCGGTCCGGGTCGCCGTTGACCATCGGCGGCCGGGCGCACTGGTTGTCAACCTCGATGGAGCGCTCCGGGTAGGCGGCCCGGGCCGAGGAGACCGCGGAGTCCACGACCTTTTGCATGTCCACGGTTTTGCGGTCCAGGCGGGTGCCCTCCGCGCGGGTGAGCGCGAGCAGGTCCTCCACCAGCAGCTGCATGCGGCCGGATTCTTCCTCGATCTTGTCAATGACCATGTCCGCGTCGGGGGCCATGCCCTTGCGGTAGAGCTCGGCGTAGCCGCGCAGGCTGGTCAGCGGGGTGCGCAGCTCATGGGAGGCGTCGCCGACGAAGCGCCGCATCTGCTCCTCTTTCCCCTGCGCGTCATTGACCGAGTCCTGCAGCTGGCTCACCATCGTGTTGACGGCGTAGGACAGCTTGCCCACCTCGGTGTCGCGCGACCAGGCGGGGACGCGGCGGTCCACATCGCCGTCCGCGATCGCCAGCGCCGTGTCTTCCACTTCGCGCAGCGGCGTCAGCGACCTTCTCACCAGCGTCTTCGCTGCGATGGCGATCGCCAGGATCGCAATCGCGCCCAGGCTCGTCTCGACCACCGCGAGCCAGCGCAGAATGCGGTTTTCTGACTCCAGCCGCTTCGCCACCAGCGTGATGGTGCCGTCATCGCTTTTCGACGCCACCGCCCTCCACTGCGTCAGCGACGCCGAACTATCCACGTTCTTCGACCCGATGGTGCGCGCCTGGTCCAGGACCGTCAGCTGCTCCCAGTCGGGCGGGTTGCCCCGCGGGGTGTAGCGCGAGAACGGGTACGGGTAGCCGGGGAACCAAGTCGCCTGGGCAAACTCGCTGGGCACGCCGATTGACGGGATCCAGGTGCCCTGCCCCGCCCAGCTGTCCAGGCCCTCCTGCAGCTGGTCGTCCACGCGCTGCATGAGGATGCCGCGCATCAGGAAGAAGACCGTGGCAAAACTCAGCACGATGCCCAGGGTGGCCACCACGACCACCAGGGACACCAGCTGCTTTTGCAACGGCCGCGCGGCCTGGTTGTACGACCAGGCCGCGAGCTTCTGCTTCGCCTTCATGGACCGCTACGCCGCAGGTTACTGGCGCGGGGTGCGCAGCACGTAGCCGACGCCGCGCACGGTCTGGATCAGCGGCACGTCGCCGGTGTCAATCTTGCGGCGCAGGTAGGAGATGTAGGACTCGACGACGTTGCCGTCGCCGCCGAAGTCGTAATGCCACACGTTGTCCAGGATCTTCGCCTTGGACAGCACGACCTCCGCGTTGAGCATGAGGTAGCGCAGCAGGTTGAACTCGGTCGGGGAGAGATCGATGATCTCGCCGGCCTTGGTCACCTCGTGGGTTTCGTCATTCAGCGTCAGGTCCGCGTAACGGATGGTGGTGTCGTGGTCGGCGTCATCGGTCACGTTGCCGCGGCGCAGGATGACGCGCAGACGGGTGATGACTTCCTCCAGGGAGAACGGCTTGGTCACGTAGTCGTCCGCGCCGATGGTCAGGCCGTGGATGCGGTCCTCCACCGCGTCCTTGGCGGTAAGGAAGAGCACCGGGCCGTCCAGGCCGTCCTGGCGCAGCTTGCCCAGCAGCTCGAAGCCGTCCATCCCCGGCATCATGACGTCCAAAATGTAGGCGTCCGGGCGGTACTCGCGCGCCATGGTCAGCGCCTCCTGCCCGGAGTTTGCGCTTTCTACCTCGAATCCCTGGAACTTCAGGGAGACGGTCAGCAGCTCGACGATATTGGGCTCGTCATCAACGACGAGCACCTTGATGCCCTTCGGGTTCTCAGCCATGAAATGCACTCCTTTGTATGGGTAATTAACCAGATAGCATTTAACTCCCCTCCACTGTACGTTTGCTGTACGTCGTCTTGGGGCTGTCGAGCAAAAGTGGGGGTATATCCAAAGAGCGAAGGTTTAGCCAAATCAAGGCCTTTAAACGCTGCCCGCGCAGCGCGCGCAAGGACCACCACCCCTCCCCCTCGGCGGCAAAAAATTGGAGCTGGAGACGAGACTTGAACTCGCAACCTACGCATTACAAGTGCGTTGCGCTACCGATTGCGCCACTCCAGCAATGCCCATGGATCTTACACATCGACCGGTGAGTGCGCGAAACACGTCGGCGCGATAGTGTTTCGCGTGTGGCATCACTAGAGCAGTATTGGCAGCGGCTGCGTGGCTCGCGCGACCACGTGGCCACGATTGACGAGTCCCGCACCTCCCCACCCCCGTCCGTCCTCGCGCCCGTCGATCTGACGGACCCCGCGCAGGTGGCCGCGGTCATGAACATCGCCGCGCGGATCGGCGAGATCCTCGTCGCCAACGGCACGACGTCCTCGGACGCGATCGCCCAGATCCGCACGGTCACCTCGTCGTACGGCCTGCACTACTGTCACGTGGACATCACGGTGAACACCATCACCATGAACGCCAACGTGGGCGTCCAGCGCCGCACTCCGGTCAACGTGTTCCGCGTGGTCACGATGATGAGCGAGAACTACCACAAGCTGCAGGAGGCCGATCGCCTCATCCGCTCGATCCGCGCGGGCGCCACCCGGCCGGAGATGGCGGAGAAGATTCTTGACGACATCGACAACGAGCCCATCCCCTACCGCAACGCCCGCAACCTGGCCGGCTGGGCGGTCATGGGCGCGTCAGTGTCCATCCTCCTCGGCGGCGACCTCCTCATGGCGCTCGTCGGCGGGCTCACCGCCTTCCTCATCATGGGCTTTAACAAGGTCCTGTCTCACAACTCGCTGCCGTACTTCTACCACTGCGTCATTGGCGGCTTTATCGCCACCATTCCGGCCGCCATCTTCTACGACTTCTCCACCTCGATCGGCCACACGATCGTGCCCAGCCAGGTCATCGCCACCGGCATCATCGTGCTCTTGGCCGGCCTGACGCTGGTGCAGTCGCTTTTCGACGGCATCACCGGCTCCCCCGTCACCGCGGCCTCCCGCTTCTTCCAGACCATGTTGTCGTCCGGCGGCATCGTCGCGGGCGTGGCCATCGGCCTGTACGTGGCGGAGCTGTTAGGAGTGCCCCTGCCGCCGCTGGAAACCATGTTAGGTAAGCCGTCGTTAAGCAGCGCCGGCTGGCGCATCATCGGCGGGGCGCTGGCCGCCGCCTCGTTTGCCGTGACCTGCTTTGCGGAGCGCCTGGCCATCATTGTTTCTGGGCTCACTGCCGCCGCGGGCTCCGCGATGTACTACATCTTCCTCATCCCCTTCGGCACCGATAAGTTCATCGCCACCGCGGCCTGCTCCATCGTGGTTGGCCTGGCCGGCGGTCTCATCTCCCGCCGCTACTTGGTCAACCCCGTGATCACCGCGGTGGCGGGCGTGACGCCGTTCCTCCCCGGCTCAGGCATCTACCGCGGCCTCTACGCGGTGCTCAACGAGCAGATTGTGGTGGGGATGAGCAACATCTTCAACGCCATCGCCGTGTGCATGGCGCTGGCCGGCGGCGTGATCTTCGGCGAGTGGGTGGCGCGCCGCATCCGCGCGCCGCAGCTGTACATCCCGTACCGGGCGTTCAAGCGGGCGGGGCGCGTGACGTTCCAGCAGATTCGGCGCGCGGAGCAAGCCGCCCTCCGCCCGAGGCGCCGGAAGCACTAGCTTTGGCGTAGAATCGCCGTTTGAGATTTGCGTTTCGTACAAGGAGGAACCTGTAGTGCCACCGAAGATCACCGACTCCCGCCCCTCTCCCGAGGCCATCAATGAGATGGAGGAGCAGACCGCTTCCGGCGCCCGGCGAATCGTGGCAACGTACGCCGAAGATTTCTTCGACGGAGTAACCCTGATGTCCATGCTCGGCGTGGAACCGAAGGGCTTCAACTACAAGAAATACGCCGAGGAGGTCCTGGGCGACCCGGAGGACGAGGAAGACTCCAAGTCCGCCAAGAAGGCGACGAAGAAGAAGTCGTCCAAGAAGGCCTCGAAGAAGAAAGCCTCGAAGAAGAAGGCGTCGAAGAAGAAGGCCACCAAGAAAAAGGCGACCAAGAAGAAGGCGTCGAAGAAGAAGTCCACAAAGAAAGCAAAGAAGTCCTAGGTGAACGACTTCGTCGTAGTAGCCAACCGCCTGCCCGTGGACCGGGTGGGCGACTCCTGGCAGGCCTCCCCGGGCGGCCTGGTCGCCGCGCTCGCGCCGGTGCTGCGCGCTCGCTCGGGCTGCTGGGTCGGCTGGCCCGGCGAGACGGACACCCACCTCGAGCCGTTCCACGCCGACGGCATCGACCTGGTCCCCGTGGCGCTGGACGCGCAGGACTACACCGACTTCTACGAGGGGTTTTCCAACTCCACCCTGTGGCCGCTCTACCACGACCTCATCGTTGCGCCGCAGTACAACGAGCAGTGGTGGGACCGCTACGTAGCGGTCAACGAGCGCTTTGCGGCCGCGGTCTCCGCTGTCGCCGCCGAGGGCGCCACCGTGTGGGTGCAGGACTACCAGCTGCAGCTCGTCCCCGGCCTGCTCAAGCGGGAGCGCCCGGACCTGCGCATCGGGTTCTTCCTCCACATCCCGTTCCCCTCCCCCGATCTGTTCCGCCAGCTGCCGTGGCGCGAGCCCATCCTGCGCTCGCTGTCGGCCTGCGACCTCATCGGCTTCCAGCGGGCCGCCGACGAGTCGAACTTCCGGGGGCTCCTTGAGCTTATCGACGCCACCGCGGTGCGCACCGGGACGTTCCCGATCAGTATTGATGCGTCGATAGTCGCCCCCGGCGACCCCGCGCCCGTCCGCGAGCTGGTGGGAAACCCGACGCTGCTCATGCTCGGCGTGGACCGGATGGACTACACCAAGGGGATCCTGCAGCGGCTCCTGGCGTTCGAGCAATTCCTGGAGCGCGGCGGCGAGGCAACCCTGATCCAGCTGGCCACGCCGTCGCGCGAGCGCATCGACCACTACCGGCGCACCCGCCGCGAGGTGGAAGAGGCCGTGGGGCGCATCAACGGGCGCTTCGGCCGCATCGGCCGGCCCGTGATTCACTACGTGCACCACGGCGTGCCCAAAGACCAGCTCGGCGCGTACTACGCCGCCGCCGACATGATGCTGGTCACCCCGTTCAAGGACGGGATGAACCTGGTGGCCAAGGAGTACGTGGCCTGCCACCCGGACGGCAGCGGCGCGCTCGTACTGTCCGAGTTCGCCGGCGCCGCCGTGGAGCTCCACCAGGCGTACCTGTGCAACCCGTTCGACGTGTCCTCCATCGTCCGCGCGATGGAGGACGCCGCCCAGCCCGACCCGCAGCGGATGCGTGCGATGCACGACTGGGTGACCACCCACGACGTCGCCGCCTGGGCCGCATCCTTCCTGGAGGCGCTATGAACCGCTTACTCGCACTCGGCCTGACCGCCGCGCTCACCCTCCCGCTGGCGGCGTGCGGCGGCGAACAGACCTGGCAGGTCGTCGCCGTGCACACCGATCCCGCCGAGCCCGGGGCGCTGCTTGCCGACGCCGCGGGGCTGGCCAACTTCACCATCACCGATTCCTCCCTCACCGGCACCACGGCGTGCGCGGACCTGGACGCGGCCATCACCACGGAGGACGACGCGGAGGACGACGCGTTCACCGTGGACAGCGTCGAGGTGGGCGACGCCGCCGACTGCGACGGCGGGGCGCGCCACGTCCACGAGCAACTGACCAGCATCATCGTGCCCGGCGCGCGCTTCCGCGTGGATCACCTCACCGATTCTGAGATGGTGTTCACCGCGACGAGTGACGGCCCCGAGGGCGAGCCTGTGGTGGACCCGCCGAGCATCCGACTGATGGCACTGTGATGGCCACGCTGACCGCCGCTACCGAACGGGCGGCGCACGCGGAGTCGCTGCTGGTCTGCCTGGATTTCGACGGCACACTCGCCGAGTTCAACACGGACCCCTACGCGGTGGCCCCGCACCCGGCCGCGGTGGACGCCCTCCGCACCCTCGCCGCGCTGCCGCACACGCAGGTTGCCATCCTCTCCGGCCGGCACCTCGACGGCCTGCGCCGGGTGCTGCCGGAGATTGCGGGCAACGTCGTCCTCGCCGGGTCCCACGGCGCGGAGCCCGGCCCGGAACTTTCCAGCGACGACGCCGCCTACCTCGACCGCATCGGGGCGGCGCTCGAGCGCATCGCCGCCGCCCCCGCGTACGTGGAGGTTAAGCCGTACCAGCGGGTGCTGCACGTCGCGCCGATCGCGGGCACCCCTGACGCGGAGCGTATGCTCGCCGCCGCGCGCTCTCTGGACACGGGCGGGCGCCCCGTGACGCCGGGGCACAACGTGGTCGAATTCTCCGCGGTGGAGATCACCAAGGGCACCTGGCTTTCCCAGCACAAGCACGAGTTTGCCGCGACGCTCTTTGCCGGCGACGACACCACGGACGAGACCGCGCTGCGCGTCCTGAATCCCCGTTACGACGTGGGGATTAAGGTCGGCGATCAACCGAGCGTGGCCGCGCACCGGGTCGCCGACGTGCCCGCGATGGCGCAGGTGCTCAGCGAGCTGGCTCGCGCACGGTCCGCCCGGGCAAGTACTGCGTCGGCAGAATGATGCGCTCCTGGCGCTGCGGCCGCCCGTTCATCGCGGCGCGCAGCAGCATCGCCGCCGTCTCCCCCTTGCGCTGCGTGGGCTGCGCGACGGTGGACAGGCCGTCCACGCCGATGCCGTCGAAGCCGGTCACGGACAGCTCCTCCGGCACGCGCCGCCGCCCGCGGCAGTACTCGAGCACCCCGAGCGCCATCGAGTCGGTGGTGCACAGGATCGCGGTGAGGTCCGGGTGGGCCTCGAGGAGCTCGCGCGCGCCATCGGCGGCGGAATCCACGTCGTTGAGGTCGCGCGCGACCACCGGCACGTCCGCGATCCCCGCCGCCACGAACACGTCCAGCGCCCCGCGCACCCGGGCGCGCTGCACGTGCAGGTCTGCCGCCTCCAGTTCCTCCGGCGTCACCGGCCCGTTCTTCGGCGCGCTGAACAGGCGCTTGGTCAGGATCCCCACGCGCGTGTGCCCGGTGCGCACCAGGTCCTCGGCGGCCGGGGCGATCGCGGCGGCGTCGTCGATGCCCACGTACGGCACGCCGGGGACGTCGACGGGCTGATCGCAGATGATGAGGGGGAGGTCGCGCGAGTGGGCGTCGATAAGCATCTGCGCCTGGGCCGGAACCGAGTAGATGATGTAGCCGTCAACGATGGCATCGTGCACGCTCACACCGGTCGGGATGAGGGTGAGCGAGTAATCGCTCCGCTTAGCGACGCCCGCGAGGAAGTCCACCGACGCCCGGTCCTCAAAGGCGAACGAGAGCTGCTCGGTGAGCACGACCCCGATTGTGGCGGTGCGGCTGGTGCGCAGCGAGCGCGCGTGCGGGTTGGGGCCGACGTATCCCTTTGCCTTGGCGTGGGCGAGGATGCGGCGGCGCAGCGCTGGCGAGAGCTGGTCGGGGTGGTTGTACGCGTTGGACACGGTGGTGCGCGAGACGCCGAGGTCGGCGGCGATGGAGGCGAGCGTCGCTGGCATACCGATATGCTACCTGCACCTTTTGCGCAATCTCAGGCCGCATTTCTTTGAAAAGCTTTTTCATTACTGGTTGGATGAGTGCCCTGATGAAACGACTCGCCGCAACCGCGTTTGCGCTCACACTCACCCTCACCGCCTGCGGCACGCAGGGCTCCGAAAGCTCCGGGGACGCCACCACGGGCGCCTCCGACGAAGGCGCCGACGCAGCCGCCATGGTGGCCACCACCCAGGTGTGGGCCGACGTGGCCTCCGCCGTAACTGGTGACGAGGTGCCGGCGATCATCGACAACCCGTCGACCGACCCCCACGACTACGAGCCGACCGCCGCCGACCTGGCGGAGATCGCGCAGGCCAAGACCGTCGTGGCTAACGGCGGCGCCTACGACGCGGCCCTTTACAACGCCGCGAAGGGCAACCTCATCACCGCGCTCGAGCCGACCGAGGCGCACGACCACGATCACGAGCATGAGCACGGCGAGGAAGGCCACGACCACGCGCACGAGGGACACGACCACGCGCACGGCGAGGAGAATGAGCACATCTGGTACTCCACCGAGGCCATCCGCGACGTGGCGGAGCAGATCGGCGGCAACCCGATCGACGACAAGCTGGCCGGCATCGACGAGTCGCTCACCGCGCTGCCCGAGGCGCACGTCATCCAGACCCACCCGATCGCCGACGCCATCGTGGAGGAGTCCGCGCTGGTGGACGACACCCCCGAGTCCTACCGCCACGCCACGCTCAACCACTCCGAGCCGTCCGCGGCCGCCGTGGCCGAGGCGCTCGAGGCGATCAAGGACGCTGACATCCTGATCAACAACTCCCAGTCCCCCAACGCCGTCTCCGAGCGCCTCGTCGCGGCGGCGAAGGAGGCCGGCGTGCCGGTCGTGGACATCACCGAGACCCCACAGGACGGCAAAAACTTCTTCGACTACTTCCAGGAAGTCCTTGACCAGCTCAATGCTGCAGCTGCGTAGCGCCACCGTCGCGCCGCTGTGGCGCGACATCACGTGTGACCTCGCCGCCGGCGACTTCCTCGCCATCCTCGGCCCGAACGGCTCGGGCAAGTCGACGCTCCTGCGCGCCGCGCTCGGCACGCAGCGCCTCGACGCCGGCTCGATCGAACTCGGCGGTCGCGTCGGCTACATCCCGCAGCAACAGATGTTCCCCGCCCACCTCCCGGCGCGCGTGCGCGACCTCGTCTCGCTCGCTGGAGGCGACCCCGAGCGGTTGCTCGCGTACGTCGGCACCCCCTCGCTTATCGACGCCCACGTCGGCCGCCTCTCGGGCGGCCAGCAACAACTCGTACGCCAGGCCCAGGCCTTCGCGCAGGACCCCGAGATCATCCTGGCCGATGAGCCCTTCCTGTCCCTGGACGTGGCGCGCCAGCGCCAGACCATCGCCCGCTTCCAGGAATCGGGCGCCGCGGTCGCCATGGTCACGCACTCCATCGACCCGGTCATCGACGTCGTGGACAAGGTCCTCTATATTGGCCCCAACGGCCACGTCCTCGGCACCGCCGACGAGGTCCTCCAATCCGACGTCCTCTCCGAGCTCTACGGCGCGCCCGTCCAAGTCGTCCGCGCCGGAGGAAAGACAGTGATCATCTGATGTGGGACACCACCACGTACCTGCTCTCGCAGGACTTCGTCATCACCGCCCTTGTGGCGTGCGCCTTCCTCGGCGTGCTCTCCGGGGTGCTCGCCCCCTTGATCGTGATGCGGCAGATGTCGTTTGCTGTGCACGCCACCTCAGAGCTCGCGCTCATGGGCGCCGCCGCGGCCCTAGTCCTCGGCCTCAACCTGTCGCTCGGCGCCGTGCTCGGCTCCATCGCCGCCGCCATCGCGCTCGCGCTGCTCGGCTTCAAGGGCGGCAACGACTCCGCCGTCGGCGTGATCATGAGCTTTGGCATGGGCATCTCCGTGCTGTGCATCTACCTGTACCCAGGCAACTCCAGCATCGCGATGTCCCTGCTCACCGGCCAGGTGGTTGGGGTGGCGCAGACGAGCGTCTGGGCACTGGCCGTCACCACCGTCATCGTCGTGGCTGCGGTGGTGGCGCTGTGGCGCCCGCTGCTGTTCTCCTCGATCGACCCGGTCATGGCCGCCGCGACCGGCGTACGCGTGCGCACCATGGCCACCGTCTTTGCCATCCTGGTCGGGCTGGCTGCGGCGAACAGCGTGCAGATCGTCGGCGTCCTGCTCGTCATGGCGCTGCTCATCACGCCCGGCGCGAGCGCCGTCGCGGTCACCGCGAACCCGAAGCTGGCGGTCCTGCTCTCGGTCGTGTTCGCCGAGGTGTCCGCCGTCGGCGGCTTCATCCTCTCGCTCGCGCCAGGCCTGCCGGTCAGCGTGCTCGTCGCGTTCGTGTCCTTTGGCATTTACGTGGTCTGCCGAGGGATCGGAGCGGTGCAGGCGCGGCGGATTCAGGTTCGCAATTAGCACTTGTCGCGCTTTTACAAATCTGCGCAGTCCCATCCTTCGGGTATCCCGAGGCTGAATCGCTTGACCATGGGGTTATCCAGGAAGGAGTCCTCGAGAAGTGTTGCTACCTTGTCCGGCCACGTAGTCCCTGGACATACTGTTCGCAGGACATGAGACATCATCACTAAAGCACCAAAGATACGTTCGCTCTGTCCCGGCGGCAGTGCCGCGAATGCAGCATCAGTCCGGACGGCTGTAGTGGACGCTGGCGTAAAGGATTTGTTCCATAGCCGTCCGTGATGGGCGCATGTGTTCCTTATGACAGTCAGCTGCTCTAACCAGCTTGCCCAAGGATGACGCCGCAACACACTTCTCTGCTGATTGCGGCTCAGTTGATCATACTGGATTGCGATTCCCATTCGTTCTGCGATTTTGAACTGCTCCTCGGATTTGAGCCCACTGAACAGTTGTGACACGTCTCGAAAGTCCATCGACTCCGCCACAACCCATAAAGGAAACTTTTTCCCGTATTTCTCGGAATAGTGCTTGAGCGGTTCACTTCGGCCATACTCGCGGTTCACTCGCCTGTAGATGGTGGATAGCCACGCAACATGATGAAACGACGGGCGAAATCTATCAGCGTCGAGATAAGCGCGAGGATCGTTGAGGGGTTCGAGACATATTGTGTCTGTAACAAGAGCCCTCACCGCGATTTCGATGCGTTCCATCCCGTCATGAACGAGCGTTCTCAATTTTCGATCAGCCTCATAGAGGTGCACTGCGTCGGAAAACGTGGTACCTGGCAAGAAATTGTCAGTGCGCGATTGCCCATCACCAGCAATTTCGCGAGCAGGGTACCAATACGCGCTCAACCGGTAGTATCCAACGAACTGCAACCACTGACTTGCAAGTTCCTCGTCCACCAACATGTTTCTGGCTTTGAGGATGGCAATTTGCTGCTCCACTGTGGCAGCCGGCTTCAATGATCTGGCGCTCAACGCTCCCCCAATACGTTGATAAAGATCCAGCCCACACTTAAGAATAATTCTTAAGGCGGGCTGAACGATTGGGCATAATGCTAGTGTTCTTACGGCCTCACGTCAACTGGAGGTTAAAGTGCGCCCCCTACTTCGCCGCGCGGCGCTGGCGGGCAAACTCGCTGAGCACTACCGACGCCGCGACCGAGGCGTTGAGCGATTCCACCCAGTCCGCGGTGGGGATGGACATGATCACGTCGCAGTTCTCGCGCACCAGGCGGGAGATCCCCTTGCCCTCGGAACCGACGACGATGACCACCGGATCGCAGGCGCCGTCGAAGGTGTCCAGCGTGTGCTCGCCGCCTGCGTCCAGGCCCACGACCATGTAGCCGTTGTCCTTGAACTCCTTGATGGTGCGGGTGAGGTTGGTCGCCTTCGCCACCGGCAGGCGCGCCGCGGTGCCGGCGGAGGTGCGCCAGGCCACGCCCGTGACCTGGGCGGAGCGGCGCTCCGGGATGATCACGCCGTCGCCGCCGAACGCCGCCACGGAGCGGATCACCGCGCCAAGGTTGCGCGGGTCCGTGATGTTGTCCAGCACCACGAACATGCCGTTGCCCTGCACCTGGCCCATCAGGTCGAAGACGTCGGCGTACTTGTACGGCTGGATCTTCAGGCCGATGCCCTGGTGCATACCGTTGCCGGTCATCTCGTCCAGGGTGCGCTTCGGCACCTCGGCGACCGGGATCCCGCGCGACTGCGACAGTGCCACCGCCTCGCTCAGCCGGTTGTCGTGGCCAGTGCCCTGCGCCACGTAGAGCGCCTCGGCCGGCACCTTGGCGTGCAGGCACTCGATGACCGGGTTGCGCCCCACCACCATGTCCGCCACCTCGCGCTCGTGGCGCCCCTGGTTGCGGCGCTGCTGCGCCTGCTTGCGCTTGTGGGCCGCGTGGTAGACGCGGTCCTCCGCCTTCGGCGTCGCGCCCTTGCCGCGCAGCCCGCGGCGGCGCTGGCCGCCCGAGCCCTTCGTGGCGCCCTTCTTGCTCGTCTTCTGCTTATCCGGACGCTGGTACGGCTTTGCCATCTCGTCTCCTACTCCTTGATCTGCCAGGTGGGGCCGTCGGCGGTGTCGGTGACCTCGATGCCCGCGGCGGCGAGGCGGTCGCGCACCTCGTCTGCAACCGCCCAGTTCTTCGCGGCGCGCGCCTCCGTCCGACGCTGAAGCTCCGCCTGCACAAGCGTGTCCAGGGCCTCGAGCGTGCGGTCAGTGTCGCCGCCTGCGTTTCCGCCAGCATTGTCCCACGCCACCGGGTCAACGCCCAACACGGCGGCCATCGCGCGCACCTGCGCCGCCAGCGCGGACGCCTGCTCGGCATCACCGGACGCGAGCGCGCTGTTGCCAGCCCGGACCGTGTTGTGGATTTCGGCGAGTGCTTTGGGGACGGAGAAATCGTCGTCAAGCGCCTGCTCGAAGGCGGCAGTCCACGACGACGGTTCGGGCGAGCCCGCGCGGTGCACGAAGTCCTCGATGCGGCGGTACCCGGCGGCTGCCTCTTGCAGGGCCTCCGGCGAGTACTCGAGCACGCTGCGGTAGTGCGCGCTGCCGAGGTAGTAGCGCAGCTCGACCGGGCGGACCGACTCGAGCATGTTGTCGATGGAGAGCACGTTGCCCAGCGACTTCGACATCTTCTCGCCGGCCATGGTCACCCAGTGGTTGTGCATCCAGACCTGCGCGAAGCCGTCGCCCGCGGCGTGGGACTGCGCCTGCTCGTTCTCGTGGTGCGGGAACTGCAGGTCAAGCCCGCCGCCGTGGATGTCAAAGCGCTCGCCCAGGTACCAGGTGGACATCGCCGAGCACTCCAGGTGCCAGCCCGGGCGGCCGTCGCCCCACGGGGTCGGCCAGCTCGGCTCGCCCGGCTTCGCCGCCTTCCACAGCGCGAAATCGAGCGGGCCGCGCTTGCCGGCGCCCGTCTCGCTGCGTGCCATGTCCTCCGGCCGGTTGCCGGACAGCGAACCGTAATCGGAGCCGTCGGCGGCGACCCAGGCGTCCACGTCGAAGTACACGGACCCGTCGGAGGCGTAGGCGAAGCCGCGGTCAATGAGCCGCTGCATGTACTCCACCATCTGCGTCACGTGGCCCGTGGCGCGCGGCTCCACCGACGGCGGCAAAACGCAAAGCGTGTTGTAGGCGCGGGTGAACTCGCGCTCGTAGGTGGACACCCACTCCCACCAGGGGCGGCCGTGTTCGGCGGCCTTGTTCAGGATCTTGTCATCAATATCGGTGACGTTGCGCGCGAACGCCACGTCCATGCCCTTCGCCGCAAACCAGCGCCGCACGATGTCAAAGGCCACACCGGAGCGCAAGTGCCCGATGTGCGGCGCGGACTGCGGAGTCGCGCCACACAGGTAGATCGAGACGTGCCCCTCGCGGAGGGGCGTGAAGTCTTGCAGCGTGCGGGTTTTGGTATCGAAGATGCGTTGAGTCACGCCAGCTAGCTTAGTTCAACCAGCGCCGTCGCAATCGCAGCCCTCCCCTGGCCCGCGCCGGTAAAGCCCATGTGGTCCGTCGTCGTCGCCGACACGGTTACGGGCGCGCCGAGCGCCTCGCTCAGAACCTGCTCCGCCTGCTCGCGCACCGGGCCCATCTTCGGGCTCTGCCCGATGAGCTGGGCAGAAGCATTAACAACGCTCACCCCTTCCCGACCCAGCAACTCGCGCAACTCCCTGAGCAGCTCGGTGCCCTTCACGCCGTCGTACTCCGGGCGCCCCACGCCCACGAAGGAACCCAAGTCCCCCAGGCCCGCGGCCGAGAGCACCGCGTCCACGATCGCGTGCGCGACCACGTCGCCGTCGGAGTGCCCCTCGCAGCCGTCGACCCCCTCGTGCAGGATTCCCGCGATCCAGCACGGCTTGCCCTCCTGGATCTGGTGGGCGTCGAACGCGTTGCCCACGCGCAGCTTGGTCATCTGGTGTGTCATGCCCGCCACCTTACCGGGGCAACGGCGAGTCGCCCGGGATCTCAAAGACGGTGGGCTCGGCCTCGTCGGTGATGCTCGTGGCCAGGCGCAAATCGATCGGGGTGGTGATCTTGAACGCCATCGGGTCGCCCTGCACGGTGACGACGTCCGCCCCGAACCATTCCATCAGGGAGGCGTCGTCAGTAGCCACGAAGGACTGTGTACCACCGAAGTAGGCCTCGTTGGCCGCGCGGAGTGCGCGCAGGTCGAAGCCCTGCGGTGTCTGGACCGCCCGCAGACGCGAGCGGTCCGGGGTGGCGACCACGGCGCCGGCGGCGTCGACCTCCTTGATCGTGTCCGCGACCGGGAGGACCGGGACGACCGCGTCCGCGCCGTCCAGCACGCGGCGCGCCACGCGCGCGATCATTCCCGGCGGGGTGAGGGCGCGGGCGGCGTCGTGGACGAGCACGCAGGCGTCGTCAAGCGGAATGGCCCGCAGCGCCGCGAAGATGGAGTCGGCGCGCTCGGCGCCGCCGTGGACAAAGCGCACTTCGTGGCCGCGCAGCGCGCGCCTGGCCACGTCCTCCATCGACGGGCTGACCACGACGAAGATTGCGTCGACGATCTCGGCGGTCTCCAGCGCGGTGACGGAGCGCTCGAGCAGGCTGCGGCCGCGCAGCGGCACGTACGCTTTCGGCACGGCCGCCCCCAGGCGCGTGCCCTGACCCGCGGCCGCGACGACCGCGACGACCCGGCGCGTCACGGTGCTACTTCTCGTCGTCGAAGGACAGATCCCCGTAATCCAGGTCGTCCTCCCCGGCATCCTCCGGCTCCGGGGCGAAGGAGATGCCGGCCTTGACCTGCTCGTCGATGATCTTCTGGATGCCCTGTTCCAGCTCCGCGACCTTCTTCTCATCCACCGGTTCAGCCAGCGCGAGCTCGCCGACCAGGATGTGGCGCGCCTTGCCCAGCATGCGCTTCTCGCCCGCGGACAAGCCCTTGCCCTGGTCTCGGCGCCAAAGGTCGCGCACGACCTCCGCCACCTTATTAATGTCACCCGAGGCGAGGCGCTCCTGGTTCGCCTTGTAGCGGCGGGACCAGTTGCCGGCCTCCTCCACGTCCTCCTCGCGCAGGACGGAGAAGACCTTCTGCAGGCCTTCCTCGTTGACCACATCGCGCACACCGACCAACTCGGTGTTCTTCACGGGCACGCGGACCTCCAGGTCGGATTGGAGGATTTGCAGCACGAGGTAATCCAGCTTCTCCCCGCCGATCTCGCGCTGTTCAATATCGGCGATCTTCGCCGCGCCGTGGTGCGGGTAGACCACAACTTCTCCGACCTTGAATTCCATGGCAGCTCCTTCAGACATCGTTGACCAACCCTACCACCGTAGCTTTCGGGTGTTTTGCTTCGCAGAGGGGGCGGGGAGCGAAGTCAAGCAAGAGCCCGCGAAAGGATCCGAAAGTTTACCCCCGGATGCCCCAGCTCCCCTGGGGCAGCCCGGGAAACTGGGAAAACTAGGACAGCTGGGACTAAGGTAAGGCGGAGAAATCTACGCGCACTATTACGATGGAGGACACCCACGTGAAGTCCCTGAAGCCGGTTGCCGCTCTGGTGGCCGCGTCCGCATTGGCACTGTCCGGCTGCTCCGCCGGTCAGATCACCCAGACCTCCGACCAGGTCGCCGCCGTCGACGGCGCTACCGCCTTCACCGACAACCGGGAGGTTTCCGTCCAGGACGCCACCGTTATCCTGCAGGAAAACGGCCAGGCCGCGGTGAAGTTCACCGCCACCAACCAGGACACCGCAATGAAGGACCACACCCTGCGGTCCGTGAAGGTCAACGGCACGCCGGCGAACGTCCAGGGCGCGAAACCGATCGAGTACAACTGCGTGCTCGTCGCCGACGCCGCCGAGAGCCTGGCCAACGTGCCGCAGTCCGAGGACGCGTGCATCCAGTACGTGCCCACCACCGTTGCCAACGACGATTTCGCGTACGGCGGCACCGTGCCGGTCGAGTTCGACTTTGACAGCGGCTCCGTGACCGTGGACGCGACCGTGTCCGCACCGCTGCTGGAGTCCGGCCAGGTGGAGCGCGAGGCAGATCGCTAAAAAACCGCGCAGCGTCCACACCTGCACCGAGTGTGGATACACTGCACCGAAGTGGCTCGGGCGCTGCCCCGAGTGCGGGTCGTGGGGGACCCTGCAGGAACAAACACCCGTCGCCACCAGCTCCGCGCTGACGCCCACGTCTTCAGCGGAGCCCATCACGCTTATCGACGCCACGTCGACCCACACCATCGCCTCCGGCATCACCGAGCTCGACCGGGTGCTGGGCAGCGGCGTCGTCCCCGGCTCCGTGGTCCTCATGGCGGGCGAGCCGGGCGTGGGCAAGTCCACGCTCCTGCTGGAGGTCGCGTCGCGCTGGGCCGCCCAGGGGCGCAACACGCTGTACGTCACCGCCGAGGAATCGGCCGGCCAGGTGCGGGGGCGCGCCGAGCGCACCGGGGCCCTGCACGACAGCCTCTACCTGGCGGCGGAATCCAACCTAGACGTGGTGTTCGGGCACGTCGAGCAGGTGAAGCCGTCGCTGCTCATCGTCGACTCCGTGCAAACCATGCAGGCCAGCGGCGTCGAAGGCGTCGCGGGCGGGGTGGCGCAGTCGCGCGCGGTGACGGCCGCGCTGACCAGCCTGGCAAAGCGGACCAACCTGCCCGTCCTGCTGGTGGGGCACGTGACCAAGGACGGCAACGTCGCCGGCCCGCGCGTGCTGGAGCACCTGGTGGACGTGGTACTGAACTTTGAGGGCGACCGGCACTCCACGCTGCGCATGCTGCGCGGCATCAAGAACCGGTTCGGGGCAACCGATGAGGTCGGCTGCTTCGAGCAGACCGCCGACGGCATCCGGGAGGTGCCGGACCCGTCCGGCTTGTTCCTCTCGCACCGGGGGAAGACGCCAGACGGGTCCGCGGTGACGGTGGCGATGGACGGCGTGCGCCCCATGCTCGCCGAGGTCCAAGCGCTGACCGTCGACCCCGTGAACAAGAGCCCGCGGCGCGTCGTTACCGGCCTGGATTTCAACCGGGTGCCCATGGTGCTCGCGGTCCTGCAGGCGCGCTGCGGCCAGCGCACCAACGACAAGGACGCGTACGTGGCCACCGTCGGCGGGGTGCGCATCACCGAGACCGCCACCGACCTGGCCGTGGCGCTGGCCACCTGGTCGAGCCTGCACGAGACTCCCCTGCCACCGAAGACGGTGGTGATCGGCGAGGTCGGGCTCGCCGGCGAGCTGCGCCGCGTCCCCAGCCTGCAGCGGCGCCTGCAGGAGGCGGCGCGGCTGGGCTACGAGCGCGCGATCGTGCCCGCCGGCGGCGACGCGGACGCGCCCGGCATGGACATCACGCGGGTGTCCACGCTCGGCGCGGCGATCGCCGCCGTCTCCCCCGCTAAGTGATGTTAAACGGCGCCGGGTCGGAGGCGTTATCGCCGATCACGGCGTGCAGGAAGTAGGACCCGGCCGGCACCGGCTGGCGGTTCTCGCACGCCTCCGGCGCGGACCCGGTGGCGGACCAGCGCGCCTCGAACCCGCGGGTCGCGCCCGGAGCGAACGTCTGCATCCCGCCGACGACGGGCTCGTAGCAGTCCGTGTCCGCCCAGACGCGCTCGTTGGTGCCCATCGCGTACACCTCGAAGCGCAGCTTCGCCTCGTCGAGGTTGATGTTGCAGTCCACGTCGGTGGGGTTGCGCACCTCCATGTACAGCACCGGCTCCGTGCCCGCCGGGTAGGACGGCTGGTTCGTCGTCGCCGTGATCTGAAGGTCCTTCAGCGAGCACTCGCCCGGGTTCGCGGGCGCGGCCGCGACGCTCGACTCGGAAGACGCTGTCTCGCTGGCAGAGCTGGTCGAGTTGGCAGCACTCGTGCCGGATTCCTCACCGACGACGGTCTCGGTCGGCTCCGCCTTCGGCTTCTCCTCGCTGGGGCTCGGGCTGGCGGTCGCCTCGACCGAGCTGCTCGCCGTGTCGGCGCCATCGCCGCCGGAGCGCGCCACCGCGGACAGGCCCCACACGATCAGCCCGACGAGGACCAGGAGCGCCACGAGGACGACCACGCGGCGTCGCATGTAGATCTCGGGCGGAAGCGGACGCTTCGGCGGGCGCTGGGCTGGTCGGCGCTGGTCGGTGGGGCGCTGGTAAGTCATGCCTTTACCTTAGCCACCGAAGTTCTCGTACACGGTCTCGACGCGGCCATCCTCCAGGCGGTAGCGCGCGCCGACCAGGCCCACGGTGCCGTCGTCAATGCCCTTGCGCAGCGACGGGATCCGGTCGAGGAGGTGCGTCGCAGTGACGCGGGCGTGGGTGCGCTCGATTTCCGACGAATCCACGGGGCCGTCCGCCTGCGCCGTCAACACGGAGGGAGCGATCTTCTCCACGAACACTCGGGTCAGGCCCGTGGGCAGCTTCGCACTGTTCACGCCCTGGATCGCGGCGCCGACCGCGCCGCAGCGCTCGTGCGACAGGAACAGGACCAGCGAGACGCCGAGGTCCTGCACCGCGAAGTCGACGGAGCCGGCGACGGAGGAGTCGATGCAGCCGCCTGCGTTGCGGATGACAAAGACGTCGCCGAAGCCGGCGTCGAGCAGCAGCTCGACCGGCACGCGCGAGTCGGAGCAGGCGATGACGGCCGCGACCGGGTTCTGGCCCGCGGTGAGCGACTGGCGGCGGGCCGTGTCGCGGTTCGGCGCCAGCGTCTCGTCGGTGGCGAAGCGCTCGTTGCCCTCCTTGAGCACGGCCCAGACGTCGGTCGGAGTGGATGGGGTGGCTGTCGTTTGTTCAGTCATGTGCCTATTCTGTCACTCATCGTGGATGAATCGAAGCAATATGAACATTTAATCGCCTGGTACGAGGCCAACGCGCGCGACCTGCCGTGGCGCGCCCCCGGCACCACCGCCTGGGGCGTGCTGCTTTCCGAGGTCATGAGCCACCAAACCCAGGTCGACCGCGTCGCCCCGATCTGGCAGGAGTGGATCGCGCGCTGGCCCACCCCGCGCGCCTTCGCGCAGGCGGGGGCGGACGAGGTGCTGCGCGCCTGGGGCAACCTGGGGTACCCGCGGCGGGCGCTGCGGTTGCTGGAGTGCGCGCGGGTGATCGTCGATAAGCATGGCGGCGACGTGCCGGCGGACGTGGACGCGCTGCTCGCGCTGCCCGGCATCGGCGACTACACCGCGGGCGCCGTGGCCAACTTCGCGTACGGGCGCGACGTGCCGGTGGTGGACACCAACGTGCGGCGCGTGCACGCGCGGGCGGTGCGCGGCGAGGCGACCGCGAAGCCATCGAAGCGCGAGCTCACCGAGATCCCGCACGGGCCGCGGCTGTCGGTCGCGCTCATGGAGCTCGGGGCGCTCGTGTGCACCGCCCGCGACCCGCGCTGCGGCGAATGCCCAGTCGTCGACTGCGCGTGGCTCGACGCCGGGAAGCCGCCGGCCGCGGAGAAGCCGCGCTCGCAGAAGTTCGCGGGCACCGACCGGCAGGTGCGCGGCAAAATCATGCGTCTGCTGCGCGAATCGACCGAGCCCGTGGAGCAATCGCTTATCGACGCCACGTGGCACCACCCCGCACAAACCCACCGCGCCCTCTTCTCGCTGCTCGACGACGGTCTCGCGGTGCAGGACGAGGACGGTCGCTTCCGCCTGCCGCGGTAGCGCTATATTCGAGCCATGTTCGCAACCGCCTTCGCCATCTCGATGCTCGCCGGCCTGTCCACGGGCCTCGGCGGCGTCATCGTCGCGCTGAAAGGAAACATCGGCGACCGCTTCCTCGCGGGCTCGCTCGGGTTCTCCGCGGGCGTCATGGTTTATATCTCGCTCGTGGAGCTGCTGCCGGAGGCGATGGACTCGCTGCGCAGCGGCTGGACCGCGATCGCGGCGTTCTTCGCGGGCGTGGCGCTCATCGCGGTGATCGACCGGCTCGTCCCGGACGACATCAACCCGCACGAGCCGGAGACGTCGGGCGCGACCGGCGCGCTGCGCCGCGCGGGCGTGCTCACCGGCATCGCCATCGCGCTGCACAACTTCCCCGAGGGCTTCGCCACCTTCATGGCCGCCTACACCGACCCCGTTCTCGCCGTCCCGATCGCCATCGCCATCGCGCTGCACAACATCCCGGAGGGCGTCGCCGTTGCCGTGCCCCTGTCGCGCGGGACCGGCAATCGGTGGCGCGCCGCCGGCTGGGCCACCCTGTCGGGCCTGGCGGAGCCGCTCGGCGCGCTCGTCGGCTTCGCGCTCATCGCCCCGTTCATGGGCCCGCAGACGATGGGGCTGTCGTACGCCGCCGTGGCGGGGATCATGGTGTTTATTAGTATCGACAAGCTGATGCCCAGCGCGATCCAGACCGGCCACCACCACACGTCCGTCTACTGGATGATGGGCGGAATGGGGTTAATGGCTGCCAGCCTGCTCATGTTGGCCTAGCATCAGCCTGGTGAAGACCACTACATTCATCGTTCCGACCGCGGCCGTGGCGCTGGTGTGCGCGGGGAGTCCGGTGGCGGGGGCGTCGATAAGCGAACCGCCCGGAACACTCCTGAGCACCGCCGACGTGCCGGCCAGCGACGGCCAGCGCATCCGCTACACCACCCAGAACGAGGCCGGCGAGACCGTCGAAGTCTCCGGCGCGCTCTACGACACGCCCAACGCGCGCGGCCTCATTGCCGTCGCCCCCGGCACGCGCGGCATGGCGGATCACTGCGCGCCGTCGGCGGGCGAGGCGATGCTCTCGTCCATCAAGGACGGCTCGATCGGCATCAACTACGAGGCGCCCATCGTGGGCACGCTCATCGACGCCGGCTACCGCGTCGTAGTCACCGACTACATCGGCCTCGGCACCCCCGGCACCCACACGTACCTCAACCGAATCGAGCAGGGCCACGCGCTTATCGACGCCGCCCGCGCCACCGCCCACGACGACGAAGCCATCGCGTTTTGGGGCTACTCCCAGGGCGGGGGCGCCTCCGCCGCAGCCGCCGAACTGGTCGCCGGCTACGCGCCCGAGCTCGACGTGCGCGCCACCTTCGCCGGCGCGCCGCCCGCCGACCCGCTGGCCGTGATGGAGCAGGGTAGCACCGGGCTGCTCGAAACCGTCGTGGGCTACTCCACGATCAGCTACGCGTCGACCTACCCCGACTTCCGCGAGGCGCTCGAGGAGCACCTCACCGACGAGGGCCGCCGCTGGTTCGCCGCGCTGGAGAAGTCCTGCATCACCGACCCGCCGATCCCCCACGGCGACCTGTTCGAGGGCGGCGAGACCCTCACCGAGCTCGTGCTCACCGACGACCGCTTCACCCGCACCCTCAACCACAACAAACTCGGCACCGTCCCCGTCAGCGCGCCGATCATGGTGATGACCAACCCGGACGACGACCTCGTTGCCGAGCAGCAAGCCACGCAGCTGGCGCGCGACTACGAGGCGCTCGGCTCCGACGTGGAGTACCGCCTCCTGTCGGTCCCGGGCACGAAGACGGCGCCGCTGTCCTCCGGCAGCTCGCTCGCGCCTTTCGACGACGCCGACGCCCTCACCCGATTGAGCTCCTACCCCATCTCCAACATTCCGGTCGCGGGCCACGCCGCCCCGATCGTGCTCAACGCCGGCGACGCCCTGGCGTGGCTCGCCGACTACATGCCGCCGAAAAAAATCGACGCCACCCGCGTTGCGGTGACGTCGATTTTGGCGGTACTCGCGGTCCTTGCAGGCGTCGGCTCCGTGCTGGCGCCGAGCCTGCGCGGACTGGCTTAGACCGGCTTAGACCGGCTCGGGGCCGCGGCCGTCGGAGCTGCCGTCGGTGCCCTCGGTGCCGTTCTCGCCCGACTCATCGGGGAAGCGCGACGCCTCGGACTCCGGCTGCTCGCGGGACGGGTCAATCTCGCGGACCTCGTCGGCGGGCTCGCCCTCGGCGGTCTCGGTGGTCTCGGTGCCGTCGAAGGTCTCCGCCGGCAGCGGGCGCGGGCGCGGCGTGAAGGTGAACTTCGCGTTCTTCTCGTCCCCCTCGACATCGCCGTCGACGTCGACGGTGATGATCTCGCCGGCACCGATCTCGCCGAACAGGATCTTCTCGGACAACACGTCCTCGACCTCGCGCTGAATGGTGCGGCGCAGCGGACGGGCGCCCAGGACGGGGTCGAAACCGCGCTTGGCCAGGAGGTTCTTCGCAGCGTCGGTAAGCTCGATGCCCATGTCCTGCGCAGCGAGGTTGAGGTCGACGCGGCTGATGAGCAGGTCGACCATCTGCACGATCTCCTCCTGCGACAGCTGGCGGAAGACCACGATCTCGTCGATGCGGTTGAGGAACTCGGGGCGGAAGTGCTTCTTCAGCTCGTCGTTGACCTTGTGCTTCATGCGGTCGTACTGCGCATCGGCGTCGGTGGCGGTGTTGCCGGTGAAGCCGAGGCCGACCGGCTTCGAAATGTCGCCGGTGCCCAGGTTGGACGTGAAGATGAGCACGGTGTTCTTGAAGTCCACGACACGGCCCTGGCCGTCGGTGACGTGGCCCTCCTCGAGCACCTGCAGGAGCGTGTTGTAGATCTCCTTGTGCGCCTTCTCGATCTCGTCGAAAAGCACGACGCTAAACGGCTTGCGGCGCACCTTCTCCGTGAGCTGGCCACCCTCCTCGTAACCGACGTATCCCGGAGGCGCACCGAACAGGCGCGACGCGGTGAAGCGGTCGTGGAACTCGCCCATGTCCACCTGGATCAGCGAATCGTCGTCGCCGAAGAGGAACTCGGCCAGCGCCTTCGACAGCTCGGTCTTACCCACACCGGACGGGCCGGCGAAGATGAACGAACCGGACGGGCGCTTCGGGTCCTTCAGGCCCGCGCGGGTGCGGCGGATGGAGCGCGAGACGGCCTTGACCGCCTCGTCCTGGCCGATGATGCGCTTGTGCAGCTCGGCCTCCATGTGCAGCAGGCGCGAGGACTCAGACTCGGTGAGCTTGAACACGGGGATGCCGGTCCAGTGCGCGAGCACGTCCGCGATCTGGTCCTCGCCCACCTCGGCGATGTCCTCGAGGTCGTCGGAGCGCCACTTCTTTTCCTTCTCCGCGCGCTCCTCGCCCAGCTTGCGCTCCGTGTCGCGCAGGCCGGCAGCCTTCTCAAAGTCCTGGGCGTCGATCGCCGCTTCCTTTTGCTTGCGGACCTCCGCGATGCGGTCGTCCACCTCGCGCAGCTCCTCGGGCGCGGTCATGCGCTTGATGCGCATGCGGGCGCCGGCCTCGTCAAGCAGGTCGACGGCCTTATCCGGCAGGAAGCGGTCGTTGATGTAGCGATCCGACAGGTTCGCAGCAGCCTTGAGCGCGTCGTCGGTGTAGGACACGCGGTGGTGCGCCTCGTAGCGGTCGCGTAGGCCCTTGAGGATCTTCACGGTGTCCTCGAGGCTCGGCTCGTCCACCTGCACCGGCTGGAAGCGGCGCTCCAGCGCGGCGTCCTTCTCGATGTGTTTGCGGTACTCATCCAGCGTGGTCGCGCCGATGGTCTGCAGCTCGCCGCGCGCCAGCTTCGGCTTGAGCAGCGACGCCGCGTCGATCGCGCCCTCGGCGGCACCGGCGCCGACGAGCGTGTGGATCTCGTCGATGAACAGGATGATGTCACCGCGCTGGTTGATCTCTTTGAGCACCTTCTTCAGGCGCTCCTCGAAGTCACCGCGGTAGCGCGAACCCGCCACCAGCGAGCCGAGGTCGAGCGAGTAGACCTGCTTGTCCTTCAGCGTCTCCGGGACCTTGCCGTTAGCAATGTCCAGCGCCAGACCCTCCACCACGGCCGTCTTACCCACGCCGGGCTCGCCGATGAGCACCGGGTTGTTCTTCGTACGGCGGGAGAGCACCTGCATGATGCGCTCGATCTCCTTGTCGCGGCCAACGACCGGGTCCAGCTTGCCTTCCTTGGCGGCCGCGGTGAGGTTGCGGCCAAACTGGTCCAGCACCAGCGAGTTGGAGCGCTCGCCCTGCTGGTTGCCGCCGCGCGGGCCGGGACCGGATGCGACCGGGCCGGGGCCCGCCTGCGGCACCTCGGGGTTCTGGTTGTCGCCCTCGTAGCCGGAGAGCAGCTGGATGACGGTTTGGCGCACCGTCGGCAAGTCTGCCCCGAGCTTGGTCAAGACCTGCGCGGCGACGCCATCGCCCTCGCGGATCAAGCCGAGCAGCAGGAACTCGGTGCCGATGTACTTGTGGCCCATCTGGAGGCCCTCGCGCAGCGACAGCTCGAGCACCTTCTTCGCGCGCGGCGTAAACGGGATGTGCCCGGAGACGGGTTGCGAGCCGTGGCCGATAATTTCGATGACCTCGCGGCGCACGTCGTCGAGATTGATGCCCATTTGCTCGAGCGCCTTCGCGGCGACGCCCTCGCCTTCCTTAATCAGGCCGAGCAGGATGTGCTCCGTGCCCATGTAATTGTGGTTGAGCTCGCGCGCTTCTTCCTGCGCCAGCACGATCACGCGCCGTGCTCGGTCCGTAAACCTCTCGAACATGGTGTGCCCCTTCTTGTCGTGAGTTTTCACCTACTCTAACGCGCCACAGCCCCAATCCATCCCGTGTTCGCCACTGGCGAACACGCAAACCCCCAACCCTATTTAGACGCACCAAACCGGCCCGCGGTTCCCTCCCGGGCCGAAAATGGGTGAATCCTCACAACCCATTGTTTCCCCAGCTCAGAGCCGGTAACGTGGCTGCCATGAACGCACTGGCAGACCTCGTATCCATCGACCGCCGCGGCATGCAACTTGTCGCGGCGGCCGCTGGCATGACCCTCGAGGACCTCACCGGACTCGGCCTGCCACGCGACCGCGCCCGCCAACTCC
>NZ_VNKN01000011.1:0-111595 GCF_007786415.1 Corynebacterium sp. NML180780 | reverse complement strand
CCCAGGGCCCGTGGACATCAGTAGGAGAAGTCGAGCTAGCCACCCTGCGGTGGGTGCACTGGTGGAACACCAAACGTCTTCACGAGGCGTTGGACTACGCCACCCCACAAGAAGTAGAAACCGAGTATTATCTCACCGAGCCCATCAACACAGGGCCGTAAAAGAAGCGGAACCAAACCCAGGACGCTTCAGAGGCGACTGCGGTGAAGCCGGAGCTGATTCTTGATCCGACCCCGGGCGAGTCCGGTCTGGACGAGGGCACCTACAACTTCGCACGGGACAAGAGCTAGTACGTCGACTTGAGCCGCGACATATGGGGAAAGACCCGTGTGCCGCGGTTTTGCCGTGCGTAGATCGATCTGAGTGTGTGCGATTGTCGGGAACTGGATTGTGGGAGTGACCCTGCGATAATGGGCAGAACCCTTCCGATCCAGAGGAGTGAGTATGAGCCAAGAAGCAGTCCTGGGGTTTGACGTCGGTACCTCGAGCTCGAAGGCGGTGCTCGTAGCGTCGGACGGCACCGTCCTGGCCAGCGAGACCTGCGAGCACGCGGTGTCGCGCACCCCGGACGGGATCGTGTCCATGGACGCGCGCATCTGGTTCAAGGAGTTCGGCTCCCTGGCCGCGAAGCTGCTGGGCAGCGTCGATGTGCACCTCGCCGGCATCGGGGTCTCCGGCATGGGCCCGTGCGTCGCGCTCACGGATTCCAGCGATGTCCCGGTTGCGGAGGCCGCGCTCTACGGCGTCGACGCGCGCGCGAGGACGGACATCCAGGAGCTGACCCAGCGGTTCGGCGCCGACTCGCTGCTTGAGGCCCGCGACTCGTGCCTGACCACCCAGGCGGCCGGCCCCAAGTTCGCGTGGTTCTACCGCCATTTCCCGCAGCTGCGGGAGCGGGAGTCGCTGTTCTATATGCCGGCGAGCTACGTCGTTAAGCAACTGACCGGCGAATACGTGCTTGACCGCCAGTCTGCCAGCCAGTGCACCCCGCTGTATGACCCGCAAACCCGCGAGTGGGACAAGGCGGTGTGGGCCGAAATCGCGCCGAACACGCTCCCGCCGACACTGCTGTGGAGTAGCGAGATCGCCGGCACCACCCGCGCCGACCTGGGAATTCCCGGCATCGAGGCCGGGGTGCCGGTCATCGCAGGGACTATCGACGCCTGGGCCGAGCAGGAATCAGTCGGCGCAGTCAACGCCGACGAACTGTTCCTGATGTACGGCACCACGCTCTTCCTCGTGGGCAACGCGGACCACCGCGTCCGCCACGCGTCTATGTGGGGGACGACGGGCACGCGCCCGGGCATCTACAACATGGCCGGGGGCCTGGCCACCTCCGGCTCGCTCACGGACTGGATGCGCCAGCTCACCGGCGAGACGGACTACAGCGTGCTGACCAAGGAGGCGGCGGCCGTGCCCGCGGGCTCAGAAGGCCTGCTGGTCCTGCCCTACTTCGAGGGCGAGCGCACGCCCATCCAGGACCCGGACGCGCGCGGCGTCATCGCGGGCCTGCGGCTGCACCACACCCGCGGGCACCTGTACCGCGCGGCGCTCGAGGGAACAGCGCTGGCGGTGCGCCACAACATCGAGGTGATGGAGCAGTCCGGCCTGCGCATTGACCGCATCGCCTGCGCCGGCGGCGGGCTCACCGCGGACCTGTGGCCGCAAATTGTCACCGACGTGACGGGGCGAGTGCAGACGCGCCGGAAGTACCACATTGGGGCGTCGCTAGGCGATGCCTTCATGGTCGCCCAAACCATCGGGATGGCGGACAGCATCGATGCGTGGAACCCGGTGAGCAAGGAGTTCGTGCCGTCCGCGGACTTCGACTTCGATGCGCTGTACCAGGACTACAAAAAGCTATACCCGAGCACGGCAGGCATCATGCACAACCTGGCGGCTCGGGGGTAGGGGCGAAGCCGGTTTAGCAGCCAGCCTCAAAGTCGGTAATGACCTGGACCTTCTTGGCGGACGGGGAATTGACGTCAAAGACGTAGCCGATCCACTCGCCCACCAGACGCTTCGCCAACTCAATACCCACAACGCGCTGCCCCATGCACAGCACCTGCGCGTTGTTGGACAGGATGGAGCGCTCCACGGAGAAGGAGTCGTGCGCGGTGACCGCACGGATTCCCTTGACCTTGTTGGCGGAGATTGCCACGCCAAGGCCGGTTCCGCAGATGAGCACCGCGCGGTCAGCATCGCCCTTCGCAATCCGCTCGCCGGCCTCGATAGCTACGGACGGGTACGGCGTGTGCTCGTCTTCGTTCACTCCGATGTCCGTCACAGACTCGACGCGCTCATCAGCCTCGAGGAGCTTCCTGATCTCCTCCTTGTACTGCAATCCAGCGTCGTCGCATCCGACGATCATGCGCAGCTTTTCTGTCATCGTTCGCTCCTATCAGTTTGCTTCTTGGGTGAATTCTTCAGCAAGACGCTGCGCGATCATGGAGAATGAGATCGCACCTGCGTCGGGGTGTCCAACGGACTTTTCGGCAAGGGGCGCGGCGCGGCCCTTGCGCGGCACCAGATCAGAGGTCGCCTCCGCGGCCTTCACCGCGACATCCGCAGCATCGCTGAATGACGATCCAGCGGCAAGCGCATCGCGGAACGGGATGAGTGCGTCAAGCAGCGTCTTGTCACCGACCTGCGCCCCGCCAAGCTGCTGGACCGTGTCTGCAAACGCGGCGACTCCTTCTGTCACGGTGGAGGTACCGGCGGCGGCCTCCAAACCAGCGCCCCACAGGACGCCAGACGTGCCTCCGGCTTCGAGAGCCCACGCAGCACCGGCGGTACGGAGCTGGTCCGACGAGGAAGGGGTGAAGCCGGCTTTTGCCACCAGCTTGTCCACCGCGTTCTGTGCCGCGGAAGTGCCGCGCACCATGCCGCGGCCGTGGTCGCCGTCACCGGCGATGGCGTCGATCTTGCCCAGGTGAGACTCCTGATCCTTCATCAGCTGGGCGACGATGCCGATGCCGCGCCGTACCTGCTCGGCCACCGCGACAGCATCGCCCTCCGGTTCGGTGAGCTCCACCTCAGCCTCATTGGTCGCGGTACTGACGGCAGTCGGATCGAGCGTCTTCAGCGGTGCGTGGCTCTTGCGGTAACCGCAGGCGTATGCCTCCGCGTGCCACGCTGCTTCAAGCTCATCGTCGAGCCACATGAGCGTCAGCGAGATTCCACCCATGTCCAGGCTGGTCACAAGCTCGCCCACCTCCGGCTCGACGATGGAAAAACCCGCGGCGCGAAGCTTGGCCGCGACCTTGCCGTACGTGAGGAACAACTCTTCGTACTTCGTCGCGCCCAACCCGTTGAGGATCACCGCGACGCGGTCAGACGCAGCGTCGCTCGGCTCAGCGTCGAGGACGTGGCTGACCAGCAGATCAGCGATCTCCTCAGCGTCTCCGATCGTTTCGTCCTTGATTCCCGGCTCGCCGTGAATGCCTAGACCGACTCCCATTTTTCCCTGTGGGACGTCGAAAAGCGGTTCAGTGGCGCCAGGCATCGTGCACCCGGAGAACGCCACACCCATCGTTCGGGTCATGTCGTTGGCGTGGCGGCCAATTCGCTCTACCTCGTCGAGGGACTTGCCGGCCGCGGCAGCTGCACTCATGGCCTTGAAAACAGTGAAGTCACCGGCGATACCGCGTCGGTCTTCGGGCGTGGAGGCAGAGGCGACGTCATCAGTGACAACGACAATGCGGGTATCAATCCCCTCTGCGTTGAGACGCTTGGCCGCGATGCCAAAGTTCATGTTGTCGCCTGCGTAATTGCCAAACGTAAGGATGACGCCCTTGCCTTGGTTCGCAGCCTTTGCCACGGAATAAACGTGCGCAGCAGACGGTGAGGTAAAGATGTTTCCCACCACAGCGCCGGATGCAAACCCCGGCCCAACTAGGCCTGCGAAGGCCGGGTAGTGGCCAGAGCCACCGCCCACGACCACCGCGACTTGAGGTTCCTTCGGCGGATGCGTGACAACTCCGCCAGTGACGCGCGTGAGCCGGTCTGAATACAGGTCAACAAACCCGTCGAGTTGGTCCTCCGAGAACTCGGCAGGGTCCAGGAAAAGCTTGGTCATTGGAACCTACTTCTGCGGCAGAATGGACACCTTCACCGATGCCCCGCTGGAGTCGCCGACCAGATCAAGCGCGTCCTGGAACTGTTCCAGGCCGAATTGGTCGGTGCAGATGTCGTCGAGTGGCAGCGTGCCAGACTCGATGAGCTTGATCGCGGCGGGCCAGGTGTGGGGGCCGAGGTGCGCGCCGTAGACGTCGAGCTCCTTGTCATCAGAGATGATCGACCAGTCCACGGAGGTCTCGGAGCCAAAGACGGAGTACTCCACAAAGCGGCCCAGCTTGCGCAGCATCTCCAGGCCCTGCACCACACCGGACGGGTGGCCGGTGGCCTCGATGTAGACATCGGCGCCGTAGCCGTCGGTAAGCTCCTTGACCTTCGCAACAGCGTCCTCGTTACGGATGTTGATGGTCAGGTCCGCACCGCAACGCTTCGCCAGCTCAAGCTTCTTGTCGTCCATATCCAGGGCGATGATGCGCAGCGGGTTCTTCTGGCGGGCACCTGCGATGACGCCGAGGCCAATCGGGCCTGCACCAGCGATGACCAGGGTGTCCTCGAACTGGAGCTGCGCGCGCTCAACAGCGTGCAGCGCGCACGAAAGCGGCTCTGTGAAGGCGGCGTGATGGGCCGGGATCTCATTGGAGATCTTATGCACGAGGCCTCGGGTTGGGATCAGCATGTATTCAGCCATGCCGCCGTCGAAGTTGCGGAAGCCGAACATGTCGTGGGGACCGCACATCCAGTACTCGCCACGGTTGCAGTAGCGGCACTCGCCACACGGAACGATCTGCTCGACGACCACGCGGTCACCAACCTCGACACCGTGGAAGTTCAGCCCCGACTCGGAGCCCTTGACCACAGTGCCGGTGATCTCGTGGCCAGAGATGACGTTTTCCTGGGCCCACTGCTCGCGTCCATCTCCGCCCCAGAACTTGGCGGCGCCGTGGTAGCACTTCAGATCCGATGCGCAGACGCCCACGGCCTCGACCTGAATCAGAATGTCGTCTTCCCCGAGGGTAGGCACCGGGCGGGTTTCCAACCGGTAGTCCTCCGGGCCGTGGCAGACCACGGCGCGCATTTCAGAAGGTAGGTTCATTGCGAGGCCTCTCATTTGAGATGAAAAAGTGTTGCAGATAACACACTATGACCTGCTTGAACGCATGTCAAGCACTTTTGTGCGTGCGCTTTCGCTGTGTCCGAAGACCCCATAGAATCCCAGGCATGGAAGACGCAGATGAGGGCAAACTCTATGAGGCGGCACGGCTCTACTACGAGGTTGGATTGGGGCAATCCCAGGTCGCGGCTGCATTAGGTGTCTCTCGCCCAACCGTGTCGCGCTTGCTGTCACGCGCCCGTGAAGCCGGAATTGTGCAGATCCGGGTGGTGCGTCCCAGCGCGACGACCATGACTCCACTGGCGCGCGAGCTGGCGGATGCGCTTGGGCTGCGTTGCGTCTACCTGGCTCCAGGTTCGCAGTCTCCCGCGTTTGATTACGGCATGGAGCCTGCGGTGCAGACTGCGCTGAAAGAGATGAACCTACGTCCGGGCGATTCCGTCGTGGTTGCGTCAGGAATGGCAACAGCGGGGATAGCAAACATGCAATGTAGCGGCCTGGATTACACCAAACTCGTCCCCGCGGTGGGAGGGGCCCACGAACCCGAGGTGTGGTACCAGACCAACGAAACGGTGCGACGCCTCGCCTTGAATTCCAACGCGGAATACACGGCGCTCTTCGCGGAGGCGATCCCGTCTGCGCCGGTGTTTGAAGCGCTGCAAAAAGACGAGTCTTTCCTGAATGTCCGAGCACAGTGGGAGCGAGCGCGTGGAGCCATCGTTGGCATTGGTTCCCGCACGACGGGCCGCGTGTCCATCTCTCAGGCCATTCCGAAGGATGCGCTCCCCTCGGCCGTCGGGGACGTGTGCCTCCACTTCTTTGATTCCCAGGGGCGCGAACTGAGCTTCCCAAACTCGGAACGCACGGTGCACATTTCGCGCGAGCAATTGATGGCCATCCCGGAGACACTGGGCTGCGCAGTCGGCCCCAAGAAAGTGGAAAGCATCATCGTGGCCGCCCGAGCGGGCTTCTTTAAAAAGCTAGTGACCGACGTGGCCACCGCAGAGTTGATCCTTCGCAGGATGTAGCGGTAACCAGTCGGCCACTATCGTGTGCAGGACTTCGCCCGGCTAGGCGGCATCGACTAGAGCGGCGTCCTTGCGCTTCAATTCTTTCCGGTACTCGGGGTCGTCCTGTCGCGTGCGCAGGCGTCCCACCAAGATGAAGGCGACGGCGTACAGTGCCACGAAAGCCCAGACAACGGCTGTGTTTTGTGCGTAGCTGCCGAGGTTGAACCAGCCGGTCACGTTGAGTACCACGGCGACTACAAGCGAACCAAGGAAGGTCGCGCCACCGGCGGCGGTAGTGTACATCGCCATGGCGCCGCCCTCCTGGCCAGGCGCGTTCGCGGCGACGATTGCTCCCATCGGGACAAACCCCGCCAAGAAGATGCCGTACGCGGTACCGGCAATGACGGCAAGGACGTAGCCGGAGGTGGAGCCGGGCTCAACCCAGTGCGGAACGTACCACCAGGCCAGGAGTGCAATGGACGAGGCCAAGATGCCAAAGTAGCGGACCGTGGACACCCAACCGTGCTTATCTCCAATAGCGCCGAACACTGCGTTGAACAGGATATTGCCGGCGTAGACGATCACCGTCATCATCAGCCAGCGGGATTGGCCCCATCCGAGCTCATCGGAGATCACGGCGGGGAGGATGATGAACATGCCGAACTGCGGTGCCGTGTTGATCATGCGGACAAGGAAGCCGTCGCGGACCTTGCTGTTGGACACTAGCAGCTGCAGGCCAGACATGAGTACCTCGGAATTGGACATGGCAGGCTCTGCGAGTCGGCGCAATCCTGTCTGGTCCCGGCACCCGAACCACGCGAGGGCTGTGCCGACGGCAGCGAGCGCGATGGACATGTAGAGGGCAGCAGTCTCACCGACAAAGCCACCCCCAAAGGCCGGAATAACACCGAAGGCGACCAGCGAGCCGAGCGTGGGGAGCCCGCCCGTGAACATGACGTAAAACCAGCCAATCGCCGTGCCCAGCTTTGATGGTCGGGCAAGGTGGTTGATCCAGACGAGGAACGCGAAGGCGAACAGGGGGAACCCGAAGCCGCGGATGAAGTACGTCAGGCCGACCAAGTGGAGGTTGCCGGTGCTGATAGCAAAAATGAATGCGAATTGGAAGACGATGAACACTGCCGCTCCGGCGAGCATGACTCGCTTCGGGCCGAAGAGGTCGGCCAGCGCACCGGACAAGTAACTCGCGACGAGAACGGTCAAGGAGTAGCCGGTGATAACCCAGGAGACCGTGGCTTCAGAGGTGTTCAGACCGGCGACGAGGTGGGGTGTGAGGAAGTTGGATTCCACACCCACCGCCGTCATGAAGAGTAGGACAGCTGGGAAGCCCCACTTAATTGGATCTGGAATGCCGGCCAGGTCCCATTTAGTGACTGGCCTCTCTTCGTGTTGTGTGGCTTCCACTGTCACTCCTTTGCAATGCATGTGATGCACGTAACTATGGGGTGGAAGTATAGGGCAGTCGGAAGTTCATGCACAAGCGTTTGTGACATTCGTTCACGCTTGGGGGTAGTCGGCAGGCCCGGAGGATACCGCCGACCTCATCCTCCGGCGCCTCTAGGACTCCTGGCCGAACTCGTCGAAGTGCTCGGTGGCGTCGCGAAGCGCTTCGTACTGCGCAACGGCCTGCTCGGAGTAGGTCCCCTCGTAGGTCTGTGCATCATGCACGCCCCATTGCGGCGGCTCCGCCTCGTCCGAGAGCGCCCACGCTGCCTGGCGGGCCGCGCCGAGCGCGACGAACTCGGACGCCTTGGGCACCACCACCGGGGCACCGAAGATGGTCGGGGCGATCTTTTGCACCGCCTCGCTCTTCGCGCCGCCGCCGATGAGCAGGACGCGCTCCGTGGTCACGCCGGTGGCGCGCTGCAGCGCCTCGATCGCGTCGCGCATGGAGCACAGCAGGCCCTCCACCACGGCGCGCGCGATGTCCTCGCGGCTGGTGGTTGTGGTGATGCCGTAGAACTGGCCCTTCGCGTTGGGCCGGTTCGGGGTGCGCTCGCCATCCAGGTACGGCAGGAGCGTCACACCGTGCGCGCCGGGCGTGCCTGCCAGCGCCAGCTCCGCCAGCTGTTGGTGGTCCACGCCCAGCATGGTCGCGGCGAAGTCCAGCACCTTCGCGCCGTTGAGGGTGCAGGCCAGCGGCAGGTAGTTGCCGGTGGCGTCGCAAAAGCCCGTCACGCCGCCGGTCTTGTCGTGCACGCTCTTGGTGGAGACCGCGCTGGCCACCCCTGAGGTGCCGATGGACACGCACACGTCGCCGGGCTCCAGGCTCATCCCCAGCGCGGCTGCCATGTTGTCGCCGGTGCCGGCCGCGACCTTGGCGCCGCTCGCGGTGGTGCCCACGATCTCGCTCGGCTCCGCAATCCGCGGCAGCGCCACCTGGGAGCCGAGGTACCGCTCCGCCAGCTCGGGGAGGAAGACGCGGTCGCGGGTGGAGTAGTAGCCGGTGCCGGAGGCGTCGCCGTGGTCCGTCGTCAAGCACTCGCGCCCGCCCAAATGCCAGGTGAGGTAGTCGTGCGGCAGGCAGACCGAGGCCGTGCGCTGGGCGTTGTCCGGCTCGTGGTCGCGCATCCAGCGCAGCTTCGTGCCGGTGAAGGATGCGACCAGCACGCTGCCCACCTTCTCGGCGGAGGCCCGGGGTCCGCCGAGCTCGTCGATAAGCGTGCGTGCCTGCGGCGCCGACGAGGTGTCGTTCCACAACATGGCCTTGCGCACCACCTGGTTGTCGCGGTCGAGCGCGACCATGCCGTGCTGCTGGCCGCCCACGGGCACGGCGTCGGCGCGCTCGAGCAGGCCCGCGGTGGCCTCGCGCATCGCGTCCAGCCAGGCGGTCGGATCCACCTGCGTGCCCGTGGGGTGGGCGGCGCGGCGCTGGTTGATGACCTCGCCCGAGGCGGCATCCACAAGCAGCGCCTTCGTCGACTGGGTGGACGAATCAATTCCGAGTACAAATGACATAGTGGCTCCTAGCTTGCGGTTGTGGTGGCGCGCGCGGGCTCGTCGGTGCGCACGACGTGGATCGTGGCGCCGGACTCCTCCAGGACGCGGTTGTGTTGGTCGGTGGTGTGTTGGTCAATGACGATGTCGTCGAAGGCAGAGAGCTTTGCGACGAAGTGCATCCCCTCCACCGCGAACTTGGAAGAATCCACCACGAGGACCTTGCGCTGGCCCAACCCGATGAGCGCCGTCTTGGTCACCGCGGCGTCCTCGTCCGGGTGGCAGAGCGCGTCGCCGTTGATGGCGGTGGTGGAGACAAAGGACATCGACGCGGTCAGCGTGTCCATCGCCCGGCACGTGGAGGCGCCGAGGAAGGAGTCGGTGGCGGCGACGTAGCGCCCGCCCAGCCCGGTGAGCACCAGGCCCTCCTGCGGGCGGGCGGTGGTGGCGATGTGGCTGAGCACCGACAACGAGTGGGTGATCAGGCCGGCCGGGTGGGCGTCCAGCGCCGCGTCGACCATCGCGCCGACGGTGGTCGAGTCGTCGAGGGCGATGACCATGCCGGGCTCAATGAGCGCCGCGGCCCGGGTGGCCAGCGCCTGCTTGACCTGCGTGTTGGTGGCGCGGCGGATGGCCACGTCGCGTTCGCGGAACTCGCCGTGTTTCAGGCGCGCGCCGCCGCGGAAGAGCTCCACCTTGCCCACCGAGGCCAGGGCCCGGAGGTCGCGGTGGACCGTCATCGAGCTCACGCCCAGCGTGTCGGCGAGGTCAACCGTCTTTGTGTCGCCCCGCAGGCGGAGCTCGTCCATTAGCGCCGCCTGGCGGAGTGTTTGTTGGCTCATGTGCGTACTTTCGTCCTGGGGTGGGTCCGCAGCTGCCACAAAATCTAACATTGGCGTGTTACGCAATGTTGCTTTCGGTGTGGCAATACCCCTGTGCGGGGGCGGATATTTACAAAATATTTCACAGGATGTTGCATTAAATGTGAAAGCGGTGCTACCTGTTGATCTAGGTCACACACATCCGCAGTCATGTGATCTACACCATTCACATTCTTACTGCAGGCTGGAGCAAATCTTGCAAACACAAGCAACACGGCCCAAAGACTGGGCCGATCGGCTTGGCTTCCCCCGACCGCTGCTGTGGGGCTTTGTTGGCCTCACCATCTTCATGATCGGCGACGGGGTAGAAACCAACATCCTGGAACCGTTCCTCTCCGGCGAGCACGGCTTCAACGTCTCCCTCGTGGGCACCCTGGTCACCGTGTACGGCGTGAGCGTGGCCATCGCCGCGTTCTCCGCCGCCGCCCTGTCGGACCTGTGGGGGCCGCGCAAGGTGATGATCATCGGCGCCGCCATCTGGGTAGTGCTGGAGGTGCTACTGCTTACCGTCGCACTGCCGATGAACAGCAAGTTCCTCATCTTCGCGCTGTATGGACTGCGCGGGTTCGGCTACCCGCTCTTCGCCTACGCCTTCCTGGTGTGGATCACCGCCGTCTCCGCGCCGGAGCACCGCGGCGCGGGCACCGGCTGGTTCTACGTCGGCTTCTCCGCGGGCCTGCCCACGCTGGGCGCGCTCGTGGCCACCGTCTCCATCGGCGTCTTCCACCTCTCCTTCTATCAGACGCTGTGGATTTCGCTGGCTCTCGTCGTTATTGGCGCGCTCATCGCGCTGCTGGGCGTGAAGGAAGCGCGCGGCCGCAAGCCGCTGGTGGAGAACCCGGACGACATCCGCGACACGCTTGGCGAGTCCTTCCGTCTCCTCGCCCGCGACAAGCGCGCCATCTACGTCGCCGTCATCCGCACCATCAACTCCATCCCCACCTACGCCATGGCGGTGTTCTTCCCGGCGTACTTCTCCGAGCGGCTGGACTGGCCGCTTGAGTGGTTCCTCATCATGACCACGGTGATCTACCTGGTCAACCTGCCGTTCAACCCGCTGTTTGGCATCGTCGGCGACAAGATCGGCTGGTCCAAGACCGTCGTCTGGGCCGGCGCCATCTCCTGCTGCATCGCGCTCGCGCTGGTGTACTTCGTCCCGATGCTCTCCGTGGACGCGGGCCTGCCCGACGGCGTCGGCTTCGCCCTCTCGCTGGTCGCGGCCTGCCTCCTCGGCGTGGCCCTGGCCGGGTTCGTCCCGCTCTCCCCCATCGCCGTCTCGCTCAACCCGGAGCGCCCCGGTGCCGCCATGGCCGCCTACAACTTGGGCGTCGGCGGGGCGGTCGCGGCCGGCCCGCTGCTGGTGGCCGTGTTCTACCCGCTCGTGGGCGCCACCGGCCTGATCCTCATCTTCTGCGCCCTGTTCCTCCTCGCCGCCTGGATGGGCACCCAGCTCAAGGGCACGCAGCCCGGTTTCGACGGCGTCCCCCACACCACCTCACTTGCTTAAGGAAGCACCATGACCATCCACCTCTCCAACGACACCCTGCAGCAGATCGCTGAAAGCACCGACGTCGCCGTCCCCACCTACGACCGCTCCGCCGTCACCCCCGGCATCGTCCACTTCGGCGTCGGCGGCTTCCACCGCGCCCACCAGGCTCTCTACCTGGACAAGCTCCTCTCCCAGGGCCTGAACACCGACTGGGGCATCGTCGGCATGGGCGTCATGCCTGGCGATTCCCGCATGCGCGACGCCCTGAAGTCCCAGGACTGCCTCTACACCGTCACCGAGAAGGCGCCGGACGGCTCGGAGCACGCGCGCGTGGTCGGCTCCATCATTGATTACGTCTTTGCGCCGGACGACCCGCAGGTGGCCGTCGATAAGCTTGCGGATGAGCAGATCAAGATCGTCTCGCTCACGGTCACCGAGGGCGGCTACAACTTCGACCACGTCCGCGGCGAGTTTGACCTGCACAACCCGCACATCGCGGCCGACATCGAGGCGCTGCAGGCAGGCGACTTCGCCTCCCTGACCACCTTCTACGGCCTGATCACCGCGGCGATACTCACCCGCAAGGAGCGCGGCACCCGCCCGTTCACCATCATGTCCTGCGACAACATCCAGGGCAACGGCCACATGGCGCAGCGCATGTTCCACGCCTTCGCCACCGCCGTCTCCCCGGGGCTCGCCGAGTGGATCGAGGACAACGTGACCTTCCCCAACTCCATGGTGGACCGCATCACCCCGGAGACGACGGACGGCGACCGCGCCGACATCACCCAGAAGTTCAGCTACGTCGACGAGTGGCCCGTGGTGTGCGAGGACTTTACCCAGTGGGTGCTGGAGGACAATTTCGTCGCCGGCCGCCCCGACTACGGCAAGGTGGGCGTTGAGCTTGTCCAAGATGTCGTGCCCTACGAGCTGATGAAGCTCCGCCTCCTCAACGCCTCCCACCAGGGCCTGTGCTACTTCGGCCACCTCGCCGGCCACGAGTTTGTCCACGATGTGATGGCGGACAAGCGCTTCCGCGACTTCCTGCTTGCCTACATGGAGCGCGAGGGCACCCCGTCGCTGCGGCCGCTGCCGGGCGTGGACCTGGACGCCTACCGCCACCAGCTCATCGCCCGCTTCGGCAACGCCGCGGTGAAGGACACCGTCGCGCGCCTGTGCGCGGAGTCCTCGGACCGTATCCCGAAGTGGCTGCTCCCGGTCGTGCGCGAGAACCTGGAATCCGGCGCGGCTCCCGTGACGCTGTCGGCCGCGATCGTTGCGTCCTGGGCCCGCTACGCCGAGGGTGTGGACGAGCAGGGCAACCCGATCAAGGTGGTCGACCGCATGGCGGATCGCCTGCAGGAAACCGCGCAGGGCACCCGCGAGGATGTCCTCGCCTTCCTGCGCGACCGCGAGGTCTTCGGCGACCTTGTCGACGACGAGCGTTTCACCGAGCCCTACGCCCGCGTGTTGAAGTCGCTCCACGAGGTTGGCGCTGAGGCGACGCTGGATGCGTTGCTGGCTGAGTTGGATTAGGCAGGGAATTTTGGGGGTTGGGGCCCTTGGGGCTTCGGGCCTTTGGGGCCTTGGGGAGTGACAGATTTCCCCGGGCCCTCGCTTGAGCCCTGGGAACCCCCAGGTGGGAGGGTCTAGTAGTTCCCTGTTGTCTGCAAGAATCGAAGCGTTGTCCAAGAATCTAGCGTAAGATGTAGCCATTAATCTAGTTGGAATTTGAAGTTGACGCCTGCATTTTGAGGACATGAGGTGGTTTAAGAGTGCCGATTACACACACACCACTGCGCTATCCGGGTGGAAAATCGCAGGTATATGAACAGATCGCTTCGATTCTCCGCGTTAACGAAATGTCGGATCGGACATATGTAGAGCCTTTCGCTGGTGGTGCGGGATTGGCACTCAAGTTTCTCTTCGAAGGAGATGTGCCTTCGATTATTTTGAATGATGTTGATCCCGCCATTGCGAATTTTTGGCGAACGGTACTTGCAGAGCCTGGTTACCTTTGTGATCGCCTATTTGATACGCCCGTCGACATGGAATCATGGGTTATGCAACGTGCTATCTATGAAGACGAGTCTAAGCAATGGACTCCAGAGCATGCGTTCGCAACCTTATTCCTTAACCGTACAAACCGCGCAGGAATTTTGCGTGGCGGGCCAGTTGGGGGGAAGTCGCAAAGTGGTGTGACGAAACTTGATGCGCGTCTGACGCCCACAACAATTGACAATCTGTGTAAAAAAATCGAAAAAATCTATCAACATCGTGAGCAAATCCAGGTATTTTCTGATGATGCCGGCATCTTGCTGGAGAAATTAAGGTTGGTATCGGATCAGCATTTTGTTTACGCTGACCCTCCGTACATTGGCAAAGGCTCCGCCCTTTACCACAATAGTTTCTCCCAAAAAGACCATTGTGTCTTTAGCAGGCAGATTGTAGACAGCGGATGCGCGTTTATCGTCTCTTACGACGAACACCCATTGGCCCGAGAAATCTATCGTGAATTGCGCATGCGCTACCTGACACTTCGCTACTCCTTGAACAGTAGGCAAAGCAAGAGGGAGTACCTCTTTTTTTCAAAAGATTTAAGAATTCCATCGGAATTGGAGAAAGCATGACTGAGACCTCGAATAGTGAAAACGCTAGTTCTGAACAAGCAACTCCAAATTCTAAAGAACCCTGGTCCGGACACGTTGAGTCAATAAAAATAGTTTCATACAGAAGCTTCACGGACATCGAGATCCCTTTTTCTCCCGGACTAAACATCATTAGTGGAGCTAACGGCATCGGGAAAAGCAGCATTTTATATTTGCTTAGCAATGCTTTTCAACGGCCAGTGGGTAGTCTGCCCTGGATGGAGGAGGTAGCACGGAATAAGCTATTGTCGGGATTCTCGAAAGTACTTAATCTTAAAGTCGAACAACTGATCCGAGACTCAAAATATAGCGACCCCTCGCTAGGTACTGTCGGCACGCTTTTTACTGTCCGTTATGAAGGCGGAAGGAGTTTGGATTTCAGAAGGCACAACTCCAAACAGGACGCGCGACATCGCCTTATTCCCTACTACAGTCAATCTAAGCCGTGGGGCCTTCCGTCGGTGCCTGCGATCTACTTAGGGCTTTCGAGGCTGTCAGCGCCAGGGGAAATTGATGATCAAATTAGGTTCAAGAAACGGCATGTTCTATCTGACGAGTCGATGGAAGAACTTAAGAAAGCGTACAGCCGTATTGCGAGACTAAAATTGCTGCAAACTGAGACGGGTTCGTGGGATGGGGGAAAGCTAGCAGGTAGTTTTGACACCACGACGGATGGTGTTGATTCAAACACAGTTTCAGCAGGCCAAGATAATGTATTCGTAATACTATATGCGTTTCAAGCTCTGAAAGAGTACGCGACGAAAACCGAGAAAAGTCCATCAGTTCTGTTAATTGATGAATTTGACGCAACATTGCATCCGGCGATGCAAATAGATCTCATGAGCAAGCTTCGTAAAGAGTCCAAAGATTGGAATATCAGAGTCTTCTTTACGTCACACAGCTTTAACGTGTTAGAGGAAGGCTTGCGTCATAAAGATAATATTCTGTACTTTAGGTCGCTTGCGAATGGAAGCGCAGAGTTGGAACAAGAGCCGTCGATGGCTAGTTTTAGAATGGATTTAAGTACTTTAACTAGAGAAGCTCTCCTAAGTAACAACGAGATTTTTGTACTGATGGAGGATGCTGAGGCGCGGACTGTATTCAATGAACTCGTTAGAATTCTGTCGCAGGTTGATCCAGGATTCACTCAAATTGCCGCCAAGTTGAGATTGGTGGAAGTTAACATGGGGGCATCTATTCTGAAGCAGTTGTTTGCTGTGAGAGACCTCTGGGCTGAAACGCCCGCCTTCGGTGTGCTTGACGGAGACCAAAGCAACTCAGCCAATAAATCAAATAAATTGATATTTCTTCCTGGGGGGGATTCGCCGGAGAAGTTTCTTGTAGAATACGGGAAAAAGATTAAGGAAGATGAGCGAAGCTTCTGGGATAGCCGTCAAATGCGTCACGAGGGCTATTCCTATAGCGTGTTTGAAAAAGTGGTTCTCGACTACCTATCGGATAATTTAAATAAACCCAAAGGTCGTGCGAAGCGTGAGGTCTATAAGCAGGTTTGGAAGAGATTTGAAAGTGGGTTTACTCGGCTAGCACGCGCTTGGGTTTCCGATTTGAGGAATCGGAAGGAAGTAATTGAGTTTTATAAGCAACTTGAAGTAATGCTGAAGAAGAATAATTCATTGATTGGTCTGGCTAGTGAAACGTGGGAATTTGACGAGTCATTGCTTGTCAACCTGCCGAATGAAGGATGTTGAGTCTGATTTAGAGTTGGCTGCAACCCAGATAGCGAAGATTGAGCATGTCAGTGATGAATTGCAGAGAACATCTTCATTGAATTGTCTAATCAAAGGTGTTCTGGCTTGGGTTTTTCGCGCTAGCGGACACAGGACAGGCACTCGAGCCACAATTGCAGGCGAGCGATTGGATTGCTCGATCTTGTAATTATTCAACGAATTCCTGTTCCCCATTAATGCACGGTCTTTAGTTGGCCAATACAGTAGGAAGACGTGTCTACTCTTCTTCCCGTCCACGCGTCCGCGCACGTCCTTGAGGGCGTCACTGAGTACCTCACCACGACGTTCTCGCTGGCCAACCCGGATACTGCGAAGGCGCTGAGGTCGTTTCTGGACGACACCGAGACCGGCATGTTCCGCGGCCCCTACGTGCGCACCCGCCTGCCGTATGCGCGCGCCACGCAGTGGGAGGGGCTGCTGGGGTGGCTCCCCGCCTGGTTTACTCCCTATCACCACCAGGCAGAAGCTTTTCAGCGCCTGCGCAGCCGCACCCAGGCGGGCGAGCGTCGCCCAGAGCCCACCCTGGTGATCACGGGCACGGGCTCGGGTAAGACGGAGGCCTTCCTCTACCCCATCCTCGCGCACGCGAAGCGGATGCGGGAGAAGGGCCAGCGCGGCGTCAAAGCGCTGTTGCTCTACCCCATGAATGCGCTGGCCAACGACCAGGCCAGCCGCCTGGCCGCCCTCCTCACCTCGGAGGCGGGGCTGGAGGGCGTGGACGCCGGCATCTACGTCGGCGACCAGAACACGGGCGTGACCAAGGTGACGGAGGACTCGCTGATCACGGACCGCGACACCCTGCGCAAGAACCCGCCGGACATCCTGCTCACCAACTACAAGATGCTGGATGAGCTGCTCCTGCGCCCCGCCGACCGCGACATCTGGCGTGCGAGCGCCACCTCCCTGCAGTACCTGGTGCTCGATGAGTTCCACACCTACGACGGCGCGCAGGGCACCGACGTCGCGCTCCTCCTGCGCCGCCTGGGGCTCATGCTGAAGTCGCACCAGCCGGACGGGTTCCTGGGCGAGTACGCGGACAACCCGCTGGGCCGGGTCACGCCGGTGGCCACGTCGGCCACGCTGGGCGGCGAGGGCGATACGGGCCGCATCCTGGAGTTCGCGCGCACCATCTTCGGCGAGCCCTTCCCCGCCGACGCGCTGATCGGAGAAACCGCGCTGACCTTCGACCAGTGGCAGGCGGAGATGGCGGGGACGTATGGGGGGAATGAGGGGGCGTCGATAGGCGAAATGCCCAGCGTAGACGCCATCCGTGAGGTGCTGGGCGCGATCGCGGGGGACGCGACGGGGCGCGAGCACGCCGAGGTGGTGCTGGACGTGTTTCGCAGGCGCGTGTGGGGCTGCGGCGAGGCGCTCGAGGCGACGATCGCCGCGTACGCGCAACACCCGCTGACCAGGGCGATCATCGAGGCAGCGGCGCAGGCGCGGCCGATGGTGGCGCGCGCGGGCGAGGCGACCGCCCTGCCGGAGGCGGTGCTGGGGCAGGCAGTGGTGCGCCAGCTCAGGGGCGACGAGGCCGCCGAGTTTGTCACGCACCTGCTCACGGCGGTGGCGCACCTGCGCGCGCTCGCGGGCGAGAAGTACGGGTTTGAGGGCAAGCGACTGCCGGGTGTGGATACGCACCTGTGGGTGCGCGAGGTATCGCGCATCGACCGCGCCGTGACCCCCACCGCGGACGGCAAGGAGTTCCGCTGGTACGACGACGGCGTGGTCGGCGAGGGCGCCGACGTCACCGCCGAAGCCACGGACGAGCAAGCCCCCGCCGTGTGGCTGCCCGCCTGCTACTGCCGTGCCTGCGGGCGCGCCGGGTGGATGACCAGCCTGGAGCCGGGCACCGAGGCGCCGATGCTGGACCCGGCGGAGATCCGCACGCAGTCCATCGAGCACATCGAGCGCCAGCGCCCCCTGATCACCGCCATCAACGAGCTGCGCCAGGCCACCACCGACGGTGTGGACTTCACCGCCACCCGCGACCCCGAGGGCAAGCGCACCCCCATGTGGCTGCACACGGAGACCCGCGCGCTGTCCACCGCCGCCCCCAGCGCGGAGGAGCTCTTGCGCGGCACCTCCGTGCCCGTGCTCACCTACTCGGGCCAAGACGCCGCCGACTACGCCAAGGACCAGGTCTGCCCGTCGTGCGGCGAGCCGGACACCATCCGCTTCATCGGTTCGCGCGTGGCCACGCTGCTGTCCGTGGGGCTGTCCAACCTCTTCGGCATGGGCGAGCTGGATCAGGACGAGAAGAAGACGCTCGTCTTCGCCGACTCCGTGCAGGACGCCGCCCACCGCGCCGGCTTTGTCCAGTCCCGTTCCCACGCGTTCGCGCTGCGCACCTTCACCTACGCGGTCGTGGGCGATGAGACGGTGAGCCTCGCCGAGATGCCGCAGCGCATTATCGACGCCGCCGTGTACCACTCCCCCGACAACGACCCCGCCCGCGCACGCTACGAGCTCCTGCCCCCGGAGCTGGCCGACACGGTGAACTACCGCCCGTTCTGGGACTTCAGCGCGGATGCCCAGGCCCGCCGCAGCGCCACCCGTGAGGCGAAGCAGCGCCTCGCCTTCGACGTCGCCCTGGAGTTCGGCCAGCGCGCTGACCTGGCCCGCTCGCTGACGCTCACCGGCGCGCTGAACGTGGGCGTGGACATCCCGGACGCCGTGCTTGCCTCCGCCGCCCGCGAGGCCGTATCTCACGCCGCCGAGCAGTCCACCATCAGCGGCGACGCCGACGTGCAGCTGCGCTGGGCGCGCGGCCTGGTCGAGCAGGTCCGCGAGCGCGGCGGGATCAACCACCCGTGGCTGAAGTCCTACCTGCGCGACGACGGCAACAGCTGGCACCTGCACAACCGGCTGGCCAAGTCCAAGGGCGTGCCCGCCTTCCCCCGCGGCGGTGCGCCCGAGTTCCCGCGTGTGGGCGAATCCTTAAACGACAAGGACCGCGGCATTACTCCCCTGTCCAGCCCGCGCGGCCGCTACGCCCGCTGGACCTCCACCATGCTGGGGCTGTCCCCCCACGATGCCGCAGCCGTCCTCCGCGACTTCTTCAAGGCCCTGGCCAGCAGGAATGCGGTCACACCCGTGCAGACCAAGACCGGCGGGACCATCTACGCGCTCGAGCCGGAGCAGGTCGTGGTCTCCAGTGAGGCCGCACCGAAGCTGTTGCGGTGTGGGATCTGCCACGCGCAGTTGGGCGTCGATAAGCATGCGCGAAACCTTATGCAAGACCAGCCCTGCGCAACCCCCGGCTGCTCCGGCACCTACGAGGAACTGCCCGTCGAACCCAACTACTACTGGAGCCTCTACACCTCCGCCCAACCGCGCACCGTCGTGGCCAAGGAGCACACGAGCCTGGTCCCGCCCGAGGAACGGCTCGCGCTCGAACACGCCTTCCGCGGCGGCGCGAACCCCGCCGCCGACGCCCCAAACGTGCTGGTAGCCACCCCAACCTTGGAGATGGGTATTGACATCGGCGACCTGTCCACCGTCATGCTCGCCTCGCTGCCCACCACCGTGGCCAACTACGTGCAGCGCGTCGGGCGCGCCGGGCGACTGACCGGCAACTCGCTCGTCCTCGCCTTCGTCCAAGGCCGCGGGCCCACTCTGTCCAAGCTCAACGAGCCGCTCAGCGTGATCGCCGGCGCCGTCGCCCCGCCCGCCGCCTTCCTCTCCGCCACCGAGATCCTGCACCGCCAGCTCGCCGCCTACCTCATCGACGCCACCGACCTGGAGTCCCTCGGCGTCGACCCCACCGACGCGAAGTCGGTCTTCGGCTACGCCGATCGGCCCCTGGTCTCCGTGTTGCAGGAGGTCATCGCCGCGGGCGTGGAAGACAAGGTGGACCAGTTCCTGGACTCGCTGTCTGGCGAGGAGCTCGACCCGGAGCTGTTGGAACGCGTCCGCGCCTGGGCTACCGGACAAGGCCCAGAGACGCTTACCGCGGCGCTGACCGCCGCGCGCGAGCAGTGGAACGCCGAGGTACGAGTGCTGCAAGATCGCGCCGCCGCGCTGCGCGACGTGGAGGCCGAGCTGAAGAAGCGCGATGCCAACGCCGCCGCATCTCTGGACACCGAATTTGTCGACGAGGACCTCGAGCGTGAAAAGCGCAGCGTCAGCGCCGCGCTCAAGCGCACCCAGCGCGACCTGCACGAGCTCGCGCTCCGCGAGCGCTGGGTCTCCGCCCTGGAACGCTACGGGCTGCTGCCCAACTTCACGCTTATCGACGACTCCGTAGAACTCGCCGTGGCCATCTCCTACCTCAACCCCACCACCATGGAGTTCATGCCGGAAAGCTTCGAGCTCCAACGCGGCGTGTCCTCTGCGTTGCAAGAACTCGCACCGGGCGCGACCTTCTACGCCCGCGGCATCGCCGCGACCATCGACTCGGTGGAGATGGGCTTCGACGGCCAGAACGTGGAGCAGTGGCGCCTGTGCCCCGCCTGCTCCTACGGTGAGCGCGTCGCCGTCGGCGGGGCGAGCGCTGCCGCTACGGGTGGCGCTGGCGTTGTGGGCGCGTGCCCGCGGTGTGGTGCGGCAGCGTTCGCCGATAAGGGCCAGCTCATGGACGTGATCCAGATGCGCAAGGTGGCCGCCGAGGTGGACCGCAGCAACGCCACCATCGACGCCTCCGCCGAGGAGCGCCGCACCACCTTCTTCCACACCGCCATGTCCTTCGCGGTGCCCGAGCACGCCCCCGACGGCGGGCACTGGTACTTAAGCGGCGGCTTCGGCGCAGAGTACCTGCCGCAGGCGGACCTGAGCTGGTTCAACCTGGGCAAGGGCCAGGCGCAGCCGCGCATGCTCGCCGGGCGCGAGGTGGACGCTCCCCTGTTCACGCTGTGCCGGATCTGCGGCCACGTGGACTCCGCCCGCGGCGAGAACAGCAAGTGGGACCACCGCCCCTGGTGCCCGCAGCGCAAGGAGCGCGACGAGGACACGGTCACCACCGCGCTCGGCCGTTCGCTGCGCACCCAGGGCGTGCTGCTGCACATCCCGCGCACGCTCACCGCCGGCGACAAGGCCACCGTGCCCAGCCTCACCGCGGCACTGCGCCTGGGCTTCAAGGAGGTGCTCGGCGGCGACCCGGAGCACCTCAAGGTGGACACGGTGACAGTGCCCAACCCGGCGGGCGGCGGCGTGATCGAGGCGCTGCTCCTGCACGACAGCGTGCCGGGCGGCACCGGCTACCTCTCCCAGTTCGCGTCCCCGGCGCAGGTCCGCGGCCTGTTCGAGCAGGCCTACCGGCGCGTGGCGGCGTGCGAGTGCCACAGCGACGAGCGCCTCGCCTGCGCGCACTGCCTGCTCCCCTACACCGAGTTCCGCCACAAGGACGTGACCTCGCGCGGCGCGGCCGAGCGCGCCATCCGCGCCATCCTGCGCAACGAGGCCCACCCGGCCGACGGCGCGGACGCGCTCGCGGTGCCGTGGGAGCCGCAGACCACCCCGCCCGCGCCCGACGAGGGTTCCACCCTGGAGCTGCGCTTCCGCGAGGTGCTGCGCGCCGCGCTCGAGGCGCGAAACGTCACAGTGGCGGATCGCCCGAACGCCGGACGCATGGAGCTGGAGATCACCTTCCCCGGCGCCAGCGGCGAGCAGTGGGTGATGAAGGAGCAGGTGAACAAGGGGCACACGGTCCCCGACTTCCTGTTCACCCACCGGCGCCGCGGCGACGTCCGCCCCGTCGCCGTGTACACGGACGGCTACGCCTACCACGCCAGCCAGGCGCACTTCCGCTTCCCACAGGACATGATCAAGCGCGCCACCCTGCACTACGAGGACGACACGATCCCGTGGAACCTCACCGACGCCGACCTGGACAGATTCGAGCGCGAGGGCGCCGACGCCGCCGCCCCCTGGTGGGTCACCGCGGAGCTGCGACGGACGATCTCGGGCCTGCCCAAGCTGGACAGCGACGCCGTGGACTTCCTCCTCGCCTCCCCCATGGAGCAGCTGCTGCGCTACCTCAAGGCGCCGCGCACCGCCACCTTCCCCGCGCTGGGACGCGGGCTGGCCGAACTGCTGCTGGGCGCGCCGGGCAGGCAGCAGAGCGTGGTCGATTCCATGGTCCGCGTTGCCCTGCCGAGCGGGGCGTGCCTGGACCTGCGCCCACTTTCGCCAACCGAGTTCGCGCCCGAGCGCCTGTTCATGGACACCTCCGCGGGCGTGCTGGAGGCCGACGCGTGGAACGAGTACCTGCGCATGGCCAATGTGCTCTGGCTTGCGGGTCAGGGTGTGCGTGTGGAGACGAGTGCGGGGGGCGTCGAGAAGCGAACCCTGCCCGCGGAGCCCGCGCCGCAGGTCGCTGGGGCCTGGGCCGAGGCGATCGAGGAATTCGAGGACGAGGAGGCCGTGGTGGCGGCGCTGCGCACGCTTGCCGCTCAGCACGCGGCGCCGGCGAGCGAGATCGGCGAGGAGCTGGGCAGCCTGCCCACCGCGCTGATCTGGCGCGAGGCGAAGGTGGCGCTGCTGCTGGAGGCGGACCCGTCGTACGCGGAGGCCGAGGCGGACCTCGTGCGCGGCGGGTGGACCATTGTGCATCCGGAGGGGCTGACCCCGGACGCGATTCCGCAGGCACTGCTGGGCAACTAGCATCGGACCAGGACATGAAGGAGTAGCAGCATGGTGACCTTTTCGCTGTACGGCGGGTTGAAGCTGGACGGCAGTTTGATGAAGCCCACGATGGACTTCCTGCAGACGCTCGCCGCGGATCCGACGAACCCGTCGCTGAACATCAAGACCATTAAGAACTCGGTGGACAAGCGCGTGCGCACCGGGCGCATCAATGACCAGTTCCGCGCCGTGCTCTTTGAGCTTCGCGACGGCGACGTGCACCACTTCGTCCTCGTCCACGTCGACTCGCACGACGAGGGCATCGAGTCCGCGCGCCGCTTCGACCCGGCCCGGCTGGAGCTGCGCGCCAACGCGGTCAACGGCATCACGGAGCTGATCGAGCGGACGGCGCCGGATGGTGCGGACGATTCGGGCGCCCATGAGCCGGAGGTGTCGGACTCGCAGCGCAAGGCCGAGGAGGCGGCCCGCGAGGCCGAGGAGCTGGCCAAGGCGCAGGCGGCTGTCACGCCGGTGGAGCTGAAGCCGGAGGAGGTGCCGCCGCGCACCGAGCTGGAGAAGCACGGGTACACGCCGGCGCTGCTGCACGACGAGCTCGGCGTGGACGAGACGATCGCGGAGATGCTCTTCGTGCTCACCCGGGAATCCCAGCTGGTGGCGCTCATGCAGGGCCGCCCGAAGTGGGAGACGGAGGCCGTGGAGGGGCTCGTCGCCGGCTACACGATTGACGACGTCAAGGAGATGCTCAACCTCACCACCGACGCTGCGGGCAAGGCCGCTGACCAGCCGGGTTCCGAGGACGCGCGCATCCTCGCCGGCCTCAAGCAGGACGCCGCCCAGCTGGAGTTCGCCTACGTAGACGACGTGGACACCGACTCGCTGCGCGCGGTCATCGAGTCCGGCAGCTTCGACCAGTGGCGCGTGTACATCCACCCGGAGCAGCGCCGCATCGTCGAGGGCGACCACAAGGGTTCGGCCCGCGTCTTCGGCGGCGCCGGCACCGGCAAGACGGTCGTGGACGTCCACCGCGCGAATCACCTGCTCAAGCGGGGTCAACCCCGCGTGCTGCTCACCACCTTCACGGACGGTTTGGCGGGCGGCCTGCGCCAGCAGATGGCCGCGCTCAACCCCAACTACCCCGCCGCGGAGCCCGGCGAGCCCGGCCTGTGCGTCACCAACATTGATAAGCTGGTCCGCCACGTGATCACCGCCGCCGCGCCCGCCGACGTCGAGGAGGCCACCCGCCGCGTCCTCGGCACCGGCACCTCGCGCGTGCGCCCGTACAGCAACGACGAGGCCGCCCGCGTCTGGGGAGGGCTCTTGCTTATCGACGCCACCGTCGCCGATTCCCTCCCCGCCGGCACCACCAACGAGACTTTCCTCCAGCGCGAGTACGAGGGCGTTGTGCTGGCCAACTCCATCACCACCAAGGCGGAGTACCTCAAGGTGGCCCGTACCGGCCGAGGCACGCCGTTGAGTAGGGCTCAACGAAAGGTGGTGTGGACGCTCCTGCAGTCCGCGATGCAGACCCAGGCGGTGGACGGCAAGCTGTTCTGGCCCACCATGTCCGCCGTGGGCGCCGAGCTCCTGCGCATCCAGCGCGACCGCACCGACCGCGCCCTATTCGACCACGTCGTGGTTGACGAGGCCCAGGACTTCAACGCCGGCCACTGGCGCTTCCTCCGCGCCTGCGTGGACCCGGGCCCCAACGACATCTTCCTCGCCGAGGACTCCCACCAGCGCATCTACGGCCAGCCCCTGGTGCTCAGCCGTTTCGGCATCTTCACGCGCGGCAAGGCGTCGCGCAAGCTCACGCTGAACTACCGCACCACCAAGGAGAACCTGGACTACGCCGTGCGCATCCTCAACGCGGCGGGGGAGTTCACCGACTCCGCGGGAGAGACCGATGACACCCGCGGCTACCGATCCGCCCGCTCCGGCCCGAACCCCCAGCTCCTGCGCTGCGCCACACCGGACGAGGAGTTCGACGCAGCGGCCGCCTACATCAACTACTGGCTGGATGCCGACGAGGTCCACGAGCCCCGCATCGGCGTGATGTGCCGCACCCGCGGGCAGCTGAGCCGCATTGTCAGCGGGCTGGCCGACCACGGCATCGACGCCGTGCAGACCAAGGACGCGGCGCACGCGTCGGGGGAGCAGGTGGCCGTGATGACCATGCACGGCGCCAAGGGTATGGAGTTCACGCACGTCATCCTGATGAGCGTGGGCCGCGACATCCTCCCGCAGCCCTTCCGCCTCGCCGGGCTGTCCGGCGAGGACTACGCCGCTGCTTTGCAGCAGGAGCGCTCCCTGCTTTACGTCGCCGCCTCGCGCGCCCGCGACGCGCTGGTGATCACGACGGTGGGCGAGCAGTCGGAGCTGCTGCCGGAGGTGTAGGGGAGACCGCCCCTAAACAAGGTCCTGCGGGAACGGAAAGCCGACCGACTACCGAGTTACGCGGGACCTTTGTTCTTTCAGTACATGGATCGATGCTTGTTTGACCCTTTCTTCTTCCTTGTGAAGGTGATAACACCCGCCCGAAGAGCGAGCTACCTCACTGTGGTGTTTAAAGTAATCGTGTTCACAAATGATGAAAGAGGGTGACATATGCAAATTGAGATAGGACTGATCAGCTCGGCAGCGATCACACTGCTTTTGCTGTTGTTTGGCGCTTGGGCGGCGAGAAGCTGGAAGGTATTCAGCATGTTTGCCATTCCGGGGCCCGTGGTTGGGGGTTTTCTCTTTGCCCTTGTGGTGCTTGGGCTGCGGGAGTGGGGATCGGTTGAGCTCACGGTTGACACCACGCTGCAGTCGCCCGCAATGTTGGCGTTCTTCACCACGATTGGTCTGGGAGCATCGCTCAGCCTGATTAAGACTGGCGGGCGTTTTCTCATGGTGTACCTGCTGGCGTGTTGGTCGGTAGCGATTCTCCAGAATCTCGTTGGAATTGGCCTCGCCAAGGTCTTGGGGCTCAACGAGCTTCTGGGCATCATGGCAGGAGCTGTTTCACTCGAAGGTGGCCACGGCGCTGCTGCGGCGTTCGGTCCAACGGCAGAAGAGCTTGGCGCGCAAGGTGCTACCGCTGTCGCTATTGCGGCGGCAACATTTGGGTTGATCGCCGGATCGCTCATTGGCGGCCCCTTGGCAACCTGGCTCATCAAGCGAAACAACCTCGCGGTGGAGACCCACGATATCGGCAACGTCGAAGAGCGCGGAGTGGACAACGACTCAGACATCAGCGAAGGGTCCGTCACCGCGACTGCGGCCGTTATCGGCGTAGTGGTCGCGATCGGTGTCTACCTGGGCGAACTCTTCGGTGAATGGACCGGGTACTCGCTGCCGGGATACGTCGGGGCCATGCTCATTGCGATTGTCTTGCGCAACGTTAACGACGCCCTTGGGTGGGTGAAGATTCACGGGAAAACCCTCAAGCTGATTTCTGACGTCTCCTTAGGCTATTTCCTCACCCAAGCCATGATGAGTCTCAAGATTTGGGACCTCTACGATCTCGCACTGCCGCTCCTGGTCATCTTGCTTGTACAGGTTGCTGTACTTGCTGCTTTGGTCGTGTTTGTCGTTTTTCGGGTTCTGGGCAGAAACTACGATGCCGCAGTCATTTGCGGAGGCATGATGGGGCACGGCCTTGGCGGCACTCCGAACGCGGTTGCCAACATGGATGCGGTTGGCCGCAAGCACGGATTGCAGTCAAAGGTAGCAATGGTGGTTGTCCCACTTTCGGGTGCCGTGCTGATTGACATTGTTGCGCTGCCATGGATCGTCTTCTGCCTCAACTGGGTAGCGTAACCACCGGGGATGGGGGGGGGATTCGCTTTGGCTCCATTGATACGGAGAGGCGGGGTTCCCGCCCAACACCCAGGGCGCGGTGGCGTCGATAAGCGAGACCGCCCTGGTTTAGGGTAGGGGAATGCGGATTGAAGAGGGGCCGGTGGCGTCGGCAAGCGAAGTGGAGCGGGAGGCGCTGCTGCCTCGGCACGAGGACGCGGTGGTGCGCACGATGCTGGGGCTGCTGCCCAAGGATGCGGCGGACTGGCAGCTGGTGGGGATCGTGAACAAGGACGGGGACGTGTTCACGTTTGGGAATGACTCGAAGATCGTGGGGCGCGCGTTTGAGGTGGTGGCGACGGCGTACGTGAAGCAGCTTGCCGATGCGCTGGGGTACACCTTCCGCGAAAGCGAGGTGCAGACCCAGTACCCGGACTTCGTGCTGGAGAAGCCGAATGGGCGGCTCATTGCCATTGACGTCAAATCCACCTACCGCAGCGTGGGCAAGCGCGGGGCGACGCGCGCGTTCAGCTTCACCCTGGGCAGTTTCACCAGCTACCTGCGCAACGACGGGACGAAGAACATTTACCGCACGTACGACGATTACGACGCGCACTACGTGCTGGCGTTCCTGTATTCGCGGACGAACCGCTTCGAGACGACCCGCGTTCCCGTCGCCGACATCGACAGCATCCGCCCCGCTTACGAGGACGTCGAGGTGGCGTTCATGGAGAAGTACCGCTTGGCCGGGGACAAGACCGGCAGCGGCAACACCGACAATCTGGCCACGTTCAAGGCGACGTCGATGGAGCCGTTCCAATACGGCGCCGGCCCGTTCGCCCTGCTCGGCCACGACGTGTTCGAGCACTACTGGCGCAACCACCCCAGAAACGCCGACTCCGCCGAGGTCAAACGCGCGAAGTTCAAGAACCTGCCCGCGTACTTCGACTGGCTGGAACGCCAGGACAGCGCCCCGTTCGACCCCGCGCAGCTGCGCGCGTCCTACGCGCAGTACAAGGACTTCGTGGCCGATCGCGGCTGGGCGATTCGGCTGAACTAAAACAGCGTTGCCAGGCTCGCTTCGGGGCTTGCTTTGGCGCTTGTCGACGCCACTTCATCCCCCGGCACCGCGTGCCCGGGCGAAATGACCAACGCCTCCGTCATCGCCTTGCGGTTCTGCACCGACGCGCCGACGTGGTAGAAGTGCTCGGTGGTGCGCAGCTCGCCCTCCCAGGCGCGCAAATGCGTGTTCTCGCGGTGGATGTTGGAGTGCCACATGCTCAGCGCGTACCCGGCGGGGGAGTCCTGTACCTGGCGGGCCAGCTGGTCGGCGAGGTCCTGGCTCCAGGTGCAGAAGTACTCGTCATGCCTATCGATGTACGGCGGATCCAAGTACAGAAAGTCCTGCTCCGTGAGCTGGCCGATGATGTCGGTGAAGTTGGCGTGGCGGAACTCCCACTCGGGGCGCTGGGCGAGGAGCGTTTCCACCCAGTGGACCTGGTTCACGATCTTGGTAATCAGCGCAGGCTGGAAGCGCTGCGGCTTCCGGCAGAAGGGGACGTTGTACCTGCCCTTGGCGTTGAACCGCATCATGCCGTTGAAGTTGCTGCGCTGCAGGAAGAGGAAGTCGAAGGGGCTGCCGGTCTCATTGAAGCGGTCGCGGACCTCGTAGTAGTAGGAGTGCTTGTCCGCCGGGGTTGCGGCCAGCTTCGGCGCCGCCTGCTCCAGGTAGTCGCGGACCTTCCAGGCGGTGAGCTCCCCGGATTGGATGCTGCGGTAGAAGTTGACCAGGTGCGGATTGATGTCCACAAACACCGCGCGCTGGGGCGCGAGGTTGAACCCCACGACGCCCGAACCCATAAACGGTTCGTAATAGGTTCCTGATCCGTCCCACCGAACGTTCGCCGCGATGAAGGGGACAAGTTTGGTCTTGATCCCTTGGATCTTCAGCGGCGGCACGTTCACGTGACCTATCTGCTGTGGCAGGAGCATGGCGGGGCCTTTCGGGCGAGTGGCGGTTGTGTGGTGAGTGTAGCAACCGCGCCGAACACGCCCGTGCGCTGCGGAAAGGGGGATCCTGTAGCATGACATGCACCCGACGGCCGTCACGTTTTGCCATGGTGGCGCCGGTGAGACCAGGAGCACTTGAGTGACAACTTCACACGGAATTGATGAAAAGCTCACCAACGAGCACAAGCGCGTCCTCGGCGGCGCGCTGGTTGGTACCACGATTGAATGGTTCGACTTCTTCATCTACGCACAGGCGGCGGGCCTGATCTTTGCCACGCAGTTCTTCAACCCGGTGGCCCAGGAGTCGCCGGGGCTGGCCCAGATTATCGCGTGGGCGTCGATAGGCATCTCGTTCCTGTTCCGCCCCTTTGGGGCGATTCTTGCGGGCCACCTGGGCGATCGCCTTGGGAGGAAGCCTGTGCTCGTGCTCACGCTGGTGGGCATGGGCTTTGCGACGTTCCTCATGGGGCTGCTGCCCAACTACGAGTCCTGGGGGATTGCCGCGCCGATCCTGCTCGTGGTGCTGCGGATCGTGCAGGGCATGTCTGCGGGCGGTGAGTGGGGTGGCGCCGCGCTCATCGCTGTCGAGCACGCGCCCGGCCTTCGCAGGGGCTACTTCGGCGCGTTTCCGCAGATCGGCGTGCCGCTGGGGATGATGCTGGTGACCATCATGATGCTCACGCTCACCGCCGCGATGACGCCTGAACAATTCGAGGCGTGGGGCTGGCGCATCCCATTTTTGTCCTCGCTGGCACTCATCCTGGTCGGTGTATTCATCCGCCGCTCCGTCGAGGAATCGCCCGTGTTCACCGAGATGGAGCAGCTGTGCGAGCGCTCGTCCGCGCCGCTGAAGGACCTGTTCGCGGGCCACTCCAAGCTGGTCGGGCAGTGCGCGCTCATCTTCGCCGGCAATAACGCCGCCGGCTACCTGCTCATCGCGTTCTTCGTCTCCTACGGGTCCAAAACGCTCGGCTTCCCTCGGCCGGTGGTGCTGGGGATCATGCTGCTGGGCAGCGGCGCGTGGTTCATCTCCACCCTGGTCAGCGGGCATATTTCCGACGTCATCGGTCGCCGCGCCGTCTTCATCTGGGGCTACGCCGCGCTCATCCTCTGGTCGCTACCGCAGTGGGTGCTTGTTGACTCCGGCGAGATCTTCCTCTTCGCCCTAGCCACCATCGTCCTCGGCATCCTGCTCGGCGTGACCTACGGGCCGCAATCCGCCCTCTACGCAGAGATCTTCCCGGCCTCCGTCCGCCTGTCTGGCCTGAACATCAGCTACGCGCTCGGCTCCATCATCGGCGGCGCGTTCGCTCCGATGATCTCGCAATTGATCCTGGAACGCACCGGGAACGCCATCTACATCGGTGCGTACATCGCCGCACTGTGCGTGTGCTCGATGCTGGCCGTGGTGGCCGTGCCGAAGGGGATCCAGGGGCGCGCGCTGGGGGAGTAGGCGGTGGCAAGCGGAGCTAGCAGGAGCGTGCTAGTAGAGGCGGGAACAGGATGCCGGCATCCACTGCCGTCCCAAACAGCGTGAGCACCCAACTCTAGGCCGTTCCTTCGGATTTGGTGGCTGCACTGCTTATCGACGCCGCCCCGGCATCACTATCGTCGCTTCCATTTGTGTGGGGCTTGGAAGTAGCCATCAACTTTGCTTCCTAACGCTCCACCCCGTTGCGGAAATCGAGTAGGTCAGAAAGAGGCTGTGCTATGGTCGCAAAGCTCTGGCGAGAAGGAATAAAACCTCCTATTAACTAGCAGACAATTTGGAAAGCGGAACCAAGTCATCGACATCTTCCAAGGCCCAGAACTCTTCGCCCTTGAGGTTCGTTACGCCGAGGGAGTGCGCGGCTTCATCCAACGAGTCAAAAACATTGACGCCATCGATGACAAGATGGCCGTCCTCATTAACGACGGCATCAACAATCCAATCTGGATCAACCGGATCGAGAAGGTCGCCAGGTTTCAACAGTCCGGCCTCAAAGAACTCCTGCAGGGTTCTAGACCAGGAACGTTCTTCAACGTCAGACGTAGAAATCACCGGTGCAGAGTCAGCTGTGATGTGGGCGAAAGCATCACGGATAACCTGGGAAATGAGCCTACGGCGGTTGGAAAGGAACTCGTCGTAGGACATGTTTTCCCAACCTTCTGGAATGGCATGCCAGTACATCTGTTGCTTCAGCCATTCCTCGCCTTGCGAGCGCTTCTCGACGAGTTCTTGCCAATAGTCCTTCGGGGCGCGATCTGAAATATGGATGTTGGTAGCCCAATCAGTGGGAGCGAAGTTAGCCACCTGGTTGATGCGCTTGAAGTCCGTAATCCCCAAAACCTTTTCCTGGTATTTGCGTGGAAAAAGATGGTGGCCTTCGGTGCCCTTAGCCGCGGGCTGGTTGGGATCCATCCAATCACGCACGCGCTCGTTGAGCATGAACATCTTTGCATCCAGGATGTTCAGCGCAGCGAGGTAGCACTGGTAATGCGGCGATAGGGCAGCGCCGGAAGTAACCAAGTTCTGGGGCAGATTGAAACGCCAGTAGTCTTCGGTGAGTTGAGTGCTAATCGTACGGTTAAGCAGCTCTTCGAAGCCATCCGCGTCGCCTTTGTCCAGCGCAGCAATCTGGTCGAGGTCCTTCTGGATTTGGGATTCCGATGAGCCCGTGTAGCGGGCAGTGAGTTGCGACATGAAGAGCCAGCGGGCAACCAGCGCGCGAAGGCGAGCGAGCTCGACGCCGAAATCATTGCGTCCAAGCAAGAAGATCACGTAAGAGTAGATGATGTTCATGTGCGAGGTGACGTTCCGGTTGGTTCGGAATCCAGCCGCCTGAATCGAACGAATGAATTCCGTCCAGTTCGTGGGATCCAGGACGACCGGAAGAGCATCTTTGAGGAGCCCTAGTTCGCGTTCTTGACGCTCAGAGTTCACGCGGCCGGTGTGCCGTTCCTTTGCTTGAAGGGCGGCGTACGCATCTTGCAGTCGGCCTCGTCGCTGCCCGACAGCAACCATTGCACGAACAAGGTGGCCGTTCTCAACTTCAATATAGGGGTTGTGAGCCGTCCACCGGATTTCTTTCCTCAGTGCGGAGCTCGCGTGGGCTGGGGACATACGGGAGTTGCGTGAAAACTCCTCGATTTGTTCACGGCCTTCAGGCCAAAAGACGCTGAGCCACGTCAGAATATAGTCGTATGCCTTCAGCCGAACTCCTTCTGAGTTGATGCGCACGAAGACGTCAGCAACGAGGCGCTTGTCCGCTTCGCTCTGAAGGTGGACGACGTTGAACTGATATTTCTCTAGCCCAGACAGTTTGCTAAAGACATCATGAATTGCCTCTTCTTCTTCATCGCTAAGAGTTCCGCCGGATTCTTCATACCTCTTGAAGAATGCTTTTGTTGCCTTGAAGGGGCTGGCGAAATAGGTCGAAATGTCTTCGATCCACTCCGGGGATTTGGCAATAGGTGGTGTACGAACCTCAAACTTCTCACTAAATGGATTGAACGCAATACGGATCTGTTTCTCGTTATAGTTAACGTCCCGGACAGGAAAGCCTTTTATTGCGGCATAAAGACTGGTCAAGCGCTGCTGGCCGTCGATAATTTGGTGCTGGCCGATGAAATTCGCGTCACCTGAAATTGATCGAGACTCACCATCGGCAGCAACGTCCCAAAACATAAGTTCGCCTACTGGGTAGCCGCGGTACATCGAATCAAAAAGGTCACGAACCTTCGACGTGGGCCAGACAAATGGCCTCTGGAGATCTGGAAGTTGAATCTTTCCAGAGTGAACATCATTGACAAGTTGCTGCACTTCCCACGAGACAGTGCGGAAAATGGAGGCCATGGAGAGAGACCTTTCTAGAGTGACGAGAGAGAATTGATACCTCTTTAGAGTATCGCGCGCTTCTGACACCTCTGCATGCGATTGCGCTGATGTGTTCGAGTGACGAAACTGCACCTGAAAAAGGCTCCGAACTTTGGGAAAAGCTCGTTAGAGTTTCCGCCTCAGGATGGAAAGCCGAATCACCGCAGGATCATCACAGTAGAACACGCTTTGCCACAAACCCCGAGTCCGGGTGGCTGGCAGGGACAACGATCAGGGTGCGACGTTTACGCTCCGCCCAATACTGCGTAATAACAATGCCCGCCTCGATCGTCTTACCGAGGCCGACCTCATCCGCCAACACGACGCCCCTTGCCGCGTTGCCCTTCAGTGCGAATAGTGTTGCCTCAATCTGGTGAGGTTTGGGTTCCACCTGGGCGTCGAAAAGCAGTCCTGTAAGCTTGCCGACATGGTCATTAGCGTAACTTCGCTCAAGCTCATGCGCGAAATACTTCGCTTGATGGTTGGAGAGGTGCATCCCGAAGGAGAGGGCCCTTGTCCTACACATCGCCGACGCTGAGTTGCAGCTGCGCCCTGAAACGCTTGCAGCCGTGGATCGAGCGACCATCGCGGTGGCACGTTTCGACGCTTCTGCTGTCACCAGCATCCCGCTCTTGCAGCGCGGTGAATCCGTCGAATCGAGTCGGATTGAGCAGCTGACTTCCTTGTCAAGGAAAATTTTTGAGGCGGAACTTTCTGGTGTCGGGTCGGCGAATACCAAGTTGATCGTGGCGAACGTTCGACAGATGCAGCGGGCAATTGAAGTTGATGCGGCGACGACTGAAACGTTGCTCGCAATGCATGGCGTTCTGCTGCGAGACTCCGTGCCAGAGTCGCTGGCCAGTTGCGCGACCAAGCAGTGTGGATCGGTGGGCCGGATGACCACCATCCGGGAGGTGCGCTGTTCGTTCCACCGCACCATGCGCATGTGCCGGTACCGTTGGCGGACTTGGAAGCATTTATGCGCCGCGAAGACGTTCCGGTGCTAGCACAGGCAGCTATCGCACATGCCCAGCTTGAAACCATCCACCCCTTCGCTGATGGTAACGGTTGAACGGGCCGTGTGCTGATGCATGTGCTGCTGAAGTCGCGAGGGCTCAGCGTGAACGGCCCAGTGTCAATTTCTGCAGGGCTCCTATCGCGGGTCCGATGATTACTTCGCGGCCTTAGATACGTATAGGCAAGGTGACGTGGACCAGATGGTGGCACTGTTCGCAGAGAGCGTTGTCGAGGCAATCGCGCACGGAACATGGATCGCAGAGGAGCTGGACTCACTGCTAGGGGAGAGGCGACAGCGGTTGACAGCCCGCTCCGACGCCTTGGCTTGGAAAGTCCTTCCCCTGCTGCTGCAGCGTCCTGTACTCACGACGCGCATCGTCGTCGACGAACTGAGGGCTTTCGTGGTGTCAGCAGGAACTGCCTTGGAGGCGCTAGAACGAGCCGACATCGTTGCTGGGGCGCAGCTGGATAAGCGGACCCGCGCCTGGCGAGCGCCTGACGTATTGGCGATATTGGACGAGTTCGCCGAGAGGAGACGGTGCCTATGACCAAACGGCGCTAGCTCCGTTTACACCGGCCGCGAGGACAAAACCCCAGGTCGCGAGAAACCAGAAACCCTAAACGGAGCTAGCTCGCCCGCTTCCTTACCCACCCCGCAACCGCTCTACGGCGTAGTCGAAAACGATGCGTTCCTGTTCGATACGCAGGCACCCGCCTGCGGAGTGGCTGCGTAGGTAGTCCAGGGCGTCGGCCTCCCCAGAAGTAAGTCGCGCTGGGGTGAAGCGGCTGGGGTTTGGCTCTTCGACGGCGAGGGCGTCGTGGTCGCGGGCGGTGTCGATGTCCATGAGTACGGACCGTGTATGCGGCAGGTGTGCGCGTACGAGGTTAAGGATGTAGAAGCCGTAGGAGTCCAGGTCTTCCCAGTACAGCACCACTTTCGAGGCAAGCCACCGATGCGAAGGGGGCAAGCTTCCCGCAAACTATCATGGCTTTCGCCTGTGGAGACACATGGACCAACCAGATTCAGCCGTTCTGGGCGCTTCCGCTGCTCGGGGTTGCTGGCCTGAACGCGCGGGGCATAGTGGGGTACCGCATCTTGAGGCTCCTAATTGCCGGCGTGATCATCTGCGCCGGGTTTGTGCTCCTGACGTTGTTTTAGCAGGGCGTTTTGGTTGAGTGAGCGCAGTCCGCCTGGAGCGAAAAGCTCCGGGTACGGCCCCAAAACTTTTGGGGTCGAAGAAACTTAACGAACTTAGGAGCCCAAACTTCAACCTCTCAGCGAGTTCAACGACTTAAACGCCGAAGCTGAGTGCTTGAATGACCGCTACTTATATGCCTCGGCGAACCGGCCGTTCGGATTGTACGGGCTGTTCCAGCCGATTGACCACAGCATGAAACCGAGGAAAATGACAAAGGCGATGAAACCGCCGACCTTGCTGCTCAAGTCGGTGCTCTCGCCCTTGCTCTCGCGCTTCGCAAGTGGGATTACCGATGGTTCCTGTTCTGCCGCCGTCGTGAAATCTGTGGTTGCGGAGTTCCCGGTGGTCTGCGCATGGGCGGTGGCGGGATTCGCTGCTGCAGCGAAAGAAACCGTAGTGACAGGGGAAAGCGCAACCGCAGCAGCGGTCGCGATACCGACGAACTTCTTTTTCACGGGAGTGGATCCCTTCCTGTTGACCACCTCCACTTTAGCTCGAGGAAAGCGTAGATCGATGTGCTTTGACCAATAGCTAGTGAGCAAGCTTTAGGATGCTGTCGGAGGGTAGCGGATTAAGCTTTAGGGTTTTTGCAGACGTCAAAACTTAGGCATATAAACTTTAGCGTCGAATAAAATCATAAAGCTTCGCGTGCTAACTTTGCTTCATGAGTTGGCCAAGTATCTCTTTTGAGACATTGCCGTGGCGTGCTGTGGCTGAGAACCTGTCGCGGCGCGCTCAGCTGCGCACGCCCAGCCAATACGAGAGCGCTATCGTGCCGCATATCGCTGGCGAAAAAATGCAGCTTCGTCCTGAGACACTTGCCGCAGCGGATAAAGCGACTATCGCAGTGACGCGCTATGACGCTACGCATGCCACAGATCTTTTTCCCTTCATTCCATTATTGCTGCGCGGTGAATCCGTCGCATCGAGCAGAATCGAACAGCTGACCTCCTCGTCCAGGAAAATTTTTGAAGCTGAACTTTCCGGCGCCGGGTCTGCGAACGCCAAGTTGATCGTGGCGAATGTTCGGCAGATGCAGCGCGCGATTGAGGTCGATTCAGCCACGACTAAGACGCTTTTGGCAATGCACAGCGTGCTTCTGCAGGACTCCGCGCCGGAGATCGCGGGTAAGTTGCGCGAGCAAGCGGTGTGGATCGGTGGGCCGGATGATCACCATCCGGGTGGTGCACTTTTTGTGCCGCCACACCAAAAGCATGTTCCAGCACTGTTGGAGGATTTAGAAGCCTTCATGACTCGCCGTGATGTCCCAGCGTTGGCGCAGGCGGCGATCGCGCACGCCCAGCTTGAAACGATCCACCCCTTTGCAGATGGCAACGGGCGCACGGGGCGTGCGCTGGTACACGTGTTGCTGAAGTCGCGAGGGCTTAGCGTGAACGGGCCGGTGCCGATCTCTGCGGGGTTGTTGTCCAGAGTCGATGACTACTTCGCCGCCCTTGATGCGTATAGGCAAGGCGATATTGATCAGATCGTGGCACTGTTCGCAGCAAGTGCGCTCGAAGCCGTTGAACATGGGACGTGGATTGCGCATGAGTTGGACTCGGTGCTGGGGGAGTGGCGGCAGAAGCTGACTGTCCGCTCCGACGCCCTGGCGTGGAAGGTCTTGCCGTTGCTTTTGCAGCGTCCAGTGCTTACGACACGGATCGTGGTCGACGAGCTTGGAGCGTCTCTGGTCTCGGCAGGAAATGCGCTGGAAACACTCGAGCGGGCTGGCATTGTTGTCGGAGCACAGCTGGATAAGCGGACGCGCGCCTGGCGAGCCCCCGACGTGTTGGATCTGCTCGACGAGTTCGCCGAGCGGCGGCGGCGCACTTAGCGCGCGGAGTTCAGCGCCGCGATATCCTCCGCCAGGATCGCTTGGTCGACCTTGACGCCCACAGTCGCGCCGGCGCCCATCGCTTGCGAAACCTGGTCAGGGGAGCTCACCACGTTGCCAGCTGCCCAGAGGCCGCTTATCGACGTCCCACCGTCCTCCACCCGCACCCAGCCGTCAGCCGTGCCGTCGACGGTAGCGCAGCCGGCCTGCTTGAGCAGCGCGTCGTTGGGGAGGAAGTCGGGCCCGGTGAAGCAGGCGTCGAACGCGGTGGCGTCGTCGCCGGCGCGCACGACCACGCCGGTTGCGGAGGCGGCGTCGGGGTCCACGCGGGTGACCGGGGCGTCGCTGATGGTGGCGCCGAGGGCGTTGAGGATGCCGCGCTCTGCATCGTCGAGAAGAAGCCCGTTGGGGTAGAAGGTGAGCTGATCCGTCCACTTGGACAGCAACTTGGCAATGTTCGTGGTGAACGGCGGGTTGGCGCCGCCAACCAGCGCGACCTTCTGGCCACGGACCTCGTATCCATGGCAGTACGGGCAGTGGAAAACGCGCGTGCCCCACAGATCTTGCAGGCCGGGTACGTCGGGGAGACGGTCGGTGATGCCGGTGGCGACGACGACGTGGCGGGAGCGAAGCGTCTCGCCCGTGGAGAGCGTGGTGAGCCAGCCGCCGTCGATGGCGGAAAGCGCGTCCGCAGTCGCGCGCACGAGGGAGCCACCGAAGGACGCGAACTCGGCGTGGCCCCTTTCCAGGAGCTCCATCGGCGAAACACCGTCCATGCCGAGAATGCCGTGTGCGTGCTCGCTGAAACGATTACGAGGCTGGCCAGCGTCGACGAGTACTACTTGGCGGTTAGCGCGCACGAGTGTGATCGCAGCGGCAGTGCCGGCGAAGCCACCGCCGATGACGATGACGTCGGGGTGAGCGTAACTGTTTGGATACGGGTTGGGTCGGTTGTGCGGCATACGGTTCCTCGTGGAGCGTGTTTGATGTGGTGCCTTCGTCACGATAATGATTCGGGATGCCAGCGCAAACGGAGCTAGCTCCATTTGCGCCGACTTCGGCAGTAAAACCCCAGTTCGCGCGAAGCTGGAAACCCCAAATGGAGCTAGCTCTGTTTAGCCCCCGCCTGTTATGTCCATAGAGTTTTTGGACAAGGAGTCCAATGACTTTTTGGACAAAACGCAGCTAGCTCGCCCGCTTCCTTACACACCCCGCAGTCGCTCCACCGCGTAGTCGAACACGATGCGTTCCTGCTCGATGCGCAGGCACCCGGTGGAGGAGTGGCTGCGCAGGTAGTCCAGGGCGTCGGCTTCGGCGGCGGTAAGTCGCGCCGGCGTAAAGCGGCTAGGACTCGGCTCTTCAACGGCGAGCGCGTCGTGGTCGCGCGCGGTATCCAGATCCATGAGCACGGACCGTGTATGCGGTAGGTGCGCGCGCACCAGGTCCAGGATGTAGAAGCCGTAGGAGTCCAAGTCTCCCCAGTACAACACCTCTTTTGAAGCAAGCCAAGGCAGCTGCTTCGCCAGCACTTGCGCCAGCAGGCCGCCACCGAAGATCGCGACGGTGTCCGGCAGCTCCGGCAGCGCAAGGAACGTCTGGTGGTTTTCCACGAACAACACGCGGCCCCCGGGCAGTGCCTTCAGCTCGGAAAGAGGGCAGGACCAGTGCCGCACCCCGCAGAACGCCACGCTTGCGTCAAGGCAACGCAGCTCCATCAGGACCGGCTTGTCGCGAAACGTCAACTCGCCGACTACGGCAGTCAGTACTGCGCGGTGGGCCTCCACCCACTTAGAATCCACGCCGAAGATCGGGAGTTCACGGACGTAGTAGTCAGACGCGTCGTGGGTGCGCAGCCACCGCACCACGCTGACAAAACGGGCGACGGTGGCATCATCCCACGCCTCCCACGCAGCGAGCTTGCTTATCAAGGGGCTACGGACGTCGTCGCCAAGCGAGGCGCACAGTCCGTCGAGCAGCGAGTTGATGCGCAGCCAATGCTCAGCGCGGCCGGCGACCCGCGCGGCGGTGTCCGGGCTGTCCAGCACTACGCGCGCCGGGAGTGCGTAGGTGCCCAGGTAGCCGAGCTTCTTCTCCTCCCACTCCGCGGTGATGCGGCTGCACTTCCATTCCTGGATCCAGGCCTGCACCGCGCGGCCGCTATCAAGCTCGGCAGCACGGCCCGTCGGTGGCTGCAGGTTCACCGTGAGCGGCGAGAAATCGCCGGCAAGCCAGGCCCGGTGGTTGCGGGCATAAAACGTGGCAGCGCGTGTGCGTACCTGGTCACAGGTCTTCATCGAGGGCCTCCTCGATGGTGAGTGTGCTGGTCTGCGAGTGCTTGCGGTCCGGGCACTCCACCATCAGCACGCCGCCGATGTAGTCCTGCACCGTCTGCAAAAGCTTCTCGGGCGTGGCGAGGATCATGTGGAATCCGAACTTGCGGAATGCTCCCATGGCCGCGCGCGTGAACTCGGCGTCGGCGCGGTCGAAGGCTTCATCCAGCACGATGGTGCCAAAGCGGGGGTACATCGCATCCTCAACCTCGACCACGGATTTGTTCGCTTGCGACGGGTTCGCGCCCATCCCCGTGAGCCGGTAGCGCAGCGCGGCGGCGAGGCAGAAGGAGGAGAGCTTCTGGGCCTGGCCGCCGGAGAGTCCTTCGGCAGAGTCGTATACCGCGCCGCGGACGCCGTCGGTGCCGTACTCCACGCCCAGGAACTTCACGTGCTGACGCGTGTCCAGGCGCAGCTTCTGTTCGCGGGCGCTCGTGGTGTCGGAGATCGTGACCGCCTCGATCACCTCGCGGATTGTGTGGAAGCGGCGCTCGCTGTCCTCTAGATCGGCCTCGTTGATCATGCCGTCGAGCGTGGCGTCGATAAGCTCGATGAACTTGCGGGCGATCTGCGGCTGCGCCTCGCGGACCTCAATTTGCAGGTGCGTGTCGGGGTAGAACTCGACCTGTGCCAGGGAATCGTTGATGGTTTGGATGGACTTGCGCGTATTGCTCGCGGCCTCGCGGATGAGGCGGCGGAGGCGGCCGAAGTGCGTGCGCGTCTGCTCCTGGAGGAGGTCCTTGAATTCCTGCTCAAAGCTCGGCAGGTTCTCGGTTTCGAGGCGGTCCAACTCGGACAGGAACGTCTGCTGGTAGCTCTTGTCCGCCTGCAGGTCGCCCTTGCGGCTCTCCCACTTGTGCAGGTAGCGGTGCATTGCGTCGAGCATCCGGCTCTCGCACTTGAGGTCGCGGCGGTTGAGTTCGTCGAGCTCGGCGGTGATGGCCTTGCGCAGCTGCTCGTGCACGCGGTCGATATTCTTCTCGTCGATGGTGCCGGCACGCTTGGACAGCCTGCCGTGGACCTCCTCCGGTGGGGCTCCGCGCTCGAGGCGCGCCTGAGCCTCGGCAAGCGCCTGTTCCGCCTGCTCGAGCTTTTGGCGCAGCCCGCCGCGCTGTTCAATCAGCCCGTTGAGGTGGCCTTGGGCCTGGCCCAGTCGCTTCTCGCGGACTTTGAATTGCTTCTTCAATTCGGCGACCTCCGCGTTGCCGTCGGTGAGCCGGTCCACCAGCTCCTGCGACTCTGCGAGCAGGCGGGCCGCGGTCGCGGTGTCGATCTCGCTGAAATCTGTTGTCTCTTGGAGACGCTCCACCGTGGAAATCTGGTCGCGGGCCGTCTTCATACGGCGCTTTGCGGTATCGCGCGCCTGCTCCGCCTGCGCTAGCTCCTTGCCCACGCGTTGCAGCTCTACGTGCAGTGCGTCGATCTTGTCGTCCAGGTTGCCCCACAACACCCACGTGCTCGTGTCGTCGATGCGCCGGCGGTCGTCCTTCACGTGGTCCGCTTCGCTGTGCTTGACCTGGCCATTGCGGGTTACCGCGCGACGGGCGCGCCGGAACTCATCCAGGGACTCGCAGCACTGGTGGTCGAACCGGCGGGCGAGCTGCGACTGCACCCAGTTGTAAAAGCGCCCGTCGGCCACGTCGATCTTCGTGCCGAGCGTGCCGTGTTGAAAGCTCCGGGGCGCCGCGAACTCCTGCTCCGGTGTGATGCGGGTGTACTGCAGCTTTGCGCCAAGGTGCGTGGCATCAATAGCTGTCGAGACTGCGCGGTAGTGCTCTTCGGGTACCAAGAGTGTGCGGGCGAACCCGCCCATGACGCGCTCGGCCGCGCCCTGCCAGGCGCCTTCGCCTTGACTGACAGAGATGAGGTCGGCCACAAACGGCAGGTCTTTCTCGCGGATGCCGGCCGCGTCGGCGATTATGGCGCGAGCTCGCAGCAGCCGAGAATCCATCGCTGAACTGTACTTGTGCAGCGTTTGCAGCTCGGTCTTGAAGGCTGTCTGGGTCTCCTGCAGCTTGCCCACGAGCTGGATCGCGGTGGTAGCTTTGGCGTCTTCTGCGTCGTGCTGCGCGCACAGGTTGTGCAGGTCCTTTCCCAGCTGGTGTGAAATGCGCGCAAATTCCTCCGCTGAGCCAGGTGGCGTGAGTTGGAGCACCTGCAGCCGGGAGGCGAAGGCTTCCGCGGCCTTGTTGACCTGGTCGAGGCGTGTGCGGCGGCTGTCGCGGGTCATTTCGGCCTTCGCCAGGCCGGTGTCCTGTTTGCCGTCGATAAGCTGGCGCAGCTCCTCGCGCTCGCTGCGAAGCGTTTCTACTTCAGCCTCGCCGGCCGTGATCGCGCCGCCCAGCGCTTCGAGGTCGTTGCGGTGCCGCTCGCAGGCGCGCTCGGCGAATTGCGCCTTCCAGCCGAAGACGAAGGGGTCGAGCCACGCCTGTTCCTCGGCCACAACCGCGGTGGCACGGGCGATCTCCTCGCGAGCATGCGCGGCTTCGCGGACGGGAACGAGGTGCTCGATCTGCTCACGCGCGTTTACCACTGCGGTGTAGGCGCCGTGCAGCGCGGTGAAGTTCTCGGCCGCCTGTTTGGCCACGGCAAACGTGTCGGGCTCCGGAAGCATGAAGGTGCGCATGAGGTGGTTGAGATCCCCCAGCGTCTTCGCTGATTGCGTGCGGTGCAGGAGCTCGAGCGCGCCACTGTCGGCGATGCCCAGCGCTCGCTGCAGCGCGGCGATGAACTGCGGGTGCTTGCGCCCCACGTTCAGCGCATCGCCGTAGTCCTGCTTCGCCTGCGTGATCGGCAGGTTCTTCACCGCAAGCGTTTCAAACTCCGTGAGATCCGCATCGCGCGGCAGTAGCAGATACAGGTCCGTGATGTCCTGGTCAGCGTGCGCGTTGGCGGCGAGGAACATGAGCCTGCAGGCGGTGATCGTCTCGCCCGTGCCGTTTTCGTAGCGAAGGAGCACGCCGCTCCAGGTGGCGCCGTTGCGGAGGTACGAGCGGGTGAGCTCATCCAAGTCCTCGGAGTGTTCGCGGCGCCACGCTCCGCGGCAGTACGTGATCATGGTGCGCCCGGAGCGCTTTTGGTTGTCCGCAGCGGCGTTGAACGAGCGCTTGCTCGGCGGGACCAGGATGGCGGAGATGGCGTCGATGAGCGTGGACTTGCCGGAGCCGGAGGGGCCGGTGATGAGGTAGCCTTCGCGGGCAATGTCGACGCTGTGCAGGCCGTTGAAGGTGCCCCAGTTGTAGACCTGGACACGGGAGAGGCGGAATTGGCCGGGGATGGTGGTCATGGCTGCTGCTCCAGAAGGGTGCGGAAGGATTCGGTGATTGCGGCGATTTCCTCGCCGGAGAAGATGATGCGCAGGACGGGGGAGACTTCGTATCGGCCTTCGGTTGGGGTGTCGATGACGATGGAGTTCCGCTTCATCTTGTTCCACGACGCCGTAAACTGCTTGCGTGGATTCGACTTATCGGTTGTGGATTTCCCCTGGTAGGGCATAGTGGCCTCGAAGACCTCGTCTTCGTTGACAATCGTGCGCTCGGTGGGGCTGGTGGAGACGAGCTCGCGCCGCAGGTGCAGAATTATGACCGTATCCATGAAGGTCAGCGAGGTCTTGCGCAGCATCGCGCGCTTGTCGGGGACGTCCACCTCCCACGCTTTGGTGTAGGCCACGCCCGCGTCATCGTCCACGATGAGCGTGAGGAAGAGGTTGTCCAGCTGCTGCGCGAGCACTTCGCGAGACCCGGACACGGTCTGAAACACCTCCGGCGTCTTGATGCTGGACACGTACGGGCCGCGGATGAGCTCCGCGAGCGCCCTGCGCTGCGGGCCGGTGAGCGTACCGGTGTCGCCGTCGTAGAGTGTGTTGTGCATTTATGGCCGTCCAATCGTTGTGTCGAATTCAAACCGTTCGTATCGCGCGCGCAGCCTCGTGCCGTCCGCGCGCGTCCAGTGCAGCAGCTCGGTGCCGTCCCTTCGCTCGCCGTGCCTGCGCGCAAGTTTGATCAGCCCCACCACGCTCGCAAGCCCCTGGGTCGCAGGGTGCGCGGAGAGCACATCGCTTATCGACGCCCTGCCATCCCGCTCCACCACGTCGTTCACCGCCCCGCGCAGCTCCTCCCAGTCGATCTCGTTCTCCCGGATGCGCTGGCGCATCGCCTCCATATCGATCGACCCCTGCTCATTGATCTCCATGCCGCGGTCGATCTTGTACTCCATCGGGTCGTGCAGCTTCCAGCTGGACAGTGACGTCGGCTGCATCGTTGTTAACTCCAACTCAACACCGACCGGGCTGTGGGTGCCGATGCCCTCCTGCGCGAGCTGCAGCGCCATCTGCTGCGCGGCGTTGATCGACTTGATCAGTGCCTGCTGGGACTCGGCTTCACGGGATTGCACAAAGCGTCGTAAAGAGCGCGAAAGGTTGGTCATGGAATCGTGGACTTGGCCCGACGACACGTCCAGCGTGTCCACGAATTGGCCCAGCTCAGCGCGCTCCATCGGCGAGAGCTTGCGCACGAAGTCGCGCGACAGGACGGTACTCACGGTGGCGTCGAGCTGCTTCGACTGCTCCGGATCCAAGAAGACCTCGTAGAAGCCGCTAAACGCTTTGCCAGCCTCGGACTGCGTGATGAGGTCCACGCCACGGAACACGTTTTCCAGCACGTCGCGCGCGTGAAGCTTCTCCTCGACGATGGACTCACGAAGCGCCCGGTCCACGTCCTCGATCTCCTCGCGCACCCGCGAAAAATCGGTGGGAAGGTCGCTGACCAGCGACAGGATCTCTCGCGCCTTCTCCACCGCTTCCTCGTCCGAGATGGAGACAACGCCGTTCATACGAACCTGGTCGATCCGGTGTTGGATCGCATCGCGCTGCGCCTCCAACCTGCGGATCGCGTTCGCCTCGTCTTCGTCGGTTTCGGCGGCGAGGTCGCGCAAGCCAGTAATGAGGGTGCTCAGCCGCGACTTTGTCACCGACCGCTGCGGATTGGTGAGCTGCTGCACGTAATCGATCGCCACGTGGGCGTCGGTGGACAACTCGTACAGTTCCTCGCGGGTGCCCTGCGGGCTGCGGCGCACCAAGTACCCATCCTTGACCCAGTCATTGATGTAGGCGACACCGGTCTTCGGCAGCTCCATGTCGGTCTGCTCCCGGATGTCCACCAGCATGGCGTCGACGGCGAGCGCGAAATCGGAGCCGGCGACCTGGCGATTATCCCCTTCAAACACCGACCGCAGGATGGCTAGGACGGCGGGGGCATTCTTCGCGCGAAGTATCACCCAGGCCGGGTTCGAGGTGGATAGCCTGAGCTGCTCAAGCGTCGTGGCAACCACTGAGATGCTGTTCATGCCTTCAACTTAGCAACGGCACCGGACATGACCTGCGGTTTTCTCGAACGGGTGGGCGGTTGGCCTCGATGGAGCTAGCTCCATCTACAACAGCGCCGCCCGGAAAACCCCAGGTCGCGGTCCGGCTGTTCGGCCAAATGGAGCTAGCTCCGTTTGCACCAGCGCCGCCCCTGTCGCCTGGCCTGGTGAAACGCCCGCGAAGCGCCAGCCAAGCCAGCCAGCTACCCGCCCATCCCAGACTTCCACGCTGCGAGCGTCGTGTGCAGCGGGCGCGGCGCGAAGTTCACCGTGTACGCCCCCGGCTCCGCCTCCGCCTTGAAGCACAGCACCCCGCTGTTGGTTTGCCCGTGCTCAAACGTCAGGTTCAAGTGGTTGAAACCGGGCGCGTAGCTGGGCTCCACGGTCTTCCCGCTCGGCATCGTGAGCATGAAGTCGCTCTTGGAAATCCACTGCTCGTCGTTGGTCATGTTGAGGATCGACACGTCGTTGCAAAGGAAGCTGTCCTCGCCGTATTTCCCCATGTCGCGCACTGGCCCGACGCCGATGCGCAGGCCCCCGACGTTCGCCACCTCGCCGGCCTCGAGTGGCGTGAGCTCGAAGGCGCTTTTCGACGGAGCCTCCATCCCCCTCGGACTCACCGGAACCGGATCCTGCACCCCGGATCTTGGGTCGTAATCGTCCGGGCGGTACATGGCGGGCTCCTCGCCCGCCTCCTTGGCTTGTGAAATCCGCTCATCCACCGCCCCGAAATTCGGGAACTCAGCCTCTGCCGTCGGCGACTGTTCCCGACCCTCCGTAGTCTCCGCCCCGCTGGGGCCATTGGTCATCGAGGTGTAGATCAACCCGATCGCCCCGGCCACCGCCAGCGCCAGCACGATGACGACCCACCAGTTCTTGAACTCAAACAGCGTTCTTTCCTCCGGGTCGGAAGGGACGTCGTCGCGCCAGTGCTGCCCCGACCCGAACTCGCCCGGCCCAAACACACCGGACCCGCCGGCCCCAGGCTCGTTCGAACTCGGCTGGTACGAGAAGTTCTTGTACGGATTCGGGTTCTTGCTGCTCATGTGCTGGTCCTTTCGGGAGGGCCGGCGAGGCCGCGCCGGGCGCGGCAACGCTTCGAACACCCCTTACGATACCGGCCGGCGCGCCCCCGCACGCGCCCATGACAATTGTCATGCCCACCTCATGACAAAAACCAGTGCGCGCCGAGTCGCCCATACATAGGCTGCGAATCATGTCCACCGCAGCAGTCGCTTCCAGCTCCCGCCCCGTCGCCATCCACGTCGCGGACGTGACGAAGACGTTCACTCCGCGTGGCAAGCATCCGGTCCACGCGCTGCGTGGCGTTTCCTTCGACATCCGTGTCGGCGAGATCGTCGCTCTGCTAGGGACGAACGGCGCGGGCAAGTCCACGCTCATCGACATCATCCTGGGGCTCACCACGGCCACGTCGGGCCAGGTGAGCGTCCTTGGCGGCACGCCCAAGCAGGCTACGGGGAACGCGCGCATCGGCGCAGTGATGCAAACGGGAGGCCTGCTCACGGACATCACCGTCAAGGACACGCTCAACCTGGTCGCCGCAGCGTTCCCCACGCACCGGCCGCTGGATAGCGTCGTCGAGCGGGCGAATCTGGAACCGATTCTGAGGCGTCGCGTCGGCAAGTGCTCTGGCGGCGAGCGCCAGCGACTCCGGTTCGCGCTCGCCTTGCTGGGCGACCCGGACATCATCATCCTGGACGAGCCCACCGCCGGGATGGACACCGGCGCGCGCCACGCATTTTGGGACGCGATGCGACTCGAGGCCGCCGCTGGACGCACCATCATTTTCGCCACCCACTACCTCGAAGAAGCCGACCAGTTCAGCGAGCGCGTCATCCTCCTCGACCAGGGCCAAGTGCTTATCGACGCCCCCTCGCACACCCTCGTGGCCACCTCCCCCACCCGCCTGCTCACCGCCGAGTTCCCCGCGGGCATCCCCGACGACCTCCACCTACCGGCCGACGCGGAGCTGGAGCGCGAAGGCAACATCCTGCGCGTGCGCACCGCCGACGCCGACTCGCTCGCTCGCGCCCTGCTTACCTGCACCGACGCCTGCAATCTCACCATCGCCGCCCACACCCTCGAGGACACGTTCCTCGAGCTCACGCGCAAGAACGCCAACCACACGGAGTGACCCATGACCACCACGCACACCCCGACGTTGTCCAACACCCTGTCCTACATCGGCCACGACCTGCTTCGCCTGCGCCGAGAGCTCACCGTCCTGGTATTCAGCGTAGTTCTACCCATCTTCTTCTATCTCTTGTTCGGCGCGATGGACGATTACGCCGACGAGCCGGTCAACGGCGGAAACATCTCCGCCCTGGTCATGCTGGGGATGGCGGTCTACGCGGGCGTGACCGGCGCGGTCGGCGCCGCGGGGTCCACGATCACCGAGGCGGAGAGTGGCTGGTCCCGGCAGCTGGCGCTCACCCCGCTGCGCCCGTGGCAGCTCACGCTGTCCAACATGTGCAACGTGGCGTTGCGCGCCGTCTTGCCCATCGCCTCCGTCTTTATCGTCGGGGCGCTGACCAGGGCGGAGATGCAGCCGCACCTGTGGCTCCTCGCGTTCATCACCTGCGTACTGGTGTGCATCCCCTTCGGGTTCTATGGGATGGCCTGCGCGATGGCGGTGCCGGGGAGTAATACGGTGGCGATAGCGTCAACGTCGATAGTCTTGCTCAGTTTTGCCGGCAACCTGTTCATTCCGCTGAAGGAGCCACTGCTGGAAATTGGCCGCTTCACCCCGATGTATGGCGCGGCGTCACTGGCGCGTTGGCCTGTCTCGCGCGGCACGCAGCAGCTGGCCAGCGGTACAACCACCGACCCAATGTGGTGGGCCTGGGCTAACATCGCGGTATGGACAACGGTGTTCGTCACCGCGGTGTTGCTCCTCCGGCGCCGCGACAAGAACCGGAAGTAGCCGGGGTGTTGTCTGCGCCGTTGCGTGGCTTCAACACCAGCAACACCCTGTTTGCTGGCGTGTGGCTGGTGTTCCTCGCGCCCGCCATCATCGCCGTGACCGCGGATCATGCGCACGCGCCAGGGTTCCTCTCGGCAGAGGCCGGCGTCGTCCTCATCTTCTGTGTCGCCTACCTGTTCAGTTTCGGCTCCGCCTCCTACTTCCCGCGCGGCTGGTCTAGCCGCAGTCGCGTGGCTGCGCGCTGGGCTCTCCTGGTGCTTGTTGCGCTGGCGTCGATCCCCGTGTTCGGCGTGCAGGCAGTGATCTTCGTGCCGTACTTGGGCGCCCTACTGGCGTATCTCGCGCCCGTCCGCGCCGCGCTGCCCGCGATCCTGGCCACCGGTACCATCGTCCTCGCGGTGGTGTGGCGTACTTCGCCTGCCGACGCCCCCGATACCGCCATCATCGCATTCGGACTACCACTCCTGGTGCTGGTCCTCGGCGTGCTCACGCACCGCAAGGAAGCCACCACCGAGCTCGAGCGTGACCTGGACCTGGCTCGCCAGCGCGAGGACATCGCTACCGACGTCCACGATCTCCTCGGTCACACACTCACCGTGATCAACCTGAAATCGGAGGTGGCTCGCCGGGCCGTCGATAATGACCCCGAACAGGCAAAACACGAACTCGCGGAGATTGCGCAGCTGTCCCGCCAATCCCTCGCTGAGGTCCGCGCTACCGTCACCCGCATGCGCACGCCCACCCTCGCCGGCGAGCTGGAGGCTGCGCGCCGGGCGCTGTCCACTAGCGGGATAGCCGCCCACCTGCCCGAGTGCGCGCCCACGAACCACGACGCCCTCTTCTCCTGGGCGCTGCGCGAGCTGACCACGAACGTGATCCGCCACTCTGGAGCCCGCAACTGCTGGGTCACGCTGACCCCCGATACGCTCACGGTTGCCGACGACGGCGCCGGCTTCACTTCCACCACCGCCGACCACGCCGGCGGTCTGGCCGGCCTGCAATCCCGCGTCACCGAAGGCGCGCTCCTCATCACCCGCGAGCCGGGGCGCACTACAGTCACCCTGTCGATGGGCCGCCCATGATCCGCGTCCTCATCGCCGAAGACCAGGCGCTCGTCCGCGGCGCACTCGTCGCGCTCCTCGGCGCCGAACCGGACATCGAGGTCGTCTCCCAATGCGCCACCGGCACCGAAGTCGCGGGGTTGCTAGAACAATCGCCTATCGACGTCGCACTCCTGGACATCGAACTCCCCGGCCGCAACGGCCTCGACGTCGCCGCTGACCTCGCCAGTCACCCCTGTCGCACGCTCATCGTCACCACCTTCGGCCGCCCCGGCTACGTGAAGCGGGCCTTGGACGCGGGCGTTGACGGGTTCGTGGTGAAGGACACCCCGCCTGAGGAACTGGCCTGCGCCATCCGCCGCGTCCACGCCGGCTACCGAGTCATCGACCCCCAACTCGCCAGCGAAAGCCTCTTCGCGCCGAACAATCCACTCACAGACCGCGAACAAGACGTCACCCGCCTCCTGCTCCGAGGCCTCGGTGCCTCCGACGTCGCCGCCACGCTGCACCTTTCCTCCGGCACGGTGCGCAACCACGTGTCCAGCATCATTGCTAAGACGGGTGCCGGAAACCGTTTCGAGGCGGCCCGGCTTGCTGAGGACAACGGCTGGGTGTGACGTCTCGCCGGCAGCCGGGGCCGCCGCCCAAACGGCGCTAGCTCCATTTGGCGACAACGCACCTGCAAAACCCCAGGTCGCCGCTCGGCCGCTGATCCAAACGGCGCTAGCTCCATTTGAGTGATGCGCACCTGTAAAAACCCAGGTCGCGACCCGGCCGCCGCCCCAAACGGCGCTAGCTCTATTGGCGGCCAGCCACAGCCAGCCCCACCACCCACGCACCCCCAGATATTCCACGCCCCGCCCCGGTAAAATTGCCCACAACAACCAGAGCAACCCCCAGAAACCACCCCAGGAGCAGCGATGAACCAGGATCTCCCCGTCAATCGCCCGGAAGTGTTCGGCGACGCCGACTCCACCGACGACGCCGACCGCGCAACGCGCATCGATACCGTGAACGCCGTGGAACCGAAGCCGGGCGGCGCGCGCCCCGCGGTCAAGCGCATGTTGCAGGGCGACGGCGCGAACCTCATCGTGTTCAACTTCTGCCCTGGGCAGGCGCTTCCGGACCACAAGGCGGCGCACCCGATCACGGTGCAGTGCGTCAGCGGATCGCTCGAGTTCGAGTGCGGCGGCGACCGCTTTCCGCTGCAGCCGGGCGAGGTCGTTCACCTGCGCGCATACGTGCCGCACGCGGTGTATTGCCCGGATGACGCCCCGGAGGAGGGCAACGTGCTCCTGCTCAGCATGCTCACCGGAGAACGCCACTAAATTACAGGTGCACGACCTCCACGTCGTCCCACGCCTCCGCGAGGTACTCGGCGGCGACGAGCCGGTGGCAGGTGCTGGGGTCGGCTTCGGAGCAGAGGAGTACGGCGTCGCTGAAAAGCGAGCGATCGAGCGACGAGACCTCGCCGTCGTCGTACTCCGCGCGGAGCTTGCGCGCGAACTCGTCGAACTCGATCTCATCATGCCGGTAGGCGTGCATGAGGTCGGCGCTGGGCGCGAGCGACACCTCGTGCGTGTACGGCATATCCAGGATGACCTTCAGGAAGTAGCGCAGGTCGTCCTTCTTAGTAAAGCCGGCGAGTTGGTTCGTGTTGGAGCGGCGGATGTCCACCACGCGCCGCGCGCCGGACTCGCGGAGGATGTCAAAGAACTCCTCCGCGCTCTTGTGGGAAAATCCAAGTGTGTACAGGCGCATTAGATGATGAATCCTTGCCAGCGGGCGGCCTGCAACGATTCGTCGAGAAGCTCGCGCTTGGGCGTGAGCTGCTTGACCACCTGGTTGATGTAGCTGTCCACGCGCTGGTTGGCGTTGCGGAGGTCGTAGTACGTGGTCATCTCCTGGTCATAGTCCGCGAGCGCCTCGGACCAGCTCGTGCGGTGCTGGTAGCCGTTCTCCATGACGCGGAACTCCGGCGCCATGCGCGGCTTGAGCTGCGGGTTTTGCCCCGGCCAGCCGAGCGTGAGGCCGACGACGGGGAACGTGTAACGCGGCAGCTTCAGCGTCTCGATCACCGCGGCCGTGTCGTTGTGGATATTGCCCAGGAAGTTCGCGCCGAGCCCGAGCGATTCGGCGGCGTTGACCACGTTTTGCGCCATGAGGCACGCGTCGGTAAACCCCTCCACGAACACCTTCGTCTTGCCCGCGCCGGTCGGGTCGTAGCCCTGTTCGCGCAGGATGGCGGCGTTGCGCGCGGAATCCACGATGAACAGCAGGTACACCGGCGCGCGCTTCACGTACTCCTGATTCCCGATCTCCGCGAGCCGCTCCCGCAACGCCGGATCCGTCACCCGAATAATGCTCGCGTGCTGCATCCCACGCGAGCTCGCCGTGCGCATGGCCACGCGGTACAGCGTCTCCAGCGTCTCGTCGCTCACGGGCTGGTCGGTGAATTCGCGGATCGTGCGGTGCGTCAGCTGCGCGCGCACCGCCGGCGGCGCGTCAAGAGAGAGGTCTTCGGGCTTAGGCGCGAGTGCATCAGTCATGCAGCCCACGCTACCGCAGGGCCAATCGCTTATCGACGCCCCGTTGTCCCCACCTCACGCTTTTTAGAGCAAGACGGATCTTCTCAGCCTCCAGGCTCTTGGGCCCACTTGTGCAGACGTTCGTTAGAAGCAAGAGCAAAATAAAGGATGATTGGGTAAATTAAGGATGCAATGGAGATGCCATCGTTAAAGTACCCAATAACGCTAGGTATGTGGGCCACGAACAATATCGGAAAAGAGTTGTTCATGAATTTTTTCGGAGTTCTCCGATTGTATTTTGGAACAAAGTAAATCAATGCCCCAAAAACCAGTGCATCGGTGAGGATGCCGAGTGCATAGCCAACGCTTGATTCTGCGTTAACTATGCATGAATAGGACAAACCTAGAGCAGGTATTGACAGTGCCAGGAGCCATATAAGGTTGAGGATTTTCTCTCTACTGGTCATTCCTGCAAAACTCCCTGTTGAAGCGTCTTCTTTACGCACAACCCTCTGTATAGTGCTCAGGGGTTACACCTACTGACGGAGGGGTAACTGATCCTGTGGCACCGACCTTAAGTGCAAGACATTTATCTTGTGCTGTTGCCGCCGTTGCCCAGACTGTAACATTTACCATGTTATTTGCCCACCAAGTACCGAGTACTTCTCCGAACGGTGGGGGTACCAGAACCCAAAATGGGGTGATAGCAGCACCTGCAGCGGAACCCGACCGGCCCACGACCAAATGACCTCCTGATTCCCGATCTCCGCGAGCCGTTCCCGCAGCGCCGGATCCGTCACCCGGATAATGCTCGCGTGCTGCATCCCGCGCGAGCTCGCCGTGCGCATGGCCACGCGGTACAGCGTCTCCAGCGTCTCGTCGCTGACGGGCTGGTCGGTGAACTCGCGGATCGTGCGGTGCGTCAGCTGCGCGCGCACCGCCGGCGGCGCGTCGATGGAGAGGTCTTCGGGCTTAGGCGCGAGTGCATCAGTCATGCAGCCCACGCTACCGCAGGGCCAATCGCTTATCGACGCCCCGTTGTCCTCCAAGAAGCACGACCCTGGAGCTGCGGCGGCAGTCACCAGGATGATTCATGCCACTGCCTTCAATGAGTGGCAGTCCCGTAAAAGACGGTGTTGTCCATACCTCTCATGCGTCGACACCACCACTGGCTATGATCACCCCCAATGAAAGGCCGCCCCCCTAAGGGACGGCGACCGCGCACGGGCGCAGATGGGAGATCGGCTCTCCTTCCTCCCTCAATGAAAGGCCGTCCCGTAAAGGACGGCGACTCCACAGCGCCATACGACTGTTCGGCCTCGGCAGCCCCTCAATGAAAGGCCGTCCCGTAAAGGACGGCGACCTTTGGAGACAGTCATCTCCCACGAACTCGCTTGCACCCCTCAATGAAAGGCCGTCCCGTAAAGGACGGCGACCCCAAGTCGAAAGCGCACGCGTACCCGCCCCTCGCCCTCCCCTCAATGAAAGGCCGTCCCGTAAAGGACGGCGACTTCGATTTGTATTTGCGGGACTACCGCGCGCTAGAGACCCCTCAATGAAAGGCCGTCCCGTAAAGGACGGCGACCGTGCGCCGAGACGGCATAATCGTCGAATACGCCACAACCCTCAATGGAAGGCCGTCCCGTAAAGGACGGCGATGTCACCGTCCTTACCGGGCACAGGACAGGCAGGACGTTTCCCTCAATGAAAGGCCGTCCCGTAAAGGACGGCGACCACGCGCCGAGTAGTCGTTGTCGTTCGCGGCGCATCCCTCAATGAAAGGCCGTCCCGTAAAGGACGGCGACCCGGTGTGGACGGCGTTTAGCGACGGGCTGCAATGGCTCCCTCAATGAAAGGCCGTCCCGTAAAGGACGGCGACCTCTGCGAGCTCCTGGCCACGGTTCAGCTCCTCCTCCCTCAATGAAAGGCCGTCCCGTAAAGGACGGCGACCGGCACACCAGGAAACCGTGCGATCTGCCACGCTGCCCCCTCAATGAAAGGCCGTCCCATAAAGGACGGCGACTCTACGACCAGGCGCATGTACTCGTCTTCGAGCAGCCCTCAATGAAAGGCCGTCCCGTAAAGGACGGCGACACGCTTCCGCAGCTGCTGTCTGGGTTCCCGAACGGGACCCTCAATGAAAGGCCGTCCCGTAAAGGACGGCGACCTTGTGATCATTGAGCGAATCGTAGGTGGCGGCGCGCCCTCAATGAAAGGCCGTCCCGTAAAGGACGGCGACGCCACGTTCGGCCCTGGCGTTCACGACCATCCCTTGGTGCCCTCAATGAAAGGCCGTCCCGTAAAGGACGGCGACGTGCCGTTTTTCAGCCGGAACCGTTCAACGTTGGTCCCTCAATGAAAGGCCGTCCCGTAAAGGACGGCGACACCTCCGCAGACGCGGTGCCACCTTCGTTAATCGGACCCTCAATGAAAGGCCGTCCCGTAAAGGACGGCGACTCACGCTCGGCGGCTTTCACCGCATTATCGCGCTCAACCCCTCAATGAAAGGCCGTCCCGTAAAGGACGGCGACACCAAGCGCATCACCATCGACGCAGAGACGTATGAACCCTCAATGAAAGGCCGTCCCGTAAAGGACGGCGACCCATCTTGCCGCCGAAGCCGTCAGCGCCACGGGCCCCTCAATGAAAGGCCGTCCCGTAAAGGACGGCGACCTCATGCCGCACCTCCGAAAATCGCCCATACGGCGACCCCTCAATGAAAGGCCGTCCCGTAAAGGACGGCGACGCCATCCGGTCTTTGGGAGATGCGAGCGACTGGTGGTCCCTCAATGAAAGGCCGTCCCGTAAAGGACGGCGACTCACACCAGTCCGACCACTCATCGTTGTAGGCGTACCCTCAATGAAAGGCCGTCCCGTAAAGGACGGCGACTCACACCAGTCCGACCACTCATCGTTGTAGGCGTACCCTCAATGAAAGGCCGTCCCGTAAAGGACGGCGACTCCCCAGCCTTAAGCGGGGCCGCGCCGGGCAGGTACCCTCAATGAAAGGCCGTCCCGTAAAGGACGGCGACTGTTCGATGAGTGCTTTGACCTCCCAAATGAGGTCCCTCAATGAAAGGCCGTCCCGTAAAGGACGGCGACTCCCAGACCGACATGACCACCAACCAACCTTTCCTTACCCTCAATGAAAGGCCGTCCCGTAAAGGACGGCGACCGGCATGTCAAGTGTCCTTTCGGTGCGGTGCGGTGACCCTCAATGAAAGGCCGTCCCGTAAAGGACGGCGACTTTTCGTCGGGGTGCTTTGGTGGCTTCTTCATTTTTTCCCTCAATGAAAGGCCGTCCCGTAAAGGACGGCGACCTACGGCGTTCATGACCCCGTCGATGCCGCGGAAGTTCCCTCAATGAAAGGCCGTCCCGTAAAGGACGGCGACAGCTCATCACGCTCGCCGCAGACCTCTCGAGCATCCCTCAATGAAAGGCCGTCCCGTAAAGGACGGCGACGATTGCTTCTTGCTTCGCCTCGCGCACCCATTGGGCCCTCAATGAAAGGCCGTCCCGTAAAGGACGGCGACACAAGCTCTAGGCGTTCACCAATGACCGCTAGGCTATCCCTCAATGAAAGGCCGTCCCGTAAAGAACGGCGACCCGCCGCTTCGAGATTGCCCGGAGCACTTTGTACAACCCTCAATGAAAGGCCGTCCCGTAAAGGACGGCGACGCCCTGCAAAATGTTGATAAGCGTGGACTTCGATTTCCCTCAATGAAAGGCCGTCCCGTAAAGGACGGCGACCCCGTGTCTCGCGATCACGGGGAGCACCTGGCGGCTCGTCCCTCAATGAAAGGCCGTCCCGTAAAGGACGGCGACACCGCTGGCGCGCTCGCTTGGCCAAAGTGCGACACACACCCTCAATGAAAGGCCGTCCCGTAAAGGACGGCGACACCCGCGCCTACATGCGCGCGAAAGCCCCGTGGATCAGACCCTCAATGAAAGGCCGTCCCGTAAAGGACGGCGACGGATAAGACCAAGCTGTACTCGGGGGAAGTTAAATTTCCCTCAATGAAAGGCCGTCCCGTAAAGGACGGCGACACGCGGGAGAAACGCGGATCCATCAGCAGCGCAGACCCTCAATGAAAGGCCGTCCCGTAAAGGACGGCGACACTGACCTGCTCGCCGCTTGGCAGCGATGCCAAGTGGCCCTCAATGAAAGGCCGTCCCGTAAAGGACGGCGACTGCGCAGAACAGCAGGCAGAACCATGTCCCGTTTCGGCCCCTCAATGAAAGGCCGTCCCGTAAAGGACGGCGACTCACCAGTTATGCGTGTCATGCGGTTCTCCTTTTTGGGCCCTCAATGAAAGGCCGTCCCGTAAAGGACGGCGACTACCTCCGCCAGAACGGGCCGGGACGTGGCATGTCCCCTCAATGAAAGGCCGTCCCGTAAAGGACGGCGACATAGGCTCACGTGCTTGCTCGCGCAGTTGATCTTCGCCCTCAATGAAAGGCCGTCCCGTAAAGGACGGCGACGCAAGGTCGCTGCGGTCGCTGACCCGGATGCCTGCTATCCCTCAATGAAAGGCCGTCCCGTAAAGGACGGCGACATTTAGCACTCCTGACCTGCTGTTTCTCAATTTCTGCGCCCTCAATGAAAGGCCGTCCCGTAAAGGACGGCGACCCTCCCCAAAGGACGCAACCGTTCTTCATTCGAGCCCTCAATGAAAGGCCGTCCCGTAAAGGACGGCGACAGGGGCTGAAAGACAGCACCCGTGAACAGGGCAAATCCAGCGCTTTGCGAGCGCGAAGACAATGCTACAGTACGTTGCGCTTTAAAAGTCATCCACTGTTGAGTTCTCGATGCTGAGCAGGCAATTCACTGCGCGAGCGCAAACCGGGTTTTGCGTGACACCGGCGTGCTCGCAACTTTGCCGCCAATTTTGCTAGAGAATCAGTGCGTCATTGTCTGTGACCTCCCGTGACTTTCCAAGATACCCAAACTTTGTTTCGCTCAGTTCAGCTACTCGGCCTAGGTCGCAGAAAAGAATGGAATCTTCGCCTGGTTCGATAATCGTGTTCAGTCGGGACTTCGCTTGTAGGAGTCGGGCGGGTGAGATGTCCACTACAAAGACGCTGTACTGCACCCGGTCTCCGAATTCTGCCAAAGTATCCGCGACGCGTGTGCGTCGACGATCATTGATGATGTCGTAGCAGATAAGAGTTCTACGTGTATCGTCCCGACTCATCGAATCTTCACTCCTTCGTAGTACGGCTGGGAGCCAGTGATCACGCCGAGTACCATCCTGGCCTGGATTTCTATTACCCGCCGCCAAGTCGCGTCGTAGCCAAAAAGAGGATGGCGAATGCTTGTCTGTACCCGCCTTTCGAAGGCTGCAATCACTTTTCTTCTTGCCTTGTCACGAAGGCGAGCAGCCCCGTTGACATAGGTGAAATCGCTAGTCTTAATCTCCCGCCGATTCACAAGGGAAAGCACTACAGAGTCAGCTAGCGGGGCTCGAAACTCCTCCATGAGATCCAGCGCAAGCGCGGGCTTGTTACGGCCGCTGCTATGCAAGAAACCGGCGTGCGGGTCTAAACCACAGCTGAGAATTGCTCGGAGCACTTCCGCCCTGAGCAACCCATAGCAGTAATTCAGCAAGATATTGAGCGGATCGCTTGCGCCACGACCATGGCGGCCTTCCCACTGCCAACCAAGAGCTTCCATTTGTGCTGGACGCAACATCGACACGAATTCATGGAAATAGCGTGCAGCGGCATCTCCTTCGATCCCAAACAACTCTGGTATATCCGCGGCTTTTGCTGCGCGCTCTGCTTCGGCATGCAGATATCTGACAGCGTCAGGTGCCTCGCCGTTCCTCCGCAGGAGAGTCGCTTGGTTCCAAATCTTCGCTTGGACCATTCCACGCGCAATCGGCAGACAACCCCGGCTACTCAAGACGTGTTGCTCCACCCGAGCTGCGCCATTGGGTCCGTCAGCCGGTTTTGAGAAACCGTAGACTCGCCCCGTCGAAGAACACCATACAACTGGCACGTTGTCCCAGAGTAGGTTTCGGTGCAAAGCGCTAGAAAGATCGATGTTGCCATGGACAACAACTCCATGAACTCGCGCGAGCGGCGCGTCTGCGAGTCGCTCACCAGATTTTTCTACGATGACTCTTCCCCTGCGAATGCTAGCGCGAGATCCCTGCACAGTGAGGTGTAGCACTTGACCATCAGGGTCAGCAGCATGGATTCGACGTCTCGCGTTCCCGCCGTGGTGCTCATCGGGTAGGCAGATAGAAAAGTGGGAGCAACGGGAGCACCGTTCATCGTCGAGAAGCGGAACAGGCGCAATCGCAGAATCAACGATCTCTCGAGTGCGCGCGATCGTCTCAGCGGCGGCTTGGCTGTCGTCGTCGGTAAGCTCCACCACGACCCGTCGACGGTGATCGGTGAAATATATCGTCTGCTCGATCACATCAAAGCCTGCATCACGCAAGCACTCGCGTTGCAGCGCCAGCTGCAGGCGATTCGCCGGGGTCACCTGCGCCTTGCGCCGAACCGGTGTTGCCTTATGCTCGACCAGTCCAACTTCGTTTCCCTCGAACACCTCGACTACGTCAGCTTTACCAACGATGCCGAGACGCTCTGAACGCAAGGGATAAGACGTCAAACGGTGCGTGCGTGAGTGAGCTACGGTATCGACCGCTTCGTGAGCATTATCCCCAGCCTGCATTTGATACGTCAACGTTGACTCGCCATTTGCCTCCAGCCAGGCCCTTCGCTCGCAAAACACTGTATGAAGGACGAGGCTAATTGGCAGAAAATCTTCTTCCCGTGTCACAACAGACGGACCTTTCCTCTTTCGAAATACCTCTCTGGCGCTTGCTCGCTACCTATGCGTTGGACACGAAAAACGGCTGCAGCGGGTACGTTGAACTGCTGAAGTGCAGTAACTGCGCTGTCATGCAGCAAATTCTCCGGAGTTCGACCGATTTCTTTGGCACCTAAGTCGTTGACCACGGACGCCCACTCCTGAGAAAGCACGATGCCCTCGAATCTCTCGGGGGTAAGAGGGGCGATCGGCACTGGAAGCACGGCCACCTTCGTGTGCAGTGCTGTGTCCGGATACGCACATGGAGTGAGCGCCATGAGCTGTGCTCTGGCACTCACCGGGAATTGACCGATGCCGATGAGCGCTGCAAACGCAAGAGCCAAGTCTGTACGCGTCGGGGGAGTAAAGCCCGAAGGCGTCCTGGAAGCATCTTCGCCGAAAGGATCTTCAACGCGCTGGCCTGCTAACCCAGCAAGAATGTCTTCGGTATCCCAATCGCTGAGAGCCTCGACATATTTGAAGAGCTTCTGTGAGACAAACTCTTCACCACGATTGCGGGTCTTCATTTCCCACCGGGAAGCACCGTGATCAGGGCGAGGGTCTTTTCCTACGAACCTCCAGTAGGCGGCTTCGCCTAAGGATTGAATGAGCTGCAGCGCCAATTGGTCATTCTCGGCGCACAGTTTATCGAGAGCAGCGGTACGTGCTTGCTGGTGTTTAGACCAATCACCTGGGTTCTTGCGCGGATCAATCCGCATGAATCTGGGGCTGAACGGGGAAAACTCTCCTCCTGCATAGTGGACTCGGATGCTCGTCCACCCCTGGAACCAAGACCGGCTTAGGCGCTTCATCGCTACGGCGATGTCCTCAGGAGCAATGTCCTCTGTTTCCAGGACACCTCGAGGCGTTGGTTCGTTGTTCCAATGTGTGGTGACTAAACCGTCACTCAGCGACCGTGCGAGGAGACTAAGCCCAGCAAGGGCGAAATGAGATAATCCGGAATAAACATTCCCTGCGACTAAGAGACTGTGTTTCATCGTCCTTCTCCTGAAATCTGCGTGTCCGCTGCGCGCTCGAGCGCCTCAAAAGCGGCGAGGGCGTAGACACCGTATTCCCTCGTGAGCTTGCGTACTTGGCTTTCCCATTGGCCCTGTGTGAACAACTTGTGCGCGGTTGCGGATTCAGCAAGGAGCTCTTCTCCAACTTGAGGGAATAAGTCGCGTCCTCGGCCGTGGCTAGCGCCAACAACGTGTACAACCAGTTCATCGACGCGCTCGTCTCCTTGAAGACGAAGATCCTCAGCCATCGCTGCGGAGAGCTGTTCATGTCGCCACCCAACAGGCAAACCGCTTCCTGCTTTTGCTCGCTGGATCTCTTGTCGGCTCCGGGTGCGGCTCTTAGCCCATGGTTGCTCAAGGCCGAGGTTTCCCAGCATCTGCTGAAAGCGGGGATCACGTTTGCCTTCGTCGTGAAGCAAGCTCGCTGTAACCACCCGGTCTGCAAAGGCGGGATCGACCCCCAGGGAATCACAGATAATCCGTGCTCGCTCAGCCACGTCAGTTTGGTGCTGTGCCAGAGATGGTGGCGGGGTGTTTTTGTCTACACGGGGTGACCACTCCTGCACCGTCTCGGCATCAGTGCGCAGCGTTTGGGAATCACGGCGAAGAATCCAGGCGGCAAGGTCGCCTCGAGGATCCTCGATCGAGGATGCAGAAACTTCAATGCTCATCCCAGCTTTGGCGTCATCAGGAAAGCGGTCGTACCATAGCTCTAGAAACTCAGCTGGGGTCGTCGAGTTTGCTGTTCGGAAGAGCTCCAGGTCAAGGTCGTTCTCGTCGGGTAAGTAAACGGTAATTCCGTCCGCGGGAACTTCATCTGGCAGTTGCTCATCCTCAGCTGGAATCGTCAGCACACCCTGGGTAGTGAACGGGAGCTGATCGCTTACGATGAGAGTATCGCCGGGCTTGATCTGATTCGGCTCGTCAAGGAGCTCAATGTCGCCCGCGCGATACACCAACAGCAACGTAGACGCGTGACGTTCTTCGCTGTCTTGCCGGAGCTTGACGGCGAGTTCTCTGACGGTTGATATCACCCCAGGGAAAACTTCTTCAGCTCGAGGCGGCAAGGCCTCAAGCAGTTCTACGGTTGCTTCCTGAGTTTTCGGGAGCTGTTTGCGCAGAACTACGCCAGCGGTAGGGGCTTCCGTCTCTAGAGAGTCTCGGAGCCAGAAATCGAGCTCGATTGGGTTTGCCCGGCGCTCGGATGATTTCGCGAGTAGCTCGACATCGCGGTACTCCAAACGCTGATAGAGCAGTCGTGAGGGTGTTGTTGCAGGGGCTGGGTTCGAAGCGAGCAGCGCAGGATTCATGTCAGTGCCGTCGTCGAAAGCCGTAAGCCATTGAAAAGCACCGTGGAGATCGGCTCCTTTGTATGGCGCGAATTCTTTATTTGCTGCAGGCGGAGCAACCGGCTCAAGGATTGCTAACTCAGATGTGTCGTATCTTCCGAGGCGGTTGACACGTCCGCTGCGCTGTTGAATTGCAGTAGCGGGGGCTAGCTCGGTAACCATGTATTGGAAATCAACGTCTACTCCAACCTCAAGCGTCTGTGTTGCGACAATGACGTCAACCTGCTTGTTTCCAGCAGGAGTAAGTACGCCCGGGTGGTCTTTCTCGAGTTTTTTGAGATCAAATGGGCGCAGGCGGCCGACGAGAAGGATGTATCGTACTTTCTTCCTCTTGAGTGCGTTGGCTATTTTTAGCGCCGTATCTACATGGTTCACGATGCAACCAATCGGACCTACGCGATTGTCTTTTTCCAGCCACGCGTGAATTTGTTCGAGCGCACCGTCTACAACGCCACGGTTTGCCTTCCTGCCATTCCACTTGGAGGTTTGGACGTGTTTCAACTGCTTAGTCGCATAGAGCCTGCGTTGCAGGGCTGCGTCTCGGCTTGCGTCGACTGCATTGGGGTCTACCCCGATCACTGACAAATCTTCAGACTGGTTTGCGGGAGTTGCCGTCGTCTCGACTATTTGGAGGGCGGGGAGGCCAGTATCTGCACCAGTCAACTGAATTTCCCTAATGCGGCGTGCCGTGGTGAGTAATTGACGGTTCAAGTGCGCCTCGTCAAGCACAATTACCGAGTCGCTGGTGACCAGAGTGGTTTCCCTGGGGCGGGCGTATCTGGTCGAACCATACCCTTGGAAGAGCGCGCGTGAACCCCACATGTCTGGCGTTGAGGCAATCACAGCACAGCTCGCAAGGTCACTTACCGGCAGCGACCGTGAGCTGAGCCCGCCGCGTAATACAGATACGATGCACGGTGCGTTACCGCCTGCGGGTACCAAGCTACGCAGTGCATCCGCGACCTTGCGTACTACGTCTGGGTGGTTGCCGTTGCCAGCGATGCTTTCTAGCAGCGCCTGCTGTATCTCGAGGGCACGTTGGTACTGGTTGTCTACGAGTCCGCGTCGATTCACCACTGTGTGTAACCTGCGTGGGACTCGGGGCGCTTCTCCTGCGGCAAACAGAGCATTTGCGAATATGTGGACGTCGACAACTGAGGATTTTCCTGCACCAGTTGGGGCCGCGATTTGGTCTGGCCATCGCCCAGTACGAGCAATGTATTCGAGAAGCTCGCATTGCCATGAAAATGGGACGTGCCCGTCATTCATGGCGGCGAAAAACTCGTCGAAATCACTCAAAGTTAACTGCGTCATGACTTTTCTCCTGGGATTTCTGAAGAAGTGAGGCTGATATCCAATGGTCGGAGGAGGCCACCGCCAAGGTGCCTAGATTGGCCCAGCATGACTGCGGCCTGAGGGCCTGCGAGATCACCTAAATCGAGCACAGCGCGGTAAGGCTGCACGGGAACGTTTTCGTGCGAATGGTGCGCAAAGTCACGAACGTGTCGAGTAACTGGGTACGTGTGGAGAGCGGTGACTCCCCTGTGCGCGGCCTGATCGCGGAGATTTATATAACGCGCTGGTCCGCTACCGCTAAGAGCGAAGTCGTTCCGCCACACGTACGCTGTGGAAAGCAAAGCGGAATCGCCCAGCGACCACTCGCTGCCACTGCGACGGATTCGTCTCACCTCAGGCACGATCGGCATTTCAGTTTCCCATAGTCGGTACGTGCCGGGTTCTGGATCCGGCCAAAAGCGCGTACCTGAGCGTGTCTCATTGGAAAATTGAATACGGATCTTCCCGAGTCGCCTTGACCAAAGCTCGCGAATATCCACTGCTCGCTGGACTTGGAGAAGCTCCTCCGGTGCCGCAGCAGACGGCACGAATAATCCAAGAAGAGGACCATCCTTGTTCAGTAAGTGAGCGAGGCGTGGTGGCAGATACTGGATGGCAAGCCGATTTGGAGGCTGTTTGATCCCGTCGTTGTACTTACCGGTAATGAGGGGCGCAGCGCCGTAGCCAAGGCGAGCGATGAGCGCCTTGTGCATGCTCAGCGCCAACGCGACACGGTCGCGCTTTTCAACCTCACGATCCAGCTTAAAGAGATAGACGGTGCCCCATGGTGCGTCCTCGGGGGGAAGTTCTGCAGGCTCATACCATGACTCCGCAATGCCAATCTCGGTAGGGCGTTCACTGTGGGGGACTTGGCTTTTCTTAAACCCGTCGCGTGCCAGCGTCGGTGGCTTTGCTGCGAAGCGGGCTTTGTGGTGTGCAATCAGAGCGGCCGTACGTCCCTCTGCGGCAACTGGCCGGGCGAAAGCCTCTTTGGTGAAGCAGTTCGCAGTTGGCGATAGCCACAGGTTCGGCGTAAAGCTCTGCGCGCTTAACGTGACAACGCTATGGCTTTCCCCCAAGTAGGGCACGTCCTCAGCGAGCTGAGTAAGCGTAGCGACGATTTCCTCCGGCACGTCGTGCCACAAATACCCGTAGGAAGATTGCACTGCCACGCCATTTGAAATGGGGCGGGCGTCTACTTTCTTCCGCATGCTCGTAGAATCGAAAGTTCCGACGTCCCGGTACCCAATTCGCTGATTACCATGATTGAGGAGGCGAGTTTCCGGTTGATAGATCCCGTTTGGTGGATGTCTTTCAAGCCATTGAAGCGCGTCGAGCGATGCCTGTGAAGGCTCACCATCCTCCGAGAGGTGGCCCTGGGCTGCAGCGCTAAGAAGGGCTGCGTGCAACCGCAGGGGGGAAGGGTAAGGCTCGACAGAGCCGTCGCTTCGATGCCCGTAGTAAGTGCCCAACGGGAACGTTGCAGTCAACGCTAATTGGGGCATTTTGGTTATTCCTTATCTTCTGCGTCGTCCACCGCGCCGGCGATAATGGCAGGATTCCCGATTACTTCGCGAACCTGTCCGTGCCAATCGGCAACACCCAACTTTTCTGCGTGCTCGAGCGCTGCCTTCAGAAGAGCGTCAGCCGCATCGATGCTCAGTGGAGGCAGCTCCTGGAAATTGCCATATCGCTGATCAAGCTTGACTACAGGAGCAGAAACCTCGACGAGGTCACAGTTCGAGCGGTAGTACAGCTCCTGCTCGGCCCTGGCGATGAGTGCGAGGCCAAGGGCTGCGATGAGGGCTCTTGCGGCAACATTCTGCTCCGGGTTGTCGCCGAAGTTCAGCTGGCGGAGGGCAGTAAAGCTCATTACCCAGGAGCGGATGATACGAGAGCACGACACGCCTCCGAGGGGGTCTAGCTTCGGAGGAAGCGCTCCCACTCCCACTCCCGACCCGGAGAAGGTTTCGCCCTTCTTCGCCTTCTTGATTTTCGCAGTGATGTCATCGACCTTGTTTTTCGAAAGGTCATCCTCTTGGTCGGTGATGATTTGCTGTAACGCGGCTGGGTTAAGGTAGACCGCTGCTCCGACGGGGTCGACGCGAGCGCCGCTTCGAGCCCCCTGCTGCTCACTACCTGGACGCGTCTGGTCCGCGAGGATACCAATGGTTTCCCCGGTGATGGACCTACGTAAGCGGACCTGGTTGGTGGGGCGCGGCGAGTCCCAAGCGCCGGCGAGGAGTGCTATCGGGGCAGTGTTGAGGATGGCACGGTAGTCCCTCGGGGTTGCATTCCTCATGTCGCGGTACCAGTCGGCCTTGGTCACGGGTTTCCCGTCGTAGCTTCCGGCGCGAATGTGTCCGTCGGCGAAGCGGTGGGGGAGCTCGATGTCGGTGTAGCTTTCATTTCCATAGCGAACGAGGATGCGCGGGATGCGGGACAGCAAAGGGTCGCCGCCCTTGATGGCTTGCGAGATGGCCTGTTCTCCTCGGTTTACTGAAGAAGGAACGGTGTCGATGATGACGCTCTCTGCGGGGGCACCGTCGATGAAACGTGGTTCGTAGCCGAAGCAAGGGGTGTTGCCATCCTTGAACTTTGTGGGAGTGACTGAAGCGTGCGGACCGGCAGCGGCGGAAAGTTCAGTGACGGAGGTGAGCACCGACGCGCCGCCAGGGGTGCAGGCGTCGAGCAAATCTTGGAGTTGCATTGCAGCTCTTCCTTTCGAATGGGTGTGCGGTGTGAGGCTTGGGGCGTTCGGGCGAACGTCTAATTTGAAGCCGTGGCCAATGATCTTGGCTCGCGTACAACGGTAGCATAAGATAGCTCTAACGCTACGCGAATAGAGAGTAGGGTTAAAAATAGATGGCCATGCGGCGAAGTGCTCGGCCCTTGGCTTCGCTACGCGTAGAGAGATCCTCAATGAAAGGCCGCATGGCTAGGGCCAGACTACAGCTTCCGGCAGTAGGGTAGCTGCTAGCACTACCACATCCGTGCCACAATGTACGTATGACCATTTACTTCTCCTCCGTCTACGGTTCCACGAAGCAGTATGCCGAGGAGCTCGCGCGTCGCCTCAGCACGACCGCGCAGGAGATACTCAACCACGCTGAAGTGCCCGACACGGCAGCAGAGGGCCCCATCATCGTCCTGGCCCCAGCGCACGGCCCGATGAACGCGGCAGCCAAGTTCGTAAAGTCGCTCCCGGAAACAACGATCCAGGCCCGCCCCACCTGTGTGGTCACCGTCGGGATGACGCTAGACCATGTAGTCCGAGAGGCAGACCCCACGGCGGAACTGCTCGGCGACCGGGCGGACCAGGTACAGCGTTTCTACCTCCCGGGCCGACTGAACTACTCGGAGCTCACCACTGCGCACCTCGGCGTGATGCGCGGGATCATTGGCGCGCTCAAGTTGAAGCCGCGGAAGTCGGAAAACGAGCGCTCGATGATCGAGATGTATAAGAAGGACACCGATCGCGTCGACCTCTCGCGCCTCGACGAGATCGTGGCGTGGGCGGAAGCAGCCAAAGGCGCATAAAACAATTAAATAAGATATCGAAACAATTCGTCTACCAGCACAAACGCCAGAAACCAGGCCCTGAAACCCGTCCTATCTCTTTCCGATATCTTTTCCGGTCCGAAAATCGCGCCGAAAAGAATTCCCTGGGGAAATGCGTCGTCGGAACACGAGCGCCGGGCGTCGATAAGCAATAGTCCCTGACCGCGCAAGGCCTACTACACTGCTTAACTATGACTGACGCGACCCCGCACCGCTATTCCGCCGAGCTGGCCAACGACATTGAGCAGAAATGGCAGTCGTACTGGCGCGAGCACGGCACGTTTAACGCCCCCAACCCGGTCGGCGACCTGGCTACCGGCGAGGAGCTGCCGAAGGAGAAGCTCAACGTCCAGGACATGTTCCCGTACCCCTCGGGCGCGGGCCTGCACGTGGGCCACCCGCTGGGCTACATCGCCACGGACGTGTACGCCCGCTACAACCGCATGCTGGGCAAGAACGTCCTGCACACCCTGGGGTACGACGCGTTCGGTCTGCCCGCGGAGCAGTACGCCATCCAGACGGGCACGCACCCGCGCACGACTACGGAGAAGAACATTGAGAACATGACCCGCCAGCTGGACCAGCTGGGCCTGGGGCACGACAAGCGCCGCTCCGTGGCCACGACGGACCCGGAGTTTTACAAGTGGACGCAGTGGATCTTCCTGCAGATTTACAACGCCTGGTTCGACGAGGAGCAGCAGAAGGCGCGCCCGATCGAGGACCTGGTGCGTGACCTCATGACCGGCGCGCGCACGACCAAGGACGGCCGCAACTTCCGCGACCTCACCACGGCGGAGAAGCACAAGGCTATCGACGAATTCCGCTTGGTCTACCTCGACGACTCGATGGTCAACTGGTGCCCCGGCCTGGGTACCGTGCTGGCCAACGAGGAGGTCACGGCGGAGGGCCGCTCGGAGCGCGGCAATTTCCCGGTCTTCCGCAAGCGCCTGCGCCAGTGGATGATGCGCATCACCGCCTACTCGGACCGCCTGCTCGACGACCTTGACCTGCTGGACTGGCCGGAGAAGGTGAAGAGCATGCAGCGCAACTGGATCGGCCGTTCGCGCGGCGCGGAGGTCAACTTCGACTCCGCCGCAGGCGACATCACCGTCTTCACCACCCGCCCGGATACGCTGTTCGGCGCCTCCTTCGTCGTACTCGCCCCCGAGCATGGGCTTGTCGACGCCCTCGTGGCCGACGCCTACCCAGAAAACACCGACGAGCGCTGGACCAACGGCCAGGCCACCCCGCGCGAGGCCGTCGACGCCTACAAGCGCTCCATCGCCGCCAAGTCCGACGTTGAGCGCCAGGAGAACAAGGAAAAGACCGGCGTCTTCCTGGGCGCTTACGCCACGAACCCGGTCAGCGGCGAGCAGGTCCCCATCTTCATCGCGGACTACGTGCTCACCGGCTACGGCACGGGCGCGGTCATGGCGGTGCCGGCGCACGACGACCGCGACTACGAGTTCGCCAGCGCCTTCGGCCTGCCCATCGTCCCGGTGATCGAGGGCGACGTCTCCGAGGCCGCGTTCACCGGCGATGCAACGCACATCAACTCCGCCAACGCCGATGGTCTTGACCTGAACGGGCTGGGGAAGGCCGAGGCGATTGAAGAGGCGCTGCGGTGGATCGTCGAGAAGCACAAGGGCGCCGAGAAAATCCAGTACAAGCTGCGCGACTGGCTGTTCGCCCGCCAGCGCTACTGGGGCGAGCCCTTCCCCATCGTGTACGACGAGCACGGCCAGGCGCACTCCATCCCGGAGGACCAGCTGCCGGTCGAGCTGCCGGACGTGGAGGACTACAAGCCGGTCTCCTACGATCCGGACGACGCGGACTCCGAGCCCTCGCCGCCGCTGGCCAAGGCCAAGGACTGGGTCGAGGTGCGCATGGACCTGGGCGATGGGGAGAAGACCTACTGGCGCGACACCAACGTCATGCCGCAGTGGGCCGGTTCTTCCTGGTACCAGCTGCGCTACGTCGATCCGACCAACGAGAACGCCTTCTGCGACCTGGAGAACGAGCGCTACTGGACCGGCCCGCGCGGCGAGAACGACCCGGGCGGCGTGGACCTGTACGTCGGCGGCGTCGAGCACGCGGTGCTGCACCTGCTCTACGCCCGCTTCTGGCACAAGGTGCTCTTTGACCTGGGCTTTGTTAGCTCCAGGGAGCCGTACCGCCGCCTGTTCAACCAAGGCTACATCCAGGCCTACGCCTACACGGATTCCCGCGGCGTGTACGTCCCGGCCGCCGAGGTGGAGGAGAAGGACGGCAAGTTCTTCTTCGACGGAGCCGAAGTCAACCGCGAGTACGGCAAGATGGGCAAGTCGCTGAAGAACGCGGTCGCCCCGGACGACATCGCCACCGACTTCGGCGCGGACACCCTGCGCGTCTACGAGATGTCGATGGGCCCGCTGGACACCTCCCGCCCGTGGGCGACGAAGGACGTCGTGGGCGCGCACCGCTTCCTGCAGCGCCTGTGGCGCCTGGTGGTCAGCGAGGAGACTGGCGAGGCCAACGTCACCGACGCCGAACTTTCCGAGGACGACGCGAAGCAGCTCCACCGCACCATCGCCGGCGTGCGCGACGACTACGAGCACCTGCGCGACAACACCGTGGTGGCCAAGCTCATCGAGTACGTCAACTACCTCACCAAGGCGTACCCGCAGCAGGCCCCGCGCGCCGCGGTGACCCCGCTGGTGCAGATGGTCGCGCCGGTCGCCCCCCACATCGCCGAGGAGCTGTGGGCCAAGCTCGGCCACGCCGACACCATCACGTTCGAGCCGTTCCCCACCTTCGACGAGTCGCTGCTCACCGATGACACCGTGGAGATCCCCGTGCAGATCAACGGCAAGGTCAAGGCGCGCATCAACGTCGCCGCCGACGCCTCCAAGGAGGACATGGAACAGGCAGCGCTTGACGACGCCCGCGTGACCGAACTCACCAGCGGCAAGCAGATCATCAAGACGATCGTCGTGCCGGGCCGCATGGTCAACCTGGTGGTGAAGTAGGGAAGTCCTGACGGTCCCCTGCCGAGGCGGGCGTTATCGGTGGGGCGGCTGTTATCATCGGCCGCATGACTACACCGAACAATGGAAACACCCCGGGCGACAATAGCCCGAGCGGGGACTCCCCGTACGGCTACGAGCCGTACCCCGATAACCCGGCGGGGAGCCATCCGGAGAACACTGGCTCCTCCGCGTGGAACCCGGACAGCGCCGGCTCCGCCGGCACCACCGGTTCCGGTCAGTCCGACTTCGGCCAGAACAGCGCTGACGCCTACGGCGCGAACGGCTACGGTTCCAACGAGTACGGCTCCAACAGCTACGGCGCCAGCGGCTCCAACACGTACGGCCAGGGCGGCTTCGGCCCGAACGGGTACGAACAGTTCGATGTGAACGCCGCGGCTGGTGCCGCCGGCGCGACCGCGCTGCGCTACCACGGCCAGGAGCTCACCGACGGCACTTACGGCGACGGCGCGACCCCGCACCCGATCAATGACCCGGCCAACAACGGCTGGACGCACACCAAGGGCAACGGCAAGCTGAACATTACCGACGCGTTCTCCTGGGCCTTTAAGACCACGTTCTCCAACTGGAAGGTCTGGATCGTCCTTGGCCTCATTGCGTGTGCCTGGCAGTGGCTCACGATAATCATCCCGACCGGGGTACTCGGCATTGTCCCGTTCTTTGTGTACCCGGTGATCTTCTCTGCCGCGTTGCAGCAGACGCTGGCCCGCTCGTTTGGGTGGGGCGACATCAAGACTCCCGCGTACGGGAAGACCCTGGGTGTCCTGGCGGTCTTTTCCGCAGTTGTCACCGTCGGCTTGATCGTGTTCCTCACCATTGGCATGGTTGCCGGTTTCAGCAGCGCGGACCTCAACGCATTGCCAGAGAACCCGTCGAGCCCGGAGGACTTCGAGGCGCTGCTTCCCCTGCTCGGCCCGCTCCTCGGCTCCATGGGCCTGCTCATGCTCATCGCATGGTTCGTATCTCCGTTCCTCATGATGACCGTGTGGTACGCCTCTGAGAACAACGGCTCCTTCGGTCAGGCGTTTAGCAAGGGCTTTGCCGACGGCAAGCGAAACTACCTGCCGCTGCTGGGGCTGGCTGTGCTTGCTGGCCTGCTCAGCTTCGTGGGCTACGTCCTTGCGTTCCTCGGCATGATCATTGCCACCCCGGTCGTGCTCCTCGCGCAGGCGCACGCGTACCGCCAGATCTCTGGCGGCCCGGTCCCGGTGGAGGACGAGTTCCCGGCGCAACTCTAAGCGTTTAACCCCGCACCGCCCCGCGCAGCCCACCCGGCTGCGTGGGGCGTTCGCTATGTATCACTCACATTGCATTGTGACACAACGCTCACTTTCTGGTCGCGCAATGGTCCGCACCTTGTTACGCTCCGAACTATGACGAGACCGGAACCCCCGTACGGCCCCGATAACAACCCAGCGTTCCACGGCTACGACCAGTACCCCGCGACCGGTTCGAACGCACCGCAGCCCAGCATCCTCTCCCATTCCGTGAACGCCATGAAGTTCCACGGCAAGCGGCTTATCGACGACACCTTTGGCGACGGCCGCACCGCGCACCCCATCAACGCCCCTGAGCGCAACGGGTGGATCCACATGAAAGGCACCGGCAAGCTCAATATCGGCGAGGCGCTCACCTGGGGCGTGAACACCACGTTCTCCCGCTGGAAGTTCTGGATTCCGTGCGGGCTCGGGCTGCTGTTGGCCTTGTTGGTTGGCCTGATCCCGTTCGTCGGGGGGCTAGTCATAGCCGCCTTGTACCCGCTCTGCATCTCCTTGGGGCTGAAGCAGACGCTGGTGTACAAGAACGAGACATCGGAGCAGGGCACATCCACCTTCTGGGTGACACTCGGCATGTATATGCTGACCGGGATCATGTCGCTTGGCGCCCTCGCGCTGATCGTCGCCATTGCTGAGCTGCTGCGCCTGGCCACTGGCAATCCTGCGCCTCCTCTACCTGCGGGGTACCCGGTTGTGGAACCGGAGTTGACCCCCTTTGATTACGTCGCCTTCTTCTTGTTCTTGGCCACCCTGCCGTTCTTCTGTCTGCAGGTCTGGTACGCGGCGGACAACGGCGCCGATTTCGGCGGCTGCATCGTCAGGGGGTTCAAGGCGGCGCAGCGCAACTACCTGCCGTTGCTGGGGCTCATCGTGGTCTCGTTCCTCATCTTTGTCCTCGGCGCGGTAGTGGTGGGCGTCGGCCTCATCGTCGCGGTGCCCGTCGTCATCCTCACCTGGGCGCATGCCTACCGGCAGATCTCGGGTGGCCCGGTGCCGTCGAAAAGCACGCTCTCTGTACGCTAACGGTGCGCTAGCGGCAAAGGGCTGAGGTCACGGATTGGTATCGATCCCAAACATTTCCCCAATCGCTGCTAGTCTCAGGCGCATGAGCACCCCGAATGGTGGGCAGAGTCCGTACGCGGAACACAGCACCCCGCCGCCGATGCAGCCCGCGGACGGGCTGCGCCTCCTGCCCGCCTACGCGTGGGCGGTGCGCGCCTGGGTAACCAACCTGATCATCTGGGGTCCGCTGAGCCTCATCTGCTTCATCGGGTTGTCAACGCGGTTTTGGCAAACGTTCGCTCTCCTGGTGGTGCCGGTGTTGATTTCGCTCGCGATGCAGCAAACCGCGGTGCGGCGCCTCAAGCTCGATGAGATCAGCCTGCCCGGCTTTGCCAACCTCCTGGTCCTCGCGTTCCTCTTCGGGCTCTTTGTCGGCGGTTTCGCCATCACCTTGTTCTTCGTGTTCCTTGGCGCGTCGATGTGGAGGTTCGACCCGAGCGGGCTTACGCCGGAACAGCCCTGGTACGAGGCCGGCACGACATACGTCTTGCTCGGCGGCGTACTCATCTTCACTGCGGCGACAGCCTTCGTCGCGTTCGTCCCGTTCGCCGCGGCGGACGGCCGCACCAGCTTCGGCTCCGCGGTCACACTGGGCCTACGCGCGTCGGTGCGGAACTGGTTCAAGGTATTTCTCGCGGTCGCCGCCCCCTACGCCTTGATGATCGTGGCGGTGTGGAATGATCTCACCATGTTCCCCGGCTCCAGGTACCTCACCTGCGGCCTCGCCGCGCTCGTCTTCCCGCTCCTGTTCCTCGCCCTCGCACACGGGTACCGCCAGGTCACCGAGGGCTTCCCGCTTATCGACGCCACCGCCAACCCCCATGACCGCTAACCCCAAAACCATCAACGCCCGCGCCGCCTTCGAGTGGTCGATCCGCACCGTGCTGAACAACTGGGCGATATGGGTGCCGCTCACGCTCGTCACCTTCCTCGTGTGGGTCGTCCTGTGGGTCCTGCTGCAGTTTTACGGCCACCTGATCGTGTTCGTGCTGGCGTCGGCCCTGTTTGCCATCGTCGCGCTGCAGCAGACGCAGCACCCCCGGCTGCGCCTGACCGAGCTGGAGTTCCCCCGCGCCTTCCAGACGCTCGGCGCGACGGCGGTGGTGGAACTCATCGGCTTCCTGTGCTTCGCCCTCTGGCTGGGTATTGCGGCCCCCTCCTTCGCCGCGTTGGTGGACCCGTACGGCGAGCGACCACACACCCCGCTCTACGCTGACCCGGCCGCCTGGTTTATCCTCGGCGGATTCGTGGCCTTTGTTGTGCTTGCGCCCCTGTGCAGCTTCCTGCCTCTCGCCGCCGCTGACGGCTACGGCCTGCTGGCCGCGACGAAGCGCGCCGCCGCGAACTGGCTGCGCCTCATGGCCCTCGAGGCTCTGTCGCTGCTCACCCTGCTCGCAGGTGCGGTCTGCATCGGCGTCGGGTTGCTGGTGGCGGTGCCGATCGTCGTGTGTGCGCTCGCCCACGCGTACTGCCAGGCCGTAGGTCGCCCCGTGGCGGAGGAGCCCACAGGACCAACAGAGCCCACAGAGCCCGAAAAACCCACACCCGCCCCCACACCAGCCCCCGGCGAAAACCCGTACGCCCAGGCCAGCAACACGTACCTCGACCCGCAGGCCTGGCCTACCGAGCCCGGCACCGGGCGGGTCCGGGTGGGCCGCGCGTTCTCCTGGGCGTGGGCCGCGTTCACCGGAAACTGGGCCACGTGCGTGCAGCTGACGTTCGCGTTCCTCGTCATCAGTGTCGTGGCTGGCAACCCGCTGCTTTTCATCGTTGCGCTGTTCCTCTTCCCCGCCGTGTGGTTTGTCGTGGTGGTCCCGTTTGCCGTGTCGGCGGCGCTGCGGCAGACGGACCGCATCACGTTCTCGATCGGGGAGGCGAAGCCCCTGCACTTCGCGCAGACCGTGGTGGTCGGGCTGTTCGCCGCCGCGATTTCGTGGCCAGTGCCCTCCGCCGTGCGCTGGGCGCTTCACCAGACGTTGCCGTGGGACGTGCCGGAGGGGACGCCGATGGGTCCCATCATGCTGGGCATCGGTTTGCTGTGCTACCTTGCCGTATCGCCGCTGTGGGCGCTCATGCCGTTCTTCGCGGCGGACGGCAGCGGGATCGGCCAGGCGATCGGCCGCGGGTTCCGGCGCGGCGTGCGCAACTATTTCCCGCTGCTCGCCCTTGCGCTGGCGTGCACGGTCCTCAACATTCTCGGTGCCGCGGTTCTTGGCCTGGGCATTTTGGTGACGATCCCGCTCTCACTGCTGGCGTACGCCCACGCGTACCGGGAGGCGTCGCGGGGACCGGTTCCCGTCGATAAGCACAGCACATACCGCGGCAGAAATTAATAGGGGACGTACCCGTGCAAACCCTGGGAACTTTGGTAGCGTGCGGTGTATGCAGGAGGAACATTCACGCGCGGGCACGGTCCGCATCCGCCCGGCGCTGACGTGGGGGTGGGCGGCAGCGACGTCCAACTGGCGGCTCTGGGTCCCATGTACCGCCGTCGCGCTGCTCATCACGGCGGCCAGCCTCGCGCTGTGTTACTACGTCACGCCGCTGGTCGTCGCTGCGCTCGTGATCCCCTTTGCCACGGTCACGGCGCTGCGCCAGACCCGCGAGCGCGCCCCTCGCCTGCGGAAGATGACCACCCTCTTGTACAAGGAGACGCTGCTCACCGCGCTCCTCGTCGTCTTCGCGTTCGTCGCCTGCTTCACGCTCTGGTCCACGGCCGTGGCGTTCTCCGGCAGGGCGGACGGCTTCTTCCCGTCCGGGGCCTTGTGGCTGGGCTGCGGCGCGATCGTCCTGCTCAACGTGCTCGCGCCGTGGCTGACGCAGATCATCTACTACTCTGCAAGCGGCATGACCATGTGGGACGCCACCCGGCCCGGCATCGTCGCGGGCTCGCGCAACTACGCCCCGCTGCTGGGGCTGGCGGTGCTGCTCACGCTCCTCAACGCCGCGGGCGCGCTGCTCGCCGGCGTCGGCCTGCTGGTCACGCTGCCGGTGGCGCTGCTCGCGTTCGCGCACGCGTACCTGCAGGCCTCGGGCGGCCAGGTCCCCAGCAACCACGCAGCCAACCCCCAGTAGCAGGGCAATGCGGGGCGCTAGTGTTGCCCGGGTGAAAATCTCGCCCGCCCTGTACACGCTGAGCCTCACGGTCGCGGCCGCCTTCGTGCTCGCCTTCACGGTGGGCAAGGCCTACATCTCCGTCCCCGGCCTGTGGGACGCCGCCGCGCACCAGATCCAGCAGATCCGCCTCGACCCTTTCGTCTCCTTCCAGCACTACCGCGTGTGGTGGGGGCCCTGGTTCAACCTCTTTGGCAACCTCGCCCTCTTTGTCCCCGTGGGCTATATCGCCTATCGACGCTCCGTCGCCGCCACCACCTGCTTCTGCTTCCTCGCCAGCCTCACCGTCGAGTCCCTGCAATTCCTCCTCGCGGCGGGCTACAGCGACATGGACGACCTCATCTTCAACACCACCGGCGGCCTCATCGGCGCTGCCGCCGCCTCCCTGCACAAGTCGCCCACCGCGATGTGGCTGTTCAACGCCTGCGCCGTGGTCATCCTCGTGCCGTATCTTTCGCTTGGCGCGAACCAGCTGGCCGCGTTCATCGCCTAGGGTAGGGGGCATGAGTCAGGACACGCAGCGCGGTTGGTTGACGCGCCGGGTCTTCCCGGACGGCACCGAGCCGGACCCCCGCTTCACGCTTGCTAACGAGCGCACCTTCCTCGCCTGGACCCGCACCGCCCTCGCGTTTCTGGCCGGGGGCATCGCGCTCGAGGCCTTCGACCTGCCGGGGATCGACCCCGCCACGCGCTCCATCATCGCCGCCGTGATCGTGGTCATCGCGATGGCGATCTCGCTGGGCGCGGCGGTGCGCTGGGCGCGCCTCGAGCGCGCCCTGCGGCACGGCCGCCCCCTCCCGGCCCCGGCGATCGTGCCCGTCCTCGGCGTGGGCATCTTCCTCGCTGCCGTCGTCGTCCTGGTCAGTCTGACCTGATGGGGCAGCAGACGCGGCCGATCCCGCTCGCCGACCCCGGGCTGCAGGCCGAGCGCACCTCCTTGAGCTGGGGGCGCACCGCCCTGGCCATGCTCGTGTGCGCATCCGTGCTGCTGCGCTGGTCCAGCGCCTACCCGGGCGTCATCTTCACCGTCATCGTCCTGCTCACGGTGATGGGCGCGGTGACGATGCTGCTGCAGCGCCGCGCGTACCGGCGCGAGGCGATCCACCTGGCCAACGAGCGCTCGGCGCCGAACACGGTGGGCGTCGCGGCAACCACGCTGGCCATGTGCGTGCTCGGCGGGTTGGGGCTTTACGTGGTACTGGCGGCTGCGTGAGCGTCGATTAGCGAGCCCCAGGGGCAATCACCGCGAGCAACTCCTCCGTGATCACGTTGACGTCGCCCATCGCGTAGATCCCGCCCAGCACCATGAGGGTGTCCAGCGTGTGCTCCGCCATCGGTGAGGCCCCGGACGAGTCGGTGCTGCGCAGCACCTCGACGGTCTGCCGCCACACAAACGGGGAGAAGTAGTCGGCGAATACCGCGTGGATCATCGCCTCGTGGCCGGCCAGGGACGGATTGTTGAGGAACCGCTCGCCGGCCGCGGTGCGCACCAGGTTGGAGCCCTCCTGGGCCACGAGGCCGAGCTCCTCGAGCAGCACGCGACCCAGATGGACCGCCTCCCACGTGTCTTCTCGCGGCTGGGTGGGATAGACCGGCAGCCCCAGCATGCGCACGAGCTCGCGCACCACGGCGACCTTGAGGTTGCCGCGCACCGTGAGCGGTGCCTCCGGTCCGAGCACCTCCAGGTACTGCGCGAGCACCGGCGAGAACCCCTTCGGGGCGTGCATGTCCGCAGAGCGCGGGCCGGGGACCTCAGCGCGTTCCACGCCGAACGCCTCCATCGCCGCGTCGACGCCGCCCATCTCGGCGATCGTGCGATCAAAAAACTCCGAGAACGCCTCCACGAGCACCGGGTTGTCCTGCGCGTTCGGGTCCGTCTCCAGGATCTCCTGCAGGTCCGGGCGGTCGTCGAGGAACTTGTGGATCAGCTCGCGCATTGGCGTCGGCTCCGGCTCCTCCCCGAAGCCCGCCGCGAACCCCTGCTCGAAGGCGTCATCGAAGGAACCGGGGTCGAACGTATCGGCATCGAACGGCCCACCGGGGAGCCCACCCAGGTTGGTGCCCAGCTCCTCGCTGACAAAGCCCATGCGGGTGGCCACCGCCACGGGGTCGACCACGCTGAGCCGGTCCAGCATCCGCTCCGGCGTCATCACCGGCAGGTAGCTGAGCAGCAGGGGCGTGACCTCCATGTTCGGCGGCAGCCCGGCGGCCAGGTTCCGCGCCTCCTCGTGGAAGCGCGTCATCATCTCCGGCCCGTTCGCGGTCTCCACCACGTCCGGCCCCTGCGCGTGGATGAGCAGGGGAGTGGGCCCCTCCAGCTGCGACTCGCCGAGCCGCCTGACGTGCACGTTCCAGTTGGCGGCCGGGTCGTAGACGTACAGCATCGGCGGCATCTCGCCCACGGTCATGGAGGTCATGGACCGCTCCCCGGCGCCCGGGTTCTCGGCGTAGACCTCGTTGTCGCTGGAGTGCTCCCCCTCCTGGTGAATAAACAAGTGACCGGCCACCCCCGAAAACCCGAGTGATGCGTCGATAATCTGCGCCAAACGGCTCAGATCAATGTGGGACTCCACGTTGACACACCGGCTGATCTCGGGCTGGGACCCCTCCACGGTGAACAGCATTGTGATGATCATGCTCTTCACCTTACGTGGGCCGGGCCACCCTTACCCGCTAATGGCCGCACCGCCACGACACGAAGCGCGCCGCGCACAACCCCCAGTGCAGCACCAGCAGCGCGGGGAGCATCGTGGCTACCGCGTTCATCCAGTCGATGCCCCACGCCTGCGCGAGCGTGTAACCGCCCACCCCGATCGCGCCCGTGGGGAAGGTGGAGGCCCACCACGCCGGCGAGTAGTCCACCCACCGGGCCACGGCGGGGTAGAAGTGCCACATGGCAAACAGCATCATCGGCACCGCCAGCGCCACCAGCGCGCTGCCCACGAGTATCTCCGCGCGGGCGCCGAAGAGCAGGGCGATTGCCGACGTCGACTGCCCCACCACACCAAGCGGAATCCACGTCGTCGCCGCGCTCGGACCGCTGATGTCGGCCTCCCCGCGCAGCGCGGCCACGTACACGCGGGCAAAGACCGGGTAGGCGGCGAGCACCGACATAGCCATGAAAACAATGCCCAGCACGGCGTACCACCGACTGCCCGTCAGCGCGCTGATCGTCCCCGCCGTATTGGACGCCATAATGGGCCCGACCAGTGGCAGCCCCCACGCAAAGTTGGGCACCCCGGAGAACCTGCGCAGCTGGTTGACGTAGGCCACCACGCACAGCGGCGCGCCCACCCAAAACCCGAGCAAGATGCACCACTCGGCGCCAGTCAGCTTGGTCCACGCGGTGCCCAGCGCCATCGTGCCGATGAACCACATCGCCCACGGCGCCATGAGGTCCTGGCGGAAGCGGGGACTGCGGTAGACCAGGAAACCGCCCAGCAGCACCAGGAAGATCAGCGCGCCGAGCACGGCGAACACCCAGGCCACGGCCGGGTAGCCGCTGGTGACCATGAGCGTGGCCATCAGCGAGGTGCCCATCACGCTGCCGCCCCACGCGGGGCCGGGCGGCGGGAGCGTGCCGCGCACTTACTCGGACGGACGGGCTGCGCCAGCGCGGTCCGCCGGGTTGCCGCCGAGGAGCACCGCGTACGCGCGCTCCTGCGAGGTGTTCGCCACCGCGTGGGTGGACGCGCCCGCCTGCGTGCGGCCGCAGGACCCGGCCGGGACCGGGGTGTGGTCGTACTCAATGCCGCCCGAGCAGGCGACGACACCGTACTCCAGTGCCTCGTCGCAGGCGAAGGCGACCTCCGCGCCGGGCTCCAGCGCGAGCACCGCCGCGACCAGCGAGTCCGGGGTGGGCAGGGGAGAGGTCTGGCCGAACAGCGAGCCGGCCACCACGCGCGCCTCCCCGGAGACACGGGTAGTCACGGAGCGCAGCGTGAACGGCTCCGGGGTAAACGGCTCGGCGCCCCCAGCAGCCCCCGCAAACTGCAGGGCCAGCTCGCCGTAGCGCAGCTCGCCGTCGGAGAGTTCGACGGAGGCGGCGGCACCCAGCGCCTCGGGCGCCTGCGGTACCTCGATGGAGCGCCACGCGCCGACTACGTTGCTCATCTCAGTGCTCATACAGGTATGGTACCTGCGTGCAAAAACTTTCACCCGGGCTGCTTGTCGCCCTCGCGTTCTTCTCCTCTGTCGCCCCCTTCGGTATTGATATGTACCTGCCGGGCATGCCGTCGCTGGCCAGCGAGCTCGGCGCGTCGCCCGCGGTGGCGCAGCTGACCATCACCGGGTTCATGCTGGGCATGGCGGTGGGCAACCTCCTGTTCGGCGCGATCTCGGACGGCACGGGCCGCAAGCCCCAGATCGTCGGCGCGGCGTCCGTCTTCCTCGCCGCCTCCGTCTTGTGCGCGGTGTCCCCGAGCATCTGGCCGCTCGTCGCCGCCCGCTTCGTGCAGGGCCTGGCCGCTGGCTCGCTCGAGGCGGTCTCGCGCGCCGTGGTCGCGGACGTGTCCAAGGGCCGCCAGGCCGCCCGCGCCCTGTCGGGCCTCATGGCGCTGACCGGCTTTGTCCCCGCGATCGCCCCGGTCCTCGGCGGCGCGCTCCTGCCGGTCGTCGGCTGGCGAGGCCTCTTCTGGGTCCTCACCGCCATCAACGTCGTCCAGGCCATCATGGCGTTCCGCATGCCGGAAACCCTGCCCGCCGAGGGCCGCTCCACCGGCACCCTGCGCAGCCTCTTCCCCCGCATGTGGCAGTGCCTGCGCCGCCCCGCCTTCGTCGGCTTCATGCTCGCCGGCGGCCTCGGCTTCGGCGCCCTCTTCGCCTACATCTCCGCGTCCCCGCTGGTCCTCCAGTCGCAGCTCGGCCTGGGCGCCACCACCTACGCGCTCATCTTCGGCGGCATGGCCCTGCTCATCCCGGTGTCCAACACGATGAACATGCGCATGCTCAAGCGCTACCACCCCCGCACGCTGCTCATCGGGGCATTGCTTATCGACGCCATCGCCGCCCTCATCCTCCTCACCTTCGCCTTCACCACGCCCTCCCTGTGGGCACTTCCCTTCCTGGCGGTCCTCTCGTTCATGGGCGGGTTCGTCATGGCCAACGCCTCCGCCCTGGCGATCGAGGAGGTCCGAGACATCGGCGCCGGCGCCGGCTCGGGCGCCCTCGGCTTCTTCCAGTTCCTCGTCGCCGGCGCGGTGCCCCCGCTCGTCGCGCTGGGCACGAACCACATGAGCTCCATGGGCCTGGGCACCCTCATCTGCGCCGGCCTAGCGCTCGCCGCGGTGCTGCTGCTCACCACCACCCACGAGCTCAGCGAGGACGCCGCCTAAATAATCCGGCGCTCGCGGGCCTTCTCCACCGCCGCGGTCCGGTTGTCCACGCCCAGCTTGGAGTAGATGTGGATGAGGTGGGTCTTCACCGTCGCCTCCGAGATGAACAGGCTGGCCGCCATCTGCTTGTTGGAGGCGCCGGTCTGCAGGGCTTTCAGGATCTCGATCTCGCGGGCCGACAGCGCCTCCTCCGGGCGCATCACGCGCTCCGCCAGCACGCCCGCCACCTGCGCGGAAAGGACCCGCTCGCGCCTGGCGGCCTTGAGCACGGCGTCGTGAAGCTCCTGCTCGGGCGCGTCCTTGAGCAGGTAGCCGAGCGCGCCCGCTTCCACGGCGGCGACGACGTCGGCCTGCGTGTCGTAGGTGGTGAGGATGAGCACGGGCGGGCCGCCCGCGGCGACGGCGCGCCGGGTGACCTCGATGCCGTCCACGTTGGGCATCTGGATGTCGGAGACGATGACGTCCACGCCGTCGGGGACCTCGGCGGTGCCGTCAGCGCCTTCGGCGACGACCTCGATGTCGCCGAAGGAGTCGAGGACGGCGCGGAGTCCGGCGCGGACGACCGGGTGGTCGTCGATAAGCATGACCCTGATCATGGTGCCTCCTTGCGTTGGATCGGGAGCGTTGCCGCGAGCACGTTGCCCTCCACCGAGAGCTCGCCGCCGGCCTCCTCCACGCGGGCGCGCAGGCCGCGCAGGCCGAAGCCCTCCTTGCCGGACATGCCGCGGCCGTTGTCAAAGACGTCGACGGTAACGGTGTCGCCCAGCTTATCCACCGTCACGACGGCTTTCGAGGCGTGCGCGTGGCGCACCACGTTACTTAAGCCCTCGCGGACCACGCGCTCGACCACCTCCGCCGCAGGGCCGACCACGTCCACCACGTTGACCTGCACCTCCAGCGGCTCGCCGAGGGCACGCTGCCGGTCCTGCGCGGACTGCGCCAGCGCCCGGACCTGCTCCGGCAGGGTGCGGCGCGGCGGCTCGGCCCCGCCGCCCTCCGCGTTCACGGCCACGAACCGGCGCGCCTCCGCGAGGTTGTCCGCCGCCACCTCGCGGATGGTGGTGAGGGTGGCGCGCGCGGTGTCGTCGTCAAGCTGCTTGTCCAGCGCCCTGCCCAGCAGCACGATGGAGCTCAACCCCTGCGCCATCGTGTCGTGCACCTCGCGCGAGAGACGGGCGCGCTCCTCCGCCGCGCCGCGGTAGCGCTCCGAGACCTCGAGTTCGAGCGCGAGCGCCTTGTAGTGCTGCGCCTCGGCGCGAAGCATGTTGTAGATCTGCACGGTGACCACCGCGACGACCGTGCCGATGGTCGGGCCGATCAGCCCGCCCACCCCGGAGGCGGGCACCGTCACGCTGAGTGTGAGCGCTAGCATCGCGGCGGCCACGACCAGGCTCGCGGCGGTGGGCAGGAGGATGGCGGCGAGGATGACCAGCGGGAACTCCAGCCACACGTACGCTTCGGAGCGCAGCGCCAGCGCCACCCACAGCCCCGTGATGATGGCGAGCCACGCCCACGACGCGCGCGCCGAGTACTCCGTGCCGCGGTTGTGCGCCACGGTGCCCGCCAGGTAGACGGCGGCGAAGAGGAGCGCGAGCGGCGTGAAGTCGCCCAGCATGCCCACGAGCAAGAGGACTGCGACCAGCAGGTGCAGACTGACGCGGAGCACGGCGAGGATTCGGCTGGTGGTTTGCACGCGCACAAGCCTAATCAACTGATCGGTTGACTCAAGGTTCCACCGCTCGCCCGATGTGGAACGGTGCAGGTCCGACAGAAAATGGGGGCATGTTCGTTGGATTGAGAGAAATTGGAAACGCCAAGGGCCGCTTCGGCCTGATCATTGGCGTCGTGGGGCTGATCACGCTCCTCGTCGTCATGCTCACCGGTCTGACGGCTGGCCTTGGCAAGCAGAATACGTCGGCGCTTGAGGCGCTCAACCCGCACTCGGTCGTGTTCAAGGATATGGAGGAGCCCTCCTACACCACGTCCCGCGTGGGCCCGGAGGACGCACAGGCCGGCGACGTCCCGCTGGGCACCGGCCAGACCCTGCTGTCCCGCGCGGACGGCACCGAGGAGTCCGTAGCCATCTTGGGCCTGCCGGAGGGCACGAGGCTGCCCAACGGCGAGGTGGTGGGCACCGACGCCATCGCCTCCGAGTCCCTGGGCCTGACCCCGGGCGAGGAGCTCACCGTGGGCGGCGCGCCCGTGACCGTGGGCGGCACCGCCGAGGACCTGGAGTACTCGCACTCCCCGGTCCTGTGGGTGCCCACCAAGGATTGGCAGGCCGCAATGCACACCGATGCCGAGGGCACGGTCCTCCTTGCCAGCGACGACCGCGGCATGAAGCTGTCCGACTCCTTCAACGCCCTGCCCGCCTACGGCTCCGAGCGCGGCTCCCTGCTCATGATCCAGGGCTTCCTGTACGCCATCGCGGCGCTGGTCATCGTCGCCTTCCTCACCGTGTGGACGATGCAGCGCACCCGCGACCTGGCCATCCTCAAGGCGATCGGCGCGTCGAACGGCTACCTGCGCAAGGACGCGCTCGGCCAGTCCGCGATCATCCTGGCGGCCGGCGTCATCCTCGGCGCCATCATCGCCACCGGCCTCGGCGCGCTCGTGGGCGGCACGGTCCCGTTCGCGCTCTCCGCGCTGTCCACGGTCGGCCCGCCGCTGCTCATCTGGGTCCTCGGCCTCGCCGGCGCCCTGTTTGCCACCCGCTCCATCACCAACGTCGAACCGCAACTCGCACTCGGAGGTATCGCCTAAATGCTCACCATGGACAACGTCACCGTCACCTTCCAGGACGGCCGTGAACGCCTCACCGCCCTGGACAACATCTCCTTCAGCGCCACCCCGGGCCACCTCACCTTCATCGTCGGCGAGTCCGGCTCGGGCAAGTCCACCCTGCTCTCCGCGGCCGCAGGCCTGCTCACGCCCGACTCAGGCACAGTGCTTGTCGACGATACCCCGGTCTCCACCCGCGTCCGCCTCGAAAAAATCGGCATGATTTTCCAGCAGGCCAACCTGATCGGCGCCCTCAACGTCCGCGACCAGCTCCTGGTCACCGACCACATCCGCGGCGTCAAGCCGCGCAAGGAGCGCGCCGACGAGCTGCTCGCCACCGTGGGCCTGGAGGGCCTGGGCGACCGCAAGATGCAGCAGCTGTCCGGCGGTCAGCGCCAGCGCGTCGGCATCGCCCGCGCGCTCATGGGCGAGCCGTCGCTGATCCTGGCCGACGAGCCGACCGCGGCGCTGGACTCGGAGCGTTCGCACGAGATCGTCGCCCTGCTGCGCAACCTGGTGCAGGAGCGCAACATCGCCTGTGGCTTTGTCACCCACGACACGGAGCTCATCTCCTCGTCCGACGAGGTCGTCCGCGTGGCGGACGGGCAGGTTACCGCAGCTTTGGTCGCGAGAGCAGCGTAAGTACGCCGAACCCGCACGCGGCGAGCAGCATCGTGATCAGGAGGGTGCCGGAGAGGTAGCCCGCGTCCACTGCCGCCGCGCCGAGCGCGGAGCCGGAGGCGATGCCGACCTGGAACGTCACCACGTAGATGGAGCTGGCCAGGTCCTGGTTGCGCTTGCCGGCGAACAGGAAGATGGTGGTGGCCACGGTGGGCAGCGCGCCCGCCGCGGTACCGAAGATGGCGATCATGATGAATATGATCACGCCCGAGCCGGTGTGCAGACCGATCAGCCCGACGAGCGCGGCGACAATGAGCAGGGTCCCGGCGAAGCCGTTGAGGCGGATCATGCGGACGTCGACGCGGTTGCCCGCGAGCACGACGCCGACGAGGCCGAACGCGCCGTACGCGCCGAGCCCGATGGGGACGAGCGCGTGCCCCGCCGTGTTTTCCACGAGCAGCGCCAGGTAGGTGAAGGTGGCGAAGACCGCGGTGACGGAGAACGCCAAGTAGAAGACGAGCGAGGGGATGGCGGAGCGCTGCTGCTGCGCGGTCTCCGCCGGCGTCGGCGGGATGGCCGGCATGCTGGGCAGCGTCTTGAGCAGCAGCAGGAAGGCGAAGAGGACCGCGACGCCGAGGACCCAGGTGGAGCCGCGCCACCCGATGAGCCCGCCGAGCGAGGTGGTGAGCGGGGAGCCGACCACCAGCGAGAGCGTGGAGCCGAGCGAGACCGCCGCGACCGCTTTGCCCGTCATCCCGCGCGGTGCCAGGCGCGCCGCCATCGGGTTGACCAGCGACCAGAACAGGCCGTGGGTGAGCGCAGCGGCGACGCGGCCCACCACGAGGACCCAGTAGGTGTGCGCGATCGCCTGCAGGACGATGCCCGCGAGCAGGAAGCCGAGCGTGGCCATGAAGAGGGGACGTCTGTTCACGTTGCGGGTCGCGGCCATGAGCGGGATGGTCACGATGGCGACGAGGCCGGCGTACACACTCATCAGGAGGCCGATCTGGCCCTCGGAGACGTTGAGATCCGAGGCCATCGGGGAGATGAGGCCGACGGCGAACATCTCAAATGTGACGTAGACGAACGCCGCGAAGCTCATCGCCGCGAGGGGGACCACAGGGAATTTCTGGGATTGGGGTGTCTGCAGATCGGTCACACGAACAATCTAGGCGTAGAAATGCGTGTACGCGAACGCCCCGTAGCCGAAGATGCCCAGCAGCATGAGGACCCCGGCGATGATGGGGATAATGTCTGTTTCCGGCTCCGGCGTTTCGGTCGGCTCCGCGTGGTCCGCCTCGCACTGCGCGTCCTGCTGGTCAAAGTAATTGGCGTAGCGGTCGACGGCGCGCAGGTTCTCGTACGTCGCGGTGGAGGTGAGTGTGTCGGCCCAGCGCGTGGCGTCGGCAAGCGTCAGGCCCGGGAACTCTTGGGTGAGCTGCTCGGCGACCGCCTCCGGGTCGGTGGCCACGCCGGTGGGGGCGAACCAGTCCGGGGCGTCCTTGCCCACGGGCACTTCGCCGTCGGTGGCGACGAAGTTCTTGTAGTGCTCGACCTCGGTGATTTGCGGGTTGTGGGTGGTTTGCGTGGGCGAGTGGCGCTGCAAGTACCAGTTGGCCACGGACTCGGGCAGGCCGAGGTCGGCGAACGCCTCGAGGGCGTACGCGTGCTCGGTGGTGGTGGGGTCGGCGAAGTGGGCGTCATCGATGTAGATGCCCAGCGCTTCCTCGAGGATGCGGCGGCGCACGCCGGACTCGATGGTGCGAACCTCGGGGAATGCCTCGACGAAGGATCCGTAGCGGGCGTAGATGAGGTTTGCCTTGCGCTCGAGGTAGAGGTGCGCGGCGTCGCTGGCCGCACCGAAGGCCTCCGGCTCCATGGTGAGCGTGCAGGTGGCCGCGCTCGCGGCGGGAATGGGCGCAACGGCAACGCCACCGCAGACCAGTGCGGTCGCGGTGGCGAGTGCGGCGAGCGTTTTCATCGGTGCCCTGCTCGGGGTCTAGCCAAGGAAGGAGAAGACTGCGCCGCCGATGGTCGCCAGCAGGGCGAGCACGATAGCGGCGATGATGCCGGAGTCAACGGAGATGTGCTTGCCGGCTGCGGCGGCGGTGTCCACCTTGGGCTCGTCCTCCTGCTTGTTGTCCGGCCTGTCGGTCGGCTCCGATGCGGTGCGCGACTTGGTGCGCGAGGTGACGGAAACGTTGACGGTGGTCTTGCCGTGCTCGCGCACGACGGTGGTCGTCGTGCCGTTCTCGTGCTCGGTGTGTTCAGGCTGGTCGGTCGGTTCAAGCTGCTCAGTGGTCAGCGGGTTCCGTTCCGCCGAGGGAAGCACGTCCGCGCCCTGGTCGGTGTTCTCTGCTGCGCGCTGCTCGTCGGGGTTTGCGCCCTCGGTGGGGAACAGGACGATGGCATCGCCGCCCTCTGCGCATTCCTGGCGGGCCTGCTGGAAGACGGATTCGAATGCGGCACCCTTGCGGTAGTCGGCCAGGGCCTCCGACTCCACGAAGGCATCGGTCCACGCGGCCGCGTGCTCCGGGCTCAGCTCCGGGAACTGGGCCTTGCGTTCCTGCTCTAGGACGGCCAGCGGGGCGACCGGGCGGAAGGCGGATTCAGACGGGGCATCGTGTTCCGAAGCGGTGATGGTGCCCGCGTCGAGGGAGTTGTGCACGTCGTTCCAGAAGTTGACCAGGGCGATGTCCGGCTCGGTGGAGACAGCGAGGCTGTTCCACAGGTGGGAGAAGTACCAGAAGGACGCGTCGTGCGAGACGCCGGTTTCTGCGGAAATCCGGTCGGCCCACGCGTTCAGGTTGTCCATCAGGTTGCTGTTGAAGGACTCGCGGCCGCCGTTCTCGTAGACGTCCTGGAACTCGGCGGCGATGTCGCCGGCGGCAGGGAACGCGACCTCGAAGGCCTGGCGCCAGTTGTCATCCTGGTTGAACTTGGTGGAAGCGAACGCGACGCGCTCGTATTCCTGCTGCTCCTGGCTGTTCAGCTGGATGTGGCATGAACCAGAGTCGTTACTACCAACAGTTGCGCCCTGCGCTTGTGGCGCAATGACAGCGCACGCGCCCAGGGCGACGGCGGTGGCTGCTGCTGCGAATCTCTGATTGTTGAACACGCTGATTATGTTACCTGAGGAATACATAAATGGAAGCATTTGCGTGAGCCGTGTTCGCTTTATAAAAACGGTAATGACCGTGTATATTGACATTATCCCAGGCAGGAGCTGTGTATTGATATGGTATTATTAAATATCGCCTGTCAATAGTTTAAAAAGCGCCCCTATATGGGGGTGGCTCCTTAATGGTCCAGATCGAGGTAGACGGGCTGAACCTGAGAAGTTACACCATTGTAATTCTTAGACACCCTAACCGCGGTACGCTTACTCGCATGCAGCTACAGCCGCTCCAACCGCCCGACTGGACGTCGCGCAACGGGAACACCTACCGGACGATGACACAGTACGACGCTCGGCACCTCTCCGTACTCGTGGTCCTCATTCTCTGCTGTGGCATCCTCGTCGTCGCGGCCCGCAACCTGCCCCGCAATGTGGTCAAAGCTGCGCGAAAGGTCGCCGGCGCCGTCCTGGGCATCCTCGTTTTCGCCTACTACTGCTGGGTCCTCGCGCCGAGCAACATCGTGTGGGACGAAACCGCCCCCTTCCACATCACGGACTTCCTCCGCGTTATCACCCCGACGGCGCTGCTCACCGACAATCCCACCGCAGCCGCCCTGTCCTTCTACTGGGGTTTCCTCCTGAACCCCATGGCACTGCTCTTCCCCGACATGGCGTACGTCCAGGATTTCCCGGGCCTGCAGGAATTCGCGTACTGGTTCTTCCACAGCGCCGCCCTCGTCGTCCCGACGGTGCTCACTTTCGGTCTTGGCTACCGCCCCACCTGGCGCGATTGGCGCATCACCACCGCCATCACCGTCGCTTGGGCCGGTTTCGCCGCCACCGCCAACCGCATCACCGGCGGCAATTATGGTTTTCTCGCCGGCTACCCGCGCGGCTGGTCCATCCTCGAGCTCTTTGGCAAGTGGCCCTACTACCTCCTCATCGTCGTCCCCGGCGTCCCAGCGGTCTGGGCCGCGATGACCTGGGCGAGTGCTTATCGACGCCCCGCCACCGCCTGAGCCACGTCCCTGGCAAAAGGACTCACGCCACCCAGCGTGGCCGCGCCCGGCCCGTTGATGCGGTTGTAGCCCACAAACCACAGCCCCGGGGTGTTGCGGTCCAGGCCTCGCACCGGCCCGAGCGCCGGGCGGAACCCCGTGGCCCACACGATCGCCTCGACCCCAAGCGCCGAAACCTCATCAAGCGTGTCCGGCATCGTCTCCGTGCGCATCAGCCCGGCGTCGCGGGCGCGGCGTACCTCGGGCACCACGACGATGTCGCCGCCGAAGTCGGCCCCGCCCGGGTCCGGCTTGCCCTGTGAGATAGCGACGAAACGTTCACGGTTGCGGCGGAACAAGTCCGAACCATCCACGTCATCCGGCATGAAGCGCGGCGCGTGGCGGGTCAGCCACACCACATCAACCCCGCCCAGCGCCAGGTCAGCGGTGATCTGCGCACCGGAATCGCCGGATCCCACCACGGCGACGCGTTTGCCCGCCAACTGCTGCGGGTTGCGGTATTCGGAGGCGTGCAGCCGCTCGCCGTCGAAGCGACCAGGGTAGTGAGGCACGAACGGAACGTTACCGGTGGCCATGATCACGTTGCGGGCGGTGACGCGTTGGGGGTGGAGGGTAAACGTGGCGTCGTCAAGCGAAATGCGCTCCACGCGCTCACGAACGACGGGGAAGCGGTAGCGCTGCTCGTAGCGCGTGAGGTAGTCCACGACGTGGTCGCGCGGCGGATAGCCGTCGAAGGCGGGCATAGGCCAGCCGGGCAAGTTGGAAAATTCCGCGCGGGAAAACAACGTGAGGTTATCCCAGTACGTCGGCCAAGCGCCGGCAGCACGGTCGCCGAAGATGGTGAAATCCACCTTGTACTTGCGCAGGTAGTAAGCGGTCGCGAGTGCAGATTGGCCACCACCGATGATCGCGGCATCAAGCATTGTTCGCCTCCAGAGTCGTTGTGGTCAGTAGAGCGGTAGCTTCGCGGACACGTGCGGCGATGCGGCTCGCGGGCGCGGTGGCGTCGCCGTATTCGGTGGCGGCGGCCAGCTTCGCGGCCACGGCGTGCACGGTCGCCGCGGCGATGAGCGAGGAGGTCTCCGCGCGCCGGGCCAGATGTGCGCCCGCAATGCCGGCGAGCACGTCGCCGGAACCCGGGGTGGCGGCCCAGGAGTGCCCGGCGTCGAGGCCGTAGACGAGGTGGCCGTCGGAGATGAGTGTGGCGCGCCCCTTGCGCAGGACGTCGCAGGCGAGGTGAGTGGCGAGGGCGAGCGTTTCCTCCATCCGCGAATCCGCAGGAAGGCCCGCGGCCTCGCGCAGCCGGGCGAACTCGCCGTCGTGCGGGGTGAGCGCCGTGTAGGCGTCGCGCTCGCGCAGGGCGGACAGGAGGTCGGGGTGGGTGGATAGCAAGGTGAGCGCGTCGGCGTCGAGAAGCAACGGTTCGGGGGCGCTGAGCAGGGCGCGCAGCTCTGCGGCCTCCCCCTCGCCGGTGCCCGCGCCGGGGCCGAATACCCAGGCCTGGACTCGGCCGGACGCATCCACGGAATCCGCGACGACGACCTCGGGGTGTGCGCGTACGACCTCGGCGGCCTGCGGGCCTGCGTAGCGCACCATCGCCGGGGTGGCGTTGACCGCGCCCGCCGTGCACAGCAGCGCCGCGCCCGGATAGGTACTACTACCTGCGCGGATGCCCACCACGCCGCCGGAGTATTTGTCGTCGGACGCGCTGGGCTCCACCGACGGCACGGGTGCAGGGAGCAGGGTGCGCATCCCCTCAGGGAGAGGGAAGTCCGGGGTGACGGCGCGGTTCGCGGTGAGCAACGGCGGGCCGTCGGCGGACCACTCGGGCAGAGTGTCGGAAAGCGTTTCGTAGAGGTGGCGGCCGCCGATCCCAATGTCCGCAATCAGCTGCACCCCGCACGCGGCGGAAAGCACGTGGGCGCGGCGGAACCCGCCGAAGGTCACGGTCGCGTCCGCGGTGACGTGGAGCTCGCCGCCCTCGCCCGTGTCGGCGTCGATGCCGGAGGGCACGTCCACCGCGAGCACCCGCGTATCCCGCAGCGCCTCCACCACCTCCGCGTATTCCGCGCGCAGTCCCGCAGTACCACCGACACCGGTCATGCCGTCGATGGCCAGGTCATACGCGCGGTCAACATGGTCCACCACGGTCCCGCCCGCGTTGCGCAGCGCCGCCAGCGCCCGCTCCTGCGCGCGGCCCGCCACCAGCAGCGCGTCCACCCGGTAGCCGGACATGGACAGCTCCGCGGCCGCGTAGAGCGCGTCGCCGCCGTTGCCGCCCGGCCCCGCCACCGCGAGCACCCGGCTACCGGGCTCCACCATCGCGCGGGCGACCTGGGCCACGGCGTGCGCGGCCTGTTGCATGAGCTCGTCCGGCGAGGTTTGCGCGTCCAATAATGGCTGCTCGGCGGCGCGGACTTGGGCGACAGTAAAGGTGCAGGCGTACATACCGGCCAGGCTAGTCGCGCTGGCAGGTGGGGCACCAGAACAGGTTGCGCCCCTCCACCTTGCGCAGTGCGATCTCGTCGCCGCACACGTAGCAGGGCTGGCCTGCCCGGCGGTACACGTAGACCTCGCCGCCGTGGTCGTCCTTGCGAGGCTCGCGCCCCATCGCCTCCGGCGCGTGCTCGTCGCGCACTGTGTCGATGCGGCCGTGCTCGACCCCGTAGTGCATGAGCTGCACCAGGTCCGCCCACAACGCGTCGAACTCGGCGCGATCCAGCGCCCGCCCCGGTGTAAACGGGGAGAGGCCGAGCCGGAACAGCGGCTCTGCGCGGTAGATGTTGCCCACCCCGGCAAAGTAGGCCTGGTCCATCATCAGCGAGCCGATCGTGCGCTTCGAACGGTGCACGCGCGCCCACAGCGCGTCCGGGTCCGCGCCCGCGCCCAGCGGGTCCTCTCCGGTGCGCTCCACGATGGCGGCGACCTCCGCCGGGTTGAGGTAGGCGCAGGTCTGCGGCCCGCGCAGGTTGGCCGCCACCGCGCCCCTCCCGCGATCCGGCACGAGCCGCAGCCGGATCTGGCCCCACACGTCCTCGGCCGGCTCGAAGCGCAGTGAGCCGATGAGGCCCAGGTGGATGTGCACGGTCGCCGGCGCAAACTCCAAAAACAGGTGCTTGCCGTGGGCGCGTGCGGCGAGGAGCGGGTGGGCGTCGATAAGCGATGCATCGAAGCGTCCCTGGGGCGAGGAGGCGGCGATGGGTGCGCCCCGGAAGTCGTCGTTCAGGCGCGTGGCCAGACGGTGGATGACGTGACCTTCAGGCAAAGTGCCGCTCCGCAAGATTCATGGCGCAGATTGTAGTATTGCTTCCATGCCGTACAAGATCGGGTTTGACCGAGAGAAATATATTCAGATGCAGTCCGAGCACATCACCGCCCGCAGGCGGGAAATCGGCGGCAAACTCTATCTGGAGATGGGGGGCAAGCTTTTCGACGATCACCACGCCTCCCGCGTCCTCCCCGGGTTCACCCCGGACAACAAGATCGCCATGCTGGACCGGATCAAGGACGAAGTGGAGATTGTCATCTGCTTCAACGCCGGCGACGTCGTGCGCCAGAAGGTGCGCGCGGACCTGGGCATCACCTACGAAGATGACGTGCTGCGCCTCGTGGACGTGTTCCGCGACCGCGGCTTCCTCGTGGAAAACGTGGTGGTCACGCAGCTGGAGGGCCACAACGAGAACGTCGAAGCCTTCCTCGAGCGCCTCGGCCGCCTGGGCCTGAAGGTGTCGCGCCACTACATGATCCCGGGCTACCCCAACGACACGGCGACGGTGGTTTCCGACAACGGCTTTGGCCGCAACGACTACGTGGAGACTTCCCGCGACCTCATCGTGATGACCGCGCCGGGGCCGGGCTCCGGCAAGCTGGCCACCTGCCTGAGCCAGGTGTACCACGAGCACAAGCGCGGCATCCCCGCTGGCTACGCCAAGTTTGAGACCTTCCCCATCTGGAACCTGCCGCTGTCGCACCCGGTGAACCTGGCCTACGAGGCGGCCACCGCGGACCTGGAAGACATCAACGTGATCGACCAGTACCACCTGGAGGCGTACGGGGAGAAGGTCACCTCCTACAACCGCGACATCGAGGTCTTCCCGCTGCTGAAGACGCTGCTGCGCGAGGTCACGGGGGAGACGCCGTACCAGTCGCCCACGGACATGGGCGTGAACATGGCCGGCTATTGCATCTCCGACGACACCGCGTGCCGCCACGCCGCGGAGCAGGAGATCATCCGCCGCTACTACAAGACCCTCGTGGAGGAGCGCCGCACCGAGGCCGATTCGACCGAGTCGGACCGCATCTCCAACGTCATGCGCAAGGCGGAGGTGACTACGTCGGATCGCCCGGTGGTCGCGCCGGCGCTCGCGGTGGCGGAGGCGACCGGCCAGCCGGGCGCCGCGCTGGAGCTGCCGAACGGGAGCGTCGTCACGGGCAAGACCTCGGACCTGCTCGGCCCCTCGGCCGCAGTGCTGCTCAACGCGCTGAAGGAGCTCGCGGGTATCGACGATTCTGTGCACCTCCTCTCGCCCGACTCCATCGAGCCGATCCAGACGCTGAAGACGAAGCACCTCGGCTCGGTGAACCCGCGCCTGCACACGGACGAGGTGCTCATCGCCCTGTCCGTATCGGCGGCTTCGAGTGCGGACGCCGCCGCAGCGCTTGAGCAGCTGCGGAATCTGCGCGGCTGCGACGCCCACACGACGACCATCCTCGGCTCCGTGGACGAGGGAATCTTCCGTAACCTGGGCGTTCTGGTGACCTCCGAGCCGACCTACTGGAAGAAGCGCCTGTACCACAAGCGCTAGGTTCGGTAATTCGAGCAATTCGGGTATTGCGCCCGTTGCGTCTTGTTCGTATGATGTTGGGCATGGAACAAGACGAGAAGCTCTCACCGGTGGAGCAGGCCCTGGCGGACCTCAACGGCAACCTCTCTCGTGCCCGCACCCACTCTGAGGACAGCGTCACGCTGCCCAAGGAGACCGCGGTGTGGCTGCGCGACATTATTGAGGATATTGCGGAGGGGCGCCTCATCCCCGCCCCCGGCCCGGAGGAGGAGATGACGACGCAGCAGGTGGCCAACCTGCTCGGCGTCTCCCGCCCCTTTGTGGTCAAGCTTATTGACGATGGCCGCCTTGCCGGCCACAAAGTGGGTACTCACCGCCGCGTCTACACGCGCGACGCCGTGGCGTACAAAGATCTGATGGCCGGTAACCGTGGCCAGCGTTAGCAAGATCCTCCTGTACTACAAGTTTCAGCCCATCGCGGACCCGGACGCGGTGCGCCTGTGGCAGCGCGACCTGTGCGAGGGGCTGGGCCTGTACGGGAGAATCATCGTTTCCAAGGACGGGATCAACGGAACCGTCGGCGGCCCGATCGACGCGTGCAAAACCTACGCGAAAAAGACGCGCGAGTACTTCCGCGGCATCGAGTTCAAGTGGTCCGAGGGCGGTAAGGAGGACTTTCCCAAACTCTCCGTCAAGGCCCGCGAGGAGATCGTGTCCTTCGGCGCGCCGGGCGAGCTCAAGGTGGACAGCCACGGCGTCGTCGGCGGCGGCACGCACCTCACGCCCGAGGAGGTCAACGAGCTAGTTGCCAACAACCCGGACGTCGTCTTTTTTGACGGCCGCAACGCCCGCGAGGCGGAGATTGGCAAGTTCAAGGACGCCGTCGTGCCGGACGTGGAGACCACCCACGACTTCATCAAAGAGCTGGACAGCGGCAAGTACGACTGGATGAAGGACAAGCCCGTCGTCTCCTACTGCACCGGCGGCATCCGCTGCGAGGTGCTGTCGAGCCTGATGAAGAACCGCGGCTTCGAGGACGTGTACCAGCTCGACGGTGGCATCGTCCGCTACGGCGAGAAGTACGGTAACTCCGGGCTGTGGGAGGGCTCCCTCTACGTCTTTGACAAGCGCATGCACACCGAGTTCGGCGGCGGCGCCGACGATCCTAACTACGTCCAGCTGGGTCACTGCGTGCACTGCGGTGCGGACACGAACCAGTTTTACAACTGCGCCAACGAGCCGGAGTGCCGCGTCCAGTACTTGAGCTGCCCCGAGTGCCGGGAGGAGAACCCGTACTGCGCGGAGTGCGCTACACGGCGAGCTTCCCAATCGTGATGATCAGCCACACCATGGTGAACGGTACGAGCGGCAGCCAGAACACGCCCATCCACGGCACCCACCGCTCGTAGCGGTTCAGCTTGCGCACCATGATCACGGCGCAAGCGAGCAGCGCCGCCACCGGCGGGATGGACGTGAGCACCGCCCACCAGGTTTCGCTCACGCCCGGAATCCACCACAGCACCAGGCCAAAGAGCAGGCAAAAGCTTATCGACGCCACCGTGAACCCCAGCGCCTGCCGCGTCGACTTCCGGTTCCGCTCCGCCACCTCGGCCGGGTCCGGCTCGTCCGCGAGCGCGTCGAAGTCCCGCGGCTCCGGCCGGGTCCTGCTGAACCGGTCGGCTCCCGAGTGCAGGTCGTTTTCTGGGTGGTCCTGCATGGTCTAGCCCTCCGCGTCCGAGCGCGGGTAGATGACTACGGGCACCGGAGCGAAGCGGATGAACTCGCCCTCGCGGGTGCCCACGAACACGCGCTTGAGCTGGCCCGACGGCTGGGAGCCGAGGCACATGATGTCGCCCTTCTTCCACTTCACGCTGTCCACGGCGCGCTTCCAGCCCCGCCCGGACGCGAGCAGCGTCTGTACGTCCAGCGAGTCGGAGACCTCGAAGGCCTGGTCGCGGACGCGGTCGAGCAACCCCAGGGTGGATTCGTTCCAGGCGGCGAGCTCGTGGGAGAACTCGGAGCTGCGCTCGTCGGGGGAGAACGCGACAATGCGCAGCGGCACGCCGATGACGGAGGCGAGGGAGGCGGCGTAGGCGAGGCCGGGGAAACGGTCGCGGGTGCCGGTGCCGGAGATTTCGTCGGAGTCAATAAGCGCGTAGGTCACGCGGGTGATGCCCTTCTTGGACAGCTTCACGTGCTTCGGCGCCAGCCCGAGCGGCAGGGTGGAGGAGTGCATGAGCTCCTCGGCCACGGAGGTGGGGCGGAAGCGCTTCTTGGAGGTTTTGGCGCGTGAGCCCATGACGATCATGTCGGCGTTGAAGGCCTGCGCGGCGGCGTAGAGCGGCTCCGTGCTGCTCGTCTTCTCAATGAGCCGGGCGACGTGCTTGGCGCGCTGCGAGCGGGGGACCACACCGTCGAGGGCGTCGTCGACGTGGTCGCGGAATTCCTCGCGCGCCCGCTTGAGCCATTTCTTGTGCTTCTTTTCAGACACGGAATTGGTCCACGAGCTCTTGGTCGCGCTCATGACCTGCACCTTGACGGGCAGGGAGCGGCCGAGCCAGGCCGCGAACTCGAGGGCCTCGGTGTTGTTGGAGTTGCTTGAATCCCAGCCAACAACGATGCGCAGCGCCTCCCGAGTCTCGGGGAGCTGCGCGAGGTCTGTGGAGAACGAACGTGCTGACACGCCGCCCAGTCTACGTTGTGGTCTGTTCCTTATTCACGTAGGCATCGGCAAGGAGGTTGATGGTATCCGCGACGCTGGCCAGTCGGCGCAGTGAATCGGCGTCTAGCGTGCCGAGCATCTCGCCGAGGTACTTCGTGCGCTCGTCGCCCACGCGCTCGAGTTCGTCGAGCCCCAGTTGCGTCGTCTCCACGCTCACGCCGCGGCGGTCGTCCTCGCTGCGGATGCGTTGCACGAGCCCGCGCTTCTCCAGCTGGTTGACGGTGTTGGAGGCAGTCGGCATGCGCACGCCCTCCGCCTCCGCGAGGTGGCTGATGCGGGACGGGCCGACGTCCGCAAGCCGGCGCAGGATGGACAGCTGCGGGCCGGTCAGGTCGGAGTGCTCGGCCGTGCGGAAGTAGGTGACGTACAGCGAGGTCATGGCGGGGCGAATGCTCCGCGCGATCTCGTACGGATCGGGTGTTTCATGCATAAGAAATCTCCTCCACGCTTTTCGAAGACTAAATAGTACCAGCTTCCGTACGACTATGATGGGGCGAGTGTTTGCGTACAGATACGAGGTGTCACACGAGTGGGCTCGCCGCACCACGCTGCGGGACCTCCGCCAGGGCAAGATCACGCTTGACGACGTCTGCGACGCCGATTTCCTCCTCCGCACCGCCAGCCAGTACCACGGCGCCAAGGCCGACCGTCCCTGCCCGATTTGCGGCTCCGAGCTGCGCGAAGTGAAGTGGGTGTACGGCGAGAACCTGGGCCGCCGCGCCAACACTGCCCGCAGCGCGAAGGAGATTGACCAGCTCGTCGCGGAGGTGGGGCCGATCACCGTGCACTTCGTCGAAGTTTGCCTAGAGTGCAAGTGGAATCATCTACGAAAGGCCGTGACCGCTGTTCCCGTCTCGGACGGGTAGTGTGTCCTATTAATAATGCGCAGTGGGCTTCGAGGTCTGAGGCCTGCCGCACGTCCGCACGTCTTGAGGGAAAACGAGTGACAAACAAAGAGAACGCCTCGGAAAGTGGAAGCACGGTAGCGTCGTCAAGCAAGCGAGCGTCGAAAGGCGCAAAGCGCTCGCGGTGGTGGCAATGGCTGCTGGCGCTGCTTCTGCTGCTGGTGCTGATCGCCGCGATCCCGGCGATCTGGTTTGCCTGGAACTACAAGCAGGCGGAGATCCCGGAACCCAACGACATTGAGGCGGCGCAGATCTCCAACATCTACTTCAGCGACGCCCAGACTGAGCTGGCGCGCGTCGTGCCGCCGGAGGGCAACCGCGAGCAGATCCCGCTCGACGCGGTGCCCGAAGAGGTGCAGAACGCGGTGCTCGCCGCCGAGGACCGCGACTTCTGGGACAACTCCGGCTTTTCCTTCACCGGCTTCGGCCGCGCCGCGGTGGGTCAGCTGACCGGCAACACCTCCGCTGGCGGCGGCTCGACGATTACGCAGCAGTACGTGAAGAACTCGATCGTGGGCAACGAGCACTCCTACGAGCGCAAGGCGAAGGAGCTGGTCTACTCCATCAAGATGGCCAACTCCTGGTCCAAGGAGGAGGTGCTCAACGCCTACCTCAACACCGTGTACTTCGGCCGCAACGCCTACGGCATCGAGGCGGCGGCGCACGCGTACTTCTCCAAGCCCGCCTCGGAACTCACCGTGGAGGAGGGCGCGGTGCTCGCCGCGCTGATTCAGCGCCCGAGCCAGCTTGACCCGTGGAACAACGAGGCCGGCGCCCAGGACCGCTGGAACTACGTCATGGACGGCCTGGTGGAGATGGGCGCGATCGACCAGGCGACGCGAGCGGGCGCGCAGTTCCCCGAGACGCGCGACCCGGCGACGTACTCCGCCTACACCGAGGCGACGGGCCCGAACGGCCTGATCAAGAACCAGGTGATGACGGAGCTCGCCGCGATTGGTATCACGGAGGATGACCTGACCAACCGTGGCCTGCAGATCACCACGACGATTGATAAGAAGACGCAGGACGACACGGTCCGCATCTCCGAGGAGCGCATTTCCGCCCTGCAGGACGACGCCCGCACCGGCGTGGTCGCCGTCGAGCCGGGCACGGGTGCCGTGCGCGCCTACTACGGCGGCAACGAGGCCTCCGGGTGGGACTATGCCAACGCCGGCCTGCAGACCGGCTCCACCTTCAAGATCTTCGCGCTGGCGGCGGCCCTGCAGCAGGGTATCCCGCTGACCGCGAACTTTGACGCCTCCCCGGTCACCCTGCCGGGCGGGTTCTCCGTGACCAACTCCGACGGCGGTGGCGGCGGCATCATCAACATGACCGAGGCCACCCGCACTTCCTCGAACACGGCGTACATGCGCATCCAGGACGACCTGGACAACACGACGCAGGACACGGCGGACATGGCGCACGCCCTCGGCGTCGCGCGCTCCATCCCGGGCATCCCGGTGACGCTGCGCGAGAACGGCGGGCAGCCCTACGAGGGCATCGTGCTGGGCCAGTACCAGTCGCGCGTGCTCGACATGGCCGCCGCGGTGGCAACGCTCACGGACCGCGGCGTGTACCACCCGACCCACTTCGTGCAGCGCGTCACCGACGCGCAGGGTGAGGTGCTCTACGAGAACGATGACAAGTACGCCGAGCGCCGCGTCTCCGCCCAGGTTGCGGACAACGTGATCCAGGCGATGCAGACCGTGATTCCGTACTCCTATGCCAACCTGGCGGGCGGGCGTCCGTCGGCGGGCAAGACGGGTACCGCCCAGATGGGCGACACCGGCCAGAACAAGGATGCCTGGATGGTCGGCTCCACCCCGCAACTGTCTGTCGCGGTGTGGGTCGGCACGGCCGACAACACCTCGCCGATCTTCAACGAGTACGGCGGCCTGATGTACGGCGCGCAGACCCCGGCCAAGATTTGGAAGGACGTCCTGGACACGGCCCTGGAGGGCCAGGAGATCCAGAACTTCCACGAGGCATCGCCGGTGTACTGGGGTGTGAACCCCTACGGCGGCGGCGCGAACCTGGGCGGCAACTCCTGGGCGTACTACAACCAGCAGCAGGGCACGACGCAGTCCGGGAACGGCGCCGCGGCGGCTCCGGCCGAGCAGCAGCAGTCCGCTGCCCCGTCGCAGCCCGAGCAGGCGCCCGCACCGGACCCGGCCGCACCCGCCGCACCGGCTCCGCAGCAGCAAGCGCCGGCGCCGGCCGCGCCCGCCCCCGCCCCCGCGCCGCAACAGCAGCAGCCGGCGCCGGCGCCGGACCTGGGGCTCGACCAGGCGGTGGACGACTTCTTCAACGGCCTCGACAACGCGCTGCAGTAAGCGAAGGGGAGCAATGGAACAGCACACTCAGGACGTGACGGACACGGCGGCGCAGCGAGTCCAGCCGGGGCGCACCGAGCCGGTCGCTCGGGGATTCGTGGAATATCTGGGCGGCCCGATGGGCAAGTTTGCCCAGATCGGGCGGGCGAAGTTTTGGACGCCGCTGCGCACCATCTTCGCGGTCGCCTACACCTTCCTCTTCTTCGGCGCGCTTTCTAAATCCAACTGCGCGCTGGGCAAGGCCGACGAGAACGGTGTGCTGCAGCTGAACTGGGACGGCAACCGCCAGTACACGTCGTTCTGCTACAACGACATCGTCCCGCTCTACGGCGCGCGCGGCCTGGACCAGCCCGGCTTTGTGTACGACTACTCCTGGGTGGAGGACGGCCTGACCCGCTACATGGAATACCCGGTGCTCGCCGGGCTGTTCCAGGGTGTTGCCTCGTTCATCTCGCGCAACACGTACTTCCTCGTGGACCGCGTCCTTCCCGAGGTCGGCTGGTACTTCTACGTCACCGTGTTCATCCTGTCCGTCATCTGGGTCGCCACCGTGCGCATGGTGGCGGAGCTCGCGGGCAACCGCATTTGGGACACGCTGCTGGTCGTCGGCTCCCCGCTGCTGATCATGCACTCGTTTACCAACTGGGACATCCCGTCCATTTTCTTCGCGGTGGCGGCGATCTATGCGGCGCGCAACAAGAAGTTCTGGCTGGCTGGTGTGATGATCGGCCTCGGCACAGCGTTCAAGATGTGGCCCATCTTCGCCCTTGGCGCCTACCTGGTCGTTGCGCTTCGGAAGCGCGACCTCGTCCCGTTCCTCAAGATGGTCGCCGCGACCGTGGTGAGCTGGGTCGCGGTCAACCTGCCCATTTACCTGCGCGACCCCGAGGCGTGGGGCGAGTTCCGACGCCTCAACACCGACCGCAGCTGGGAGTGGACCACCATCTACGCGGTGTTCAGCCGCATCACCGGGTGGGCCGGATTCGACTCCGGCGACGGGGCGCCCGTGATCCTCAACGCGGTCACGCTCGTGCTCTTCCTCGCGGGCTGCGCTGCGGTCCTGGTTATGGGGCTCAAGGCGCCGCGCACGCCCCGCATCGCCGAGCTGCTCACCCTCATCGTCGGCTTCTTCCTCCTCTTCAACAAGGTGTGGAGCCCCCAGTACTCGATCTGGCTCATCGTCCCCGCGGTGCTCGCGCTGCCGTACTGGCGCCTGCTGCTCACCTGGATGACCGTGGACATGATGGTGTGGCCCATCCTCATGTGGCACATGATGGGTACCGATAACCTCGGGGCTCCGGGCTGGCTTCTCGACGCCACCATCATCGCCCGAGACGGCCTCATCATCACCATCATGGTGCTGGTCGTGCAGCAGATGTTTGGCAAGCGCACCGACAAGGTCGCCGAGGCCCACAACGGCCACGACCCGCTGCTGAGCACACCCGACGAGTGGAGCGAGGAGGCAGCGTGGGCACCGCGACGGTCGTCGGCATCTGCTCCATTGCAGTCGGTTTCCTCCTAATCGCGGGCGCCTTCTGGGCGATGGCCAAACTGCAGCGCCCCATGCTCTCGCTCGGTCTTGGCGTCCTCGCGTTCGTCTTCATTACGGTGATTCCCGTTTTCCTTGCATTATTTGTGGCGGCACCGCGACCGGTTTAGGTAGGGCGGCCAAAAAGTTCGACGACGCTAAGGAAAATATGCAACGCCTTTCTATCTTGGCCACCACCGTCGCGCTTGCGGGCGCACTGACCGCTTGCGGCACCAGCGAGAGCGAGCCGACGACGGAGACCGTGGAACAGCCGAGCCAAGAAGCAAAGCAGGAGCCGCAGCAGGGGCCGGAGCTGCCGGCGTCGATAAGCGGCTACAGCGAAGAGGCTCAATCCGACATGGCGAAGGAGGGGCGCGCCGAGGTGGAGTTCGATGACGAGCACTGGGAGCTCGAGTTCAACGACATAGACGTTGACATCACGCCGGACGGGTTGGTCACCGAAGCGGACCGGTAGGCATTTGGCCTGGGGGATTGTGTGGGGTAGCCTGGACGGGTTGCTTGACGCAACGACCCTCCTGCCACCGCAAAAGTGCGGTGGCCGAAACAAGTTACTAGACCATAGGAGGTGATGAGGTCCGTGCGTCACTACGAAGTAATGATCATTCTTGACTCTAAGCAGGATGAGCGCACCGTTGCCCCGTCCCTGGACAAGTTCCTGGAGATTGTCCGCAAGGAAAACGGCAAGGTGGAGAATGTTGATGTGTGGGGCAAGCAGCGTCTTGCTTACCCGATCAACAAGAAGGAAGAGGGCATCTACGCCGTTGTAAACCTCGAATGCGAGCACGCAACCGTCGATGAGCTCGACCGTGTTTTGAACCTGAGCGATAACGTCGTGCGTACCAAGGTGCTGCGCACCGACAAGTAGGAACAGGTAGGCTCAAACCACACGTAAACCAGCTGGTAGGAGAAGAGCATGGCACAGAACGAGACCCCGATCACTGTTGTCGGCAACCTGGTTGCTGACCCGGAACTGCGTTTCACCCCGAGCGGTGCCGCGGTGGCGAACTTCCGTATCGCTTCCACGCCCCGTTCTTTTAACCGGGAAACGAACCAGTTCGAGGACGGTGAGGCACTGTTCCTGACCTGCAACTGCTGGCGCCAGATGGCCGAGAACGTCGCAGAGTCCCTGACCAAGGGCATGCGCGTGATCGTGCAGGGGCGTTTGCGGCAGCGTTCTTACCAGACTCGCGATGGCGAGAATCGTACCGTGTTTGAGGTCGAGGTTGATGAGGTCGGCCCGTCCATCAAGTTCGCTACGGCGAGCGTGACGCGCACCCCGCGCGATGGTGGCGGCCAGCAGCGGAGGCCACAACAGCAGCAGGCCCCGCAGCAGCAGTACCAACAGCAACCGCAGCAGGCCCAGCGCCCGCAGCAGCAGGCCCAGCCGGATAACGATCCCTGGAACTCCGCCCCACCGGCAGGTGGTTTCGGCGGGATGGATGACGAGCCCCCGTTCTAAACGTTGTTCCCACCCACACAAGATTTTTCATCATAAGGAAGGTTAGGATTCATGAAACTGATCCTCACCGCTGCCGTTGATAACCTTGGCGAGCCCGGCGACATCGTCGAGGTCAAGGACGGCTACGGACGTAACTTCCTGCTCCCGCGCGGCCTTGCCATTACGGCCACCCGCGGTGCAGAGAAGCAGATCGAAGACATCAAGCGTGCACAGGCAGACCGTCAGGTCCGCGACCTGGATCACGCAAAGGAGCTGCGCGATCAGCTGGACCAGCTCACCGGCGTGAAGGTCCCCGTGCGCACTTCTGAGAAGGGCAAGCTGTTCGGCTCCGTCACCGGTGCCGACATCGCCGACGCAGTGAAGGCTGCCGGCGGCCCGTCCCTGGACAAGCGCCGCATCAATGTGCCGAAGGGCCTTGTGAAGAAGACTGGCGGCTACCAGGTCAAGGTCAACCTCCACGACTCCGTGGAAGGCAAGATTAACTTCGAGGTCGTCGCAGCGTAAGAGCTTTACGCTTATCGACGAGCGACAACAGCATTTTCTGACGCGCACCCCTTTGTGAGGAGGGGGTGCGCGTTTTTTGCGCGCTGCGTGGGCTGCTGCGCAGGGACGTACCCTGGTGGGAACGGGCAGGGCTCGCGTTCGGGCTCGGGGTAGGGATCCGGGTCTGGTTCCTCCGGGATGACTGTTGAGTCTTCGGTCGGCGGTTCAGGGGCCAGGTCGAAGCTGTGCCCTGTGGCGTGCTCGAGTGCCTGCAGGTCCGCCATCAGCCGGTAGTAGTCGCCGTGGTTGTCGTACTCGTCCAGCAGGTGGTGCGCCCGGGCGAGGAAATCTGCGTACGCGTCCCGGTTTCGGGCGACGTTGGGCAGGGAGCTGCGCCATCGGGTGGTGGTGGGCGTGGTTTCGTCGAAAAGCGGGCCCTCGTGGCGGCTGAGGAGGTAGGTGCCGTCTTCGCACAGCCACACGATGTCCCCGGTGACGGGGTCGGGGACGTAGAAGATGCGCTTGTCGGTCTTCATGTTGTGGTGGTGCGGGCAAAGGCAGAAGAGGTTGTGAGGCGTGGTCTCTCCACCGCGGTCGAACGGGATGCGGTGGTCCAGTTGGCAAGCGGTCGCGGGTCTGTCGCAGCCGGGGAAGATACAGTTGCCGTCTCGGGCGTGCGCGTAGTGTTTCATTCCCTCCGTCGGCGCGTAACTGTCCGTCTTGGTGGTGGCTGTCTCATCCAGGTTGACCGTTTCAGGCGGGTGGTTGCTGAGCAGACTCTCGAGCTCCGCGGTGGCGAGGGCGTCAGTCCATCCGTAGCGAGGAATGAATACGGGGGCGCCGGCCGCCCGGGTGCCGTCGGCGCCCGCGGGTGCGTAGACATGGATGCGGACGTTCGCGGCAGGCTTGAAATCGCCGTTGAGGAGCTTTACAGCGGCGTCCGCGAGCGAGACCTTCTCCTGGCGGGCCGTGGCCTGCAGCGAGGCGCGAAGGACGGCCATCGTGGTGGCGTCGGTGCTGAGCGTCATTGTTGCGATGCCCGCGCTGCCGTGGTCCTCCTGCGCAGAGAACTCGATGTTGCGCGCGCGGTGGTTGTGCTCTGCCTCGCGCTTTTTGCGCTTTTCCGGGTTGTGGCTGAGTCCGACGTCAAGCTTGGCAATCATCGTGCGGATGCGGCGGGCAACTGACGCGCGGGAGGGGAGCTCCTGGTTTGCGCGCTTCGGTGTGAAGATCCGGGTGAGCATGTCGTCAAAAGCCGCCCACGTTGCTTCGTCCGCGGAAGCGCCGATCTTGCACAGGGCAGTATCTATGCCGGTGAGCATGTGCACGGAAAGGAGGCAGGTCTGCTCTTGCAGAGCGAGCAGCTTGGGCAGGCTGGCGAGCCGGAAATACGCCAAAACCGCAGCTTCGACCTCATGTTTGGGGCGGCTGGTAACCTGAGCTAACTCTTCGACCTCCAGGTCGAAGTCTTCAACCGCGGTCGAGGCTGCGTAGCCGCGGTAGAGGGCAAACTCGGCCTCCCGCATACGCTGCGAAAGCTGCGCGCGATGGTCCGTCGAGTTTTGGCATCTGAAGTAGTGAGCGGGTGGCACGATTCCCCCTTACTGCGGTGAGCGGTCATTGTGGTCATTGCGGACAATTATACCGAACATATAAACGACGGCAACGTCTGTAACCATATTGTTACGCTGTGTTCTAGTAGGTGTGTGCGAGTCACGTCCCGCGCTGTACCGGTGGCGCCCCTACTGCTGTGGATAACTCTGCGGAATAAGCCCTGCTCAACGGCAAAGTTTAGGTTACTAGCCGGTGAACTTACGCCTGTCAAACCTGGTGGTGAACGGGGTTTTTCACAACCTGCACACACAACTCAAAAAGTCCCAAAACTCCTGTGACCAGCAGCGATGCGCCGTTTCCCCAGGTCGCTGATGCTAGTTATCCACAAGTTATCCACACCCTGTCCTGGGCCGTGTGTACAAGACGTCGATTCATCCCCAAGTTATCCACACCTACCTGTGGAAAACGCAGTGTTTGGCGCTCGCGGTACGCTGTAGGCCTACGAAACAAAGGGGTGACGACGATGGCCGACGATGCACTTCACGGCTTTGATGATGACTACGTCCTGCCGCCAGAGCCACGCGACGAGTTCAGCGAATTTGGCGACTTTGATGACTTCAGCGGAAATTCGCGGCGAGGGCGCGGGAATCAGCGGTATCAAGGACAGAAGGGGCAGCAGGGGCAGCGCAACGGCCAGGGCGAGTACCGCCAACCGCCGCACGATGAGCGCGCGGAGCGCTCGGTGCTCGGCGCGATGCTGCTCAACCAGGAGGTCGTGCTCGACGTCGCGGAGGGCCTGCAGCCGGAGGACTTCTACTTTCCGGCTCACCAGCTGATTTACCAGGCGATTATCGAGCTGTTCTCCTCGGGCAGCCAGATCGACGTGCTCATCGTCTCCGGGCGGTTGGACCGCCTGAACCAGCTCGAGCGGGTGGGCGGGGCGCCGTACCTGCATACGCTGATTTCGGAGGTGCCGACGTCGGCAAACGCCCGCTACTACGCGGAGATCGTGGAGGAGAAGTCGCTCCTCCGGCAGCTTGTCAACGCCGGTACGCACGTGGTGCAGCTGGGCTACGAGGGCGAAGACGGCATGGAGATCGAGGCGCTGGTGGATCGCGCGCAGCAGGAGGTCTTCGGGATCTCGCGCAACAACCAGGGCGAGGACTACCGCGTCCTTTCGGAGCTGCTCAAGCCGACTATCGACGAGCTCACGCAGATCGCTCAGGGCGGCGCCCTCGACCAGGGCGTGCCGACCGGGTTTACGGACCTGGACAACCTCACGAACGGCCTGCACGCGGGCCAGATGATCATCATCGCGGCCCGACCTGGCGTGGGTAAGTCGACGCTCGCGCTCGATTTCATGCGCTCCTGCTCCATCCAGCACGGCAAGACCTCAGTGATCTTCTCGCTGGAGATGAGCGCCTCGGAGATCATCATGCGCATGCTGTCGGCGGAGACGGAGATCAAGCTGTCCGCCATGCGTGCGGGCAACATGGAGGAGCGGGATTGGGAGAAACTCACCACCCGCCTCACCGAGATCCAGGACGCCCCGCTATTTATCGACGATTCCCCGAACCTCACCATGATGGAGATCCGGTCCAAGGCGCGACGCCTGAAGCAGCAGCACGGGCTGGACCTGGTGGTGCTGGACTACCTGCAGCTGATGAGCTCGGGCAAGCGCGTCGAGTCGCGCCAGCAGGAGGTCTCGGAGTTCTCGCGTAACCTCAAGCTCCTGGCAAAGGAGCTGGAGGTGCCGGTGATTGCGATTTCTCAGCTGAACCGTGGCCCGGAGGCGCGTACGGATAAGAAGCCGCAGCTGGCGGACCTTCGCGAGTCAGGCTCGCTGGAGCAGGACGCCGACATGGTGTTCCTGCTCTACCGTCCGGACTCGCAGGATCGTGACGACGAGCGCGCGGGCGAGGCGGACATTATCGTCGCGAAGCATCGCGGCGGCCCTATCGACACGATCCCGGTGGCGCACCAGCTGCACTACTCTCGCTTTGTCAATATGGCGCACGGCTAAACCCTGCTAAACCCTCTTAAACCCGCGTAGACGCAGCGAGTTGGACACCACAAACACTGAGGACAGGGCCATGGCGATGCCGGCCAGCATCGGGTCGAGGAGCCCGAACGCGGCGACCGGGACGAGCACGACGTTGTAGGCGAACGCCCAGAACAGGTTGCCCTTGATGGTGCGTAGCGTGCGGCGCGAGAGGCGGATCGCGTCCGCCGCAGACATGAGCGTGTTCTGCATGAGGGTGATGTCGGAGGCCTCGATCGCCACGTCCGTGCCGGCGCCCATGGCCAGGCCCAGGTCGGCCTGCGCGAGCGCGGCTGCGTCGTTGACGCCGTCGCCGACCATGGCCACGTGGCGCCCCTGCTCCTGAAGCTCGCGGACCACGCGTACCTTGTCCTCCGGCAGGACGCCGGCGGTGACGTTGTCCGGGTCGATGCCTACTTCCTCGGCCACGGCGCGCGCGGCGCCCGCGTTATCGCCGGTGAGCAGGTGCGGGGTGAGCCCCAGCTCGCGCAGCTTCGCCACAGCGCGGGCCGAGTCCGGCTTCACCGTGTCCCGGACCGCGACCATGCCTTCCGCGTGCCCGTCGACCTCCACGGCGATCGGGGTGGCCCCGGCCTGCTCAGCCTCGCGGAACGCGCGGGCCAGTGGCCCATCGAGTTCCGCGCTGGGCCGGCCCACGCGCACGCTGTGGCCCTCCACGGTGGCGGACGCCCCTCGGCCCGGCTCATTGGTAAACTCGGACGCTTCCGGGACGTCGTCGCCCGCGGCCTTGACGATCGCGCGGGCGATGGGGTGCTCGGACCCGGCCTCCACGGCTGCGGCGAGGCGCAGCGCGTCGTCGCGGCCGGTGACGTCCACGACCGCCATCTCGCCGCTGGTCACGGTGCCGGTCTTGTCCATCACCACCGTGTCCACCTGGCGTGTGGATTCCAGCATCTCGGGGCCCTTGATCAGTAGGCCCAGCTGCGCGCCGCGCCCGGTGCCCACCAGGATCGCGGTGGGGGTGGCGAGGCCGAGGGCGCAGGGGCACGCGATGATGAGGACGGCGACCGCCGCGCGGAACGCCTCGCTCACGCCGTTGCCCACGAGCAGGTGCCCGACCAGGGCCACGACGGAAATGGCGATGATGGTGGGGACGAACACGCGCGAGATCCGGTCCACCAGCCGCTCGACCGGGGCCTTGCCGGACTGCGCGTCCTTGACCAGCTTGCCCATCTGGGCGAGCGTGGTCTCGCTCCCCACGCGCGTCGCCTCTACCACGAGGCGCCCGGACGTGTTGAGCGTCGCGCCCGTCACGCTGGCGCCCTCATCCACTTCGACGGGAACGGATTCACCGGTGAGCATGGAGGCGTCGATAGCCGAATGCCCCGACACCACGCGCCCATCGGTAGCAATCTTCTCACCGGGGCGCACGACAAAACGGTCGCCGACCTGGACTTCCGCGATCGGGACGCGGACTTCCTTGTCGCCGCGCAGCACGCTCGCGTCCTTCGCGCCCATGCTCAGCAGCTCACGCAGCGCGGCGGAGCTTTGCCCCTTCGCGCGCGTTTCAAACCACCTGCCGAGCAGCAGGAACGTAATCACGACGCAGACGGATTCGAGGTAGATCTCGTGCGGACCGCGCTCCGCAAACAGCGCCACGATGGACCACACGTACGCCGCGGTCGTGCCCAGCGTAATGAGGGTGTCCATAGTGGTCGCGCCGTGGCGCAGGTTGATCAGCGCCGCGCGGTGGAACACGCTGCCGGCGGAGAAATACACCAGCGTTGTCGCGGCGAACGCGGCCCATTGCCAGTTTGGAAACTGCAGGCCGTGCACCATCGACGCCAGCATGACCGGCACCGTCACCAGCGCCGCCCAGATCGTCGTTCGCTTGAGCCGTTCGGCTTCGTCGTCGCGGGCCTCGCTTATCGACGCCCCCTCGTCCCCGCCTTCCTCGCCTCCCATCACGAAGGCGTCGTAGCCGGCGGTGCGGACGACGTCGATAAGCTGCTCCGGCGTCGTGGTGGCCTCGTCGAAATCGACGGTCGCCGTCTCCGTGGAGTAGTTGACGGCGGCGGTGACCCCGTCGACCTTGTTCAGCTTGCGCTGGACGCGCGATGAGCACGACGTACATGTCATGCCGGTGACGCCCAGCTCGATATGGCTGGTCATGACGCTACCTCAGGGTGTAGCCGGCCTCGGCGACGGCCTTGGCCACGTCCTCGGCGGAGAAGCCTTCGCCGGACACGGAGACGGCGCCGGTGGTGTGATCGGCCTTGACGTCGGTGACGCCCGGGATCTCGCTAATCTCCTCCTGCACACTGAGCTCGCAGTGGCCGCAAGTCATGCCTTCAACAGTGAATTCGCGGGTTGCCATGATGCTGTCCTTTCGGTTGGCGGTTCACGTACACCCGCGACTATACCCCTAGGGGGGTATCTGGCGAAAGGATGGTGAAGCCGGCGTGCTCCGCCGCAGCCACGATGTCGGCGTCGGTGAAGTTTTCGCCCGAGACCGTCATGCGGCCCTCGTTCGGCTCCACGGTGACGTCGAAAGTGCCCTCGACCAGGCGTACTTCGTCGATCAACGAATCAACTGCGACCTCACTGGACTGGCCTGAAATGTTGTAGTTCTTCGTCATGATTTCCGCCCCTACCGGCTCGGCTGAGACTGCAAAGGAATGCAGTCGCGCTTGTTACTGTTGCACCGAGGGTAACGTTAACAAACCCCTGTAAAGGAGTATGCAATGAGCACTATCGATGTGACGAAAGAGAACTTCGACGAACTCATCCAGAAAGACGGCATCGTCTTTGTCGACGCTTGGGCGGAATGGTGCGGTCCGTGCAAGGCCTTCGCGCCGACCTTTGCTAAAGCATCGGAAGAGCACCCCGACGTCACCTTTGCCAAGCTGGACACCGAGGCAGAGGAAGAGCTTGCTGGCAAGCTCGGCGTGACCGGTATTCCAAACATCATTGTCTTCCGTGACGGCATCCCCCTTTACCAGCAGGCCGGAAACATGCCGCCGGCGGACTTTGAGTCGCTCATCGGACAGGTCAAGGCATTGGACATGGAAGAGGTCCGCAAGCAGTACGAGAAGATGCTGGCCGAGCAGGGCAAGCAGGGCGAGTAGCCCGAAAACCTGCGTACACTGGGGCGGCGACCATTTTGCGACGACGGAAGGACACGACACATGGCAAACCCGTTTTCTAAGGGCTGGAAGTACCTGATGCAGTCGTTCGACACCAAGATCGACGAAAACGCTGACCCCAAAGTGCAGCTCCAGCAGGCGATTGAGCAGGCGAAGAAGAACCACCGCGACATCTCCGAGCAGGCGGCCACCATCATTGGTAACCGCAACCAGCTGGAGATGAAGCTGGACCGCCTGATCAAGTCGCAGGAGGACCTGCAGCAGAAGGCCCGAGTGGCGCTCCAGGCCGCCGACAAGGCGCAGGGCGAGGGCGACGCGCAGAAGGCGCAGGAGTTTAACAACACCGCCGAGGTGCTCGCGTCCCAGCTGGTCGCTGTGGAGCAGGACCTGGAGCAGACGAAGCAGGCCCACGCGTCGGCCGATCAGGCGGCGCGCGAGGCGCAGGCGCAGCAGCAGCAGTCCGAGGCGCGCCTGCAGGAGCAGCTGCAGCAGGCGAAGCAGCTCGAATCCCAGCTGGGCCAGGCGAAGATGCAGGAGGCCACGTCCAAGACGATGGACTCCATGAACAACTTCACCGCGGACCAGAACGTGCCCACCATGGACGGCGTGCGCGACAAGATTGAGAAGCGCTACGCCACCGCGCTGGGCCAGCAGGAGCTGGCCAAGGACTCGCTGGGCGACCGCATGGCGGAGATTGAATCCGCTGGCACGGACGTTGCTGCGGCAAGCAAGCTGGACGAGATCCGCGCCTCGATGGGCTCCGGGAGCGCCGACAATCAGCTGGAGGCCCCGGAAGCTCCTGAGGCGTCCGAGGAGTCTGGGGAGTCCAGCAAGGACGACTAGTTGCGGCTGATGCTAATCAGCACGCCGCGAATGCCCGAGTGAAACCCATCGCGGAGATTGACGCGCTGGGTTTCACTCAGCGTGTACTCGTGCAGCGTCTCGCACGCGAATTGCAGGAGCGGGCGATCAATTTCGGGCGGGAGGCCGCCTCCGGAAAGCATGTGCGCCTTGTCGCGCTGCTCCGAGGAGGCGGCGTTTTCGTACCACCAGGACGCATATTGCTGGCCCACGTCGTACGGGGTCTGGAAGCCTGCGGAGGTCCACACTTCCTCCGGGAGAGGGACGTAGCGCGAGCGTAGCTTGCGCCGGGGCGCCATCATCGACGGCTTCGGAGCGGGCTTCGGCTTCGGTGCCGGCGCTTCCTCCGGCTCGGGCTCCGGTTCCGGCTGCGCCTCGGGTTCCTGCTTTTCCGGCTCCTCCTGCGCCTCCGGTTCTTCGGGTTCCTCGGGCGCCAGCGGGTCCGGGCCGAGCGGGACGGGGGACGGCCCCTCCGCCTCGTCGAGCGGCTCGGCGTCCGCGAGCGGGCGCTCCCGGATCGTCGGCGGCAGCGGGCCTTCGAGGACCTGCAGCTGCATCGCGTCGGCGAAGTCCTCGCGGGGGTCCAGGATCGTCGTCGTGTCGCACGCGTGGCGCAGGGCGGAGGACATGGAGTCCCAGCCGAACCCGTAGAGGTGCACGCGCATCCCGTTGACGGTCGCCTCCTCGACGCCGGGGATCATGTCCGCGTCGCCGGAGACCAGGACAAAGTCGGTGAACTGCCCGCGCATGGCGTGCGCGACCAGGTCCGCCACCAGGCGGGTGTCCACGCCCTTCTGCGTGCGGCGGTCGCCCCACTCGATGAGTTGGCCGGTGCGCAGCTGGACGCCGTCGCAGGTCCGCAGTGCGCGCTGGTAGCGGTGCGGGCCCGAATCCGGGATGCCGTCGTACCAGAGCTGGCGGTGGATGGGCTGGTTGAGTTGCTGGCTGATCATGGTGCCGAGGGTTGCCACGACCTCGGGCAGGTCAATTTCTAACTGGGATCGTGCGCCGATTTCCCACGAGTTGTAAAAGCTCGCGAGCAGGTAAGACGTGTCGACGAACACCAATGTGCGTTCAAGCATGGCTCCTAAATTCCGATTCTTTTCGTTGCTAAGTGCTATTTACTTCCCCAGTGTGCCTGAATTGGCCTGCTGGGTCCACCCCTTTCAACGATCCTTGACGCCCCAGTGTTCCGCAGTTACCGTGTTAGTTACTCAAGTAACCAACAAACGCACCAGGGCAGCTTTTCGACGCCACGGGGCAGGGAAGGAACCGCAGGACCCATGCCATGAACGCTGAATCAGATCCCCTCTTCGTGCAGGTAGCGCGCTTCGTGGAGGACCTCGTCGTTGACGGCTCTTTGGAGCCCGGCCAGCGTGCCCCCTCCACCAACGAGCTTGCCGCCTTCCACGAGATCAACCCCGCCACCGCCCGCAAAGGTCTGGGAATCCTCGTCGACGACGGGATCCTGGAAAAGCGCCGCGGGCTCGGCATGTTTGTCACCCCCGAGGCACGCGAGCGGGCCGTGCAAGCGCGCCGCGAGCGCTACGCCGGCGAGTACCTCGCCCCAGCCATCGACGAGGCCGTCCGCCTCGGTTACGACCGCGCCACCTTGCACACCCTCATCGACCGCGTCGCAGAAAGCAGAGGAATGTACCAATGATCACCGCAACGCACCTGGAAAAACAGTTCCGGAAGCAGCCGGTCCTCACCGACATCACCTTCGAGCTCCCCGGCTCCGGCATCCACGCCCTGCTCGGCCGCAACGGCGTGGGCAAGTCCACCTTGCTCGCCATGATCGCGGGCCAGCTCAAGCCGACCAGCGGGGAGCTCACCGTCTTCGGTGAGCAGCCCTTCGATAACGCAAGCGTGATGGACCGCGTCTGTTTTACCGGCGTCGACACTGCGTACCCCGCCTCGTGGTCGCTGGCGGACATCGTCGCCGCCGCGGCGAAGCGCTACCCGCGCTGGTCGCAGGACCTCGCGGACACGCTCATGCGCGACTTCGCCCTCGACGAGCACGCGCCCACCATCTACAGCAAGTGCTCCCGTGGCCAGCGCGCGATGATCGGCATCGTGGTCGGCCTCGCGTCCGGCGCCGAGCTCACGCTTCTCGACGAACCCTACGTCGGCCTCGACGTCCACAACACCTCCGTCTTCTACCGCCACCTCCTCGAGCTCGCCGAGTCCCAGCGTTGCTTCATGATGGCGACTCACCACATCGAGGACGCCGCCAAGATCCTGGATTCGGCGCTCGTGCTGGGGCGGCAGGGGAGCGTCGATAAGCATCTGCTCGCTGAGGACGCCGACGGCTACGTCATCGCCACCGGCGACTTCGACGAGCCCGCAGGGGCCATCGCTTACCGACGCCACGCCTCCGCTGCCCGCGCCATCCTCCCCGCCCCAACCGCCGCTGAACTGGGCTTACGCGGCCAGGCCGCGGACCTCGGCGACGTGCTCGAGGCGATCCTGGAGGTGCAGGCATGAGCGCAATGACGCACCTCGACCGCAGGTTCCTCTGGCACCAGTTCAAGGCGGGGCCGTGGATGCGCTTCCTCGGTGTCGCATCGCTGCCGCTCTTCGTGCTCTTCGCCATGGATGGGGCGCAATGGATGATTCTCTTCGGCAGTTTCATGAGCGTGATGACGCTGTCGTGGATCGCCATCCCCGAGCCCAGCGCATTCAAGGCGCTCGGCATGAACCGCGCGCGCGTCCGTCAGCAGGTGCTCACGCTTGTCGTGCCCTTCGCGGTCGTCGTCTTCGCCGTCTTTTGCCTCATTAATCCGCACCGGGCGGTCATCTCCAGCGCCATTGGTGTGGTTCTCGCTGCAGTGACGTTCCTGGTCTCGGCGCGGCCGTCGGGTGAGCCGGTCGACCTCACTCGCACCGGAGGCATTAGCTTGGCGCGGCGACGCGGCGGCTTCGCCTTCGAGGTCTTCTGGCGCCGCATGTGCGTGTGGGCGGTGCCGGTCGGCGTGATCACGGGCATCCTCTACGCGCTGTGCGCCCGGTCCGCCAGTAGCTGGGTCACCGGAGTGCTGCCCTCTGGCGCGTTGCTCTTCTACTGGCTCTGGGGTGTGGGAGGCGGTATGCCGACGGCGGCGGTGGCGCAATCGTTTGGCACAACCCGCAAGTTCTGGGTCGCAACAATGGTCGGCGTCGCGACGGTCGCATCACTACTGGTCACCGGGTCCGCGATCCCCGTCGCATTGCTTATCGACGCCTCCGTGCCCCTCACCCCACTGCTCCTCCAAGGCGCCGTCGGCCTCGGCGTGCTCCTGGTATCGAAGCAGCTGCAGACGTGGATGCCGTCCGCGGTCTTCTTTATCGGCTACATGGCGTGGATGTTCACCCGCGACATCATGGACGTATCCGGCAACAACACCGAAGTCGGCAGCGGTGAAGTTGCGGTGGCGCTCGTGTTCTCCGGCGTATGCCTGCTCTCGGCTGCAGTCGGCTTCGCGCTCATGCTTACTGGTCGGCTTGACCCCAAGCGGCCGCGCGAAGTCAAGAAGTAAGTAACGTTACGTTCACCCAAACACCGCCCGTACGCTGGGGATTTGTGTTGGTGTTTGGGTGTGTGTAACTTTATGTGAGTCAGCGAGACCGACAGCGCCCCGCCAGACAGACTCCGCAAGGGAGTGGAGCTGGTGAGATGGCGGTCAGGAAAACGATCGCTGGCCGACATAAGAAAATATGGACTTCGGTCCGGTTGGGTCAAGGATTTGACTTTCGGATTGTGGTTTATGTAGTGTCGACAAAGTCGCTTTTTACAGCTGCTGGGTGATTCGCCTGGTGGTGGGTGAATGTGCGTGTGTTGTTTGAGAACTCGATAGTGTGCCAATGTACTTTTGTTTGTGGATTGGTTGCGTGCCTGTGTTGTGCTGGCTGCACGTTTTGTGTGGTTGGTGTGTGCCGGTGGCGCTGCTTGTGA
>NZ_VNKN01000010.1:0-134602 GCF_007786415.1 Corynebacterium sp. NML180780 | reverse complement strand
GGCTGCGCGAATGGAGCGACAAGCGCAAGCGAAAGCGCTGCTGCCGCGATCGACGTCCCGCGGCGGCGGGCAACATTGTGCTTCTTCATACTGTGAAATCTTCCTTCCACGAAGATGTTCTGAACAACTAGAAAGTCAGAGAGTGCGTAGGCACAACTCCCGTGTCAGCTCACAGCGGAAAACGCCACGCAGACTTTCACACCTGTCAATCTAGTGAAAAACACCCGTGCTAGGTCCAGATGTCCCCCACCGGACGTCCAGGCTCTAAGGTACAATTATTTGGACGTTCAATTACCGACAAAAGGGCAACATTCATCATTGAGCTGCATTTTTGGGGCAGGGACACGTCTATACCAAAGGTCCACGAGCAAGATCCCTTTCGGCTATTACCAAGGTCGAGTACCCCCAAAAAACTCAGCAAAGCACTCAGCAAACATTGCGATATTGTTCGACTGGGTAAACCCCTCTCGTTCACCCGAAAGAGAAATATAGCCCGCTTTGGCGTTCTCTATACCCCCAGCCTAACTGCCGCCATCGCCAACTGGCACGGTCAATGTGAGCCCCCATAGATACACAAATGTAGCAATACCAATTTTTCTAGACGAACGTTCAATATCCGAAGACTGTTCGAACTTAAATGTTGCCAAGAATTTTTGACTTAGCCACTTGGAATGCCCCCTTTAGTGGGAACAGCGAGGGAATCGAGTGCCACCGCCCCTCGCGGAACACTCCACAAATGCGCGAGCTACCGCTCCACTTCCAACTGCTTCGCTGCCTCTGCGGCGCGCTCGTGGGCCTCGTCGATCGTGTCCGCGGTGGCAAGCACCATTACGGCGTCTTCGTGAACCTCAACCGTCACCTCGTCGACAGCCATCGCCTGCGCAATCTGTGCGGTGGTGGGGTTCACGCCGTGGAGGAAGGCGGCGGCGCCGGGGGAGGTGAGCGTGACGTCGATAGGCAAACCTGCGGTCGCGCGCGCATGCAGATCGAACTGGTCCACACGCTGGGTGCCCCGAGTGAGCAGGCCATCCGCGTCAGGGCGGGGCGTGGCCTGGGAGAAGTAGACCTCGTCGCCGTCGACAAAGAGCTCGATGGAGTATACGCCGCGCCCGGCGATCGCACCGCTGATACGCGCTGCGATCGAGCGGGCGTTGTCGGCAGCGGCCTGGGACAACGCCGCCGGCTGCCAGGTCTCTACAAGCTTGCCGTGCTCGTGGCGGGTACCAATCGGCTCGCAGAACCACGTGGCCATAGCGCCCGTGGCCGGGTCGATCGAGCGGACGGTGAGGATAGTGACCTCGTAGTCAAAGTCGATGTACTGCTCCACCGCTACGGGCTCGCGCTCACCCGACTTGGATTCGGAAACGCTCTGTGCCTTGGAAAACGCTGCGCGCAGCTCGGAGTCCTCGCGCACCACGGACTGACCCTCACCGGCCGTGGAACGCCCCGGCTTGACCACCAGCGGGTAGCCCACCTGCTCCGCGCACGCCTCGAGGTCTTCCACAGTGTCGACGAACTTGTACGCCATCGTCGGCAAGCCAAGCTCCTCGGCCGCAGTGCGACGCACGCCCTCGCGGTTGCGGGTCATCCGGCACGCCTCCACCGTCGGGAAAAGCTCGCAGCCTGAGGTATCCACCAGCTCACGCAGCTTGGTCAGGTCCGTGCCCTCCCCCGCCACGGTAATATCCGGGGTCATCGCACCCGGCGCGCCCTGCTCAAACGTGCCCACCTGCACTTCGTAGCCTAGGCGGCGGAAAGAGGTTGCAAGCTCCTCCTCCACCGCGGACGTGCCAAGGATGAGCACCTTCGAGCGCTTCGCCGTATTCATAGGCGCCTACTTTATGTCCCGGCACTGCCCTGGGCAAACAGGCGCGCTGGGGAAACTGTGACGAGTTACCGCTCCATGACGTCGTTACGCACGATCGTCTGGTCGCGGCCCGGGCCGACGCCGATGTAGCTCATCGGCGCACCGGAAAGCTCCTCGAGGCGCAGCACGTAATCCTTCGCCTTCTGCGGCAGTTCATCGAACGTGGTGCAGCCGGTGATGTCCTCATCCCACGCGGGCATGGTCTCAAAGATCGGCTCCGCGTGGTGGAACTGGGACTGGGTCAGCGGCATTTCGTCGAAGCGCTGGCCGTCCACGTCGTAGGCCACGCAGATCGGGATCTCGCCGATGCCGGTGAGCACGTCCAGCTTGGTCAGGAAGAAGTCCGTGAAGCCGTTGACGCGGGCAGCATAGCGGGCCACCACCGAGTCGTACCAGCCGCAGCGACGCTTGCGGCCGGTGTTCACGCCGACCTCACCGCCGACTTCCTGCAGGTAGTCGCCCCACTTGTCAAACAGCTCCGTGGGGAACGGGCCCGCACCCACGCGGGTGGTGTACGCCTTCACAATGCCCAGCGACGCCGTGATCTTCGTCGGGCCGATGCCCGCACCCACACACGCGCCGCCGGCAGTGGGGTTGGAGGAAGTGACAAACGGGTACGTGCCGTGGTCCACGTCCAGCATGGTGGCCTGGCCGCCCTCCATGAGCACGTGCTTGCCCTCGTCCAGTGCCTTGTTCAGGGTGTACTCGGCGTCAATCACCATCGGCTTAAGGCGCTCGGCGTAGGACATGAAGTACTCAAAGACCTCGTCCGCCTCGATAGCCTTGCGGTTGTACATCTTCACCAGCATCTGGTTCTTCACATCCAGCGCGGACTCGATCTTCTGGCGCAGGATCGACTCATCAAAGATGTCCTGCACGCGCAAGCCCACGCGCGCCACCTTGTCGGCGTAGGTGGGGCCGATGCCGCGGCCGGTGGTGCCGATGGCGCGCTTGCCCAAGAAGCGCTCCTGCACGCGATCCAGAGTCTGGTGGTACGGCGCGACCATGTGGGCGTTGCCGGAAATGCGCAGGCGCGAGGCGTTCGCGCCCCGAGCTTCAAGCCCGTCGATCTCCTCGAAGAGTGCCTGGAGGTTGACCACCACGCCGTTGCCAAGGATCGGGGTGGCGTTCTCGCTCAGCACGCCGGCGGGCAGCAGTTTCAGCTCGTACTTCTCGCCGCCAACGACGACGGTGTGTCCGGCGTTATTGCCGCCGTTTGGCTTGACCACGTAGTCTACCTTGCCGCCGAGAATGTCGGTGGCCTTCCCCTTGCCCTCGTCGCCCCACTGGGCGCCCACAATGACGATGGCGGACATTTTCACTCCTTATATAGGCAGTAATCCGCGCTTATTGTAGCGTGACCCCTATGCGGCTGATCCATTGCGCGTGCGCAACCACCACTTCAATCCCCGGTGCCGAGCACCACCAGCTCCCCGCCGTACCGACGCGCAAGGACCTGCGCTTCCTCGACGCCGCGGCCAAGGAGGTCCTGCCCGAGGATCCCACCCCCTCGCTGGCAGAGATCCAGGCCTCCCCCAACGTCGCGCACCTTGGCCAGCCGGCGCCTGCGCCGCAGCAGCCCGACGAGCGCTTGCGCATCGTCGTCTCCGGCACCGACAAGGCGCTCGCCGCCGTCCTCACCCGGATGATGCGTGGCGACTACCTGTGGGCGGAGATCGCTTACCTCCCCGTCGATCCCTCCTCGCCCGCAGCGGTGGCGTGGGGATTGAGCGGGCTCGACCGCGACTCCCTCATTACCCTTGCCACCTCTGGGCCCGTCGTGCCGTCGCCGTGCGTGCGCACCGACACCGGCGAAGTGGTCGCGGGGGCAGCCGCGATCTACCACGACGACGGCGCAAGCGAGTACGTCGGTGAGATCGTCGTCGACTCGGAGCGACTCCTCTACCGCAGCGGCTCCGAGCCCTCCGCGCGCTTCCACGGGCAGTTTGGCGCGCGCCTGGTACCTACCCCCGGCGCCCCGGGAATTGCGTCCTCCGCCCTGACAACTCCGCTGGTGCCCACCGGGCCTGTCTCCAGGCGCTCACCGGCGCAACTAGAGCGGTTGCACCGCCTCCCCCTCCTCCGCGGACTCACCCGCAACGCGGGCGTTGCGCCCGGTCAGACGGATTCCTCGCGCGTCCTCACCGGCCGCGCGCTGCAGTCCGGTGGCGACGCCATCACCGTCGAGCTCGACGGGGTAGTACGCCCCCGAACGGTGGAGCGGGTGACCTTTTATCGGCATCTCCGCGACATCCAGAGCGTCAAAATGGGGGCAAATACAGAGGTGTGACACATCTCACATTGTCGATTTCTTTACGCCCATACTGAGGTGGCCGTTATCACTTCGAGATATTTATCCAGCGCGCACACGGCATCTCAAGTCGTTCAAACGTCACGTTCTTGCAGGTCACCGTTAGTGGCGCGGGGATTGTACCGACGGTCCGCAAATCCGTCATTCGTTCATATGTTCCACTTGCCCCGAACGGGCCGACCTGAGACGGCCGTTCAAGCGAGAATCTCAGATCCGCCCTACATTCGTTCTTGTTCGCAACGCAGCGAAGCGCGAGCCAAGTGCTCGCAGGCTTCGTGGCTAAGCGAGACAGTCCGCACAATGGGCTGAGTTAGATAGACCCCTGAACGAACTCGAAGCACGAAGGAGCTTTTCAGCACCATGGCTAACACCAACCGCATCGAAGATCTGGCAAACGCCACCGCATACGACGTTGACGGCGACAAGGTCGGCGGCGTCAAGGACGTCTACGTCAACGACACCTCCGGCCAGCCGGACTTCGTGTCCGTGAACCACGGCCTGTTCGGCGCCGGCACCTCCATCGTTCCGCTGCGCGGCCACACCCTGCGCGACGGCGAGCTGCACCTCGCATTCCCGAAGGGCCGCATCGAGGACGCTCCGGATCTGGACGAGAACGGCCACCTCACCACCGAGGACCAGGACGCGTTCTACCGCCACTACGGCCTGACCGACACCCAGGACGTCACCACCTACGACACCGGCCGCCACGCTGCTGCTGGCACCGGCGCCGCTGCTGGTGCTGCAGGCGTCGCAGGCGCCGGCGCTGCCGCTGGTGAGCGCGAGGTGACCACCGACGAGACCGCTCGCGCAAACGCTGCTGCCGGCACCCGCGAGAACGTCGCTGACACCGACAAGGACGCGATCATCCGCTCCGAGGAGCAGCTGAACGTGCAGAAGGACCGCGTTGAGTCCGGCCAGGTTCGCCTGCGCAAGTACGTCGTGAACGAGACCGAGACCGTCGAGGTCCCGGTTGAGCGCGAAGAGGTTCGCGTTGTCCGCGAGCCGATCACCGACGCTGACCGTGCCAACTACGACGGCAAGATCGGTGAGCAGGAAGCTTCCGTCACCCTGCACGAGGAGCGCGTCAACGTCTCCAAGGAGTCCGTCCCGGTGGAGAAGGTTTCCCTGGAGAAGGACACCGTTCAGGACACCGAGCGCGTCTCCGAGGAGCTGCGCAAGGAGCGCTTCGACACCGACGGTGTCGAGGGCGTCGTCGACGGCAAGGACACCAAGAAGTAAGCCCCTCCGCCGGTAGGTAACCGGCACACCCTTTCACGAGAGCCCGGTGGGTACCACTCCCCACCGGGCTCTCGCACGTCTTCGGTTGGACGCTATTCGTCGTAAAGCTCAGGCGGGTACTTGGGCGAGGAGGACGTCGGCGCGAGCACCGACGCCGCGGACTCGTGGGACATGCCGCTGACTTCGAGCAGATCGACGATGAGCGAGCGCGTCTGCGCCAGGATGGCGTACGCCGAGAGCACCGCATCCTCCGGCACTGCGTCCATCGACGCGCGCTGGCCCGCCACGCGCAGCTCGTTGACGATGCGGGGGATGGCGATTGCCTGCGCGCGGCGCGAATCAACCCCGTACACCTCGGAGAACTCCAGGCAGACGTGCGAGAGCGTGTCGATGAGCTCCACCTGCTGCTCCGTCACCGCATCCCCGTCCTCGCACAGCACGTGCGCGCGGCGCGCCAGCACGCGGGTCGTGCGGACCGCGTTATCCACCGGCGGGATGACCAGCGAGAGCGAATTGATGTAGCGGCGCACGCTCCACAGGAACGGGGAAATGCGGATCGACTCCTTACCGGACTTCACCGCCGACGCCATCTGGTCAATATCCGTCTGCGAACTACGGATGGCATCGAGGGCTTCGTCGATGATCTCGGGATCGCGCTCGCGCAGCCCGTTCGCAACGTCGTTAAGCACCGCGCACAAAATGCCCATCACCTTCGAGATCTCCGACCTCGCGCTCTGCATCGGCGCCTGCGGAAGCAGCGCCAGCGTCACCATCGAGACCACGACGCCGACGATCGCGTCGAGCGTCCTATCAATGCCGGTGACCTCCGCGCCCGGCGGCATGATCGTGGCAATGAGGACCGAACCGATCGCGACCTGGTTAATCGCCAGCTGCGACTTGGTAAAGAACGACGCGATCGCGAGCGATCCGGAGACGATCAGCGCGATCTGCCAACCGCCCTCGCCCAGCCGGTAGAAAAGAAGGTCCCCCACCAGCACACCAATCGTGCCGCCGATAGCCAGGTCCCATGCCTTGGAGAGGCGCTCTCCGCCCGTCATGCCGATCATGATGATCACGGAAATCGGGGCGAAGAACGGGCGCTGGTGGCCGAGCAGATCCTTGGCAATCCAGTACGCGAGGCCCGACGCGATGCCGATCTGCAGGATGGGCAGTAGGCGCTTCCGCACGCGCAGCAGGCGCGACTGCACCGACTGATCGACCTGTTTCAGCCGTTCTTTCGTAGTCAGCCGGTGCTTCGCGCTTCCGGCGTCCTTCTGTTCCTCCATGGTGCCTACATTAGCCACCGGGCGGGCGCGCGCACGAGAAAGCGCCGCCCCACCGCGACGAATCAGCGGGGGACGGCGCTACTGGCCTGCGAAAGCCTTACTTGGACACGGTGTGGCCCACGGAGCGCAGGTCCTGGCAAGCCTCGATGACACGCTGGGTCATCGCAGCCTCTGCCTTCTTCATGTAGGAGCGCGGGTCGTAGACCTTCTTGTTGCCCACCTCGCCGTCGATCTTCAAGACGCCGTCGTAGTTCTCAAACATGTGCGACGCGACCGGGCGGGTGAACGCATACTGGGTGTCGGTGTCAACGTTCATCTTCACAACGCCGTAGCCCAGCGCCTGCTCGATCTTCTCCTTCTCGGAGCCGGAGCCACCGTGGAAGACGAAGTCGAACGGCTTGGAGCCAGCGTCCTGGCCCAGCTTCTTCGCGGCAACCTTCTGGCCCTCGTCCAGGACCTCGGGGCGCAGCTCGACGTTGCCCGGCTTGTACACGCCGTGGACGTTGCCAAAGGTAGCGGCCAGCAGGTAGCGGCCCTTCTCGCCGGTGCCCAGGGCGTCGATGGTCTTCTCAAAGTCCTCCGGGGAGGTGTAGAGGTTTGCGCCGTGCTTTGCCTGCACGCCGTCCTCTTCGCCGCCGACGACGCCGATCTCCACCTCGAGGATGATGTTGGCGTTGTGTGCCTTCTCCAGCAGCTCCTGCGCGATCTCCAGGTTCTCATCGATCGGGATAGCGGAGCCGTCCCACATGTGGGACTGGAACAGCGGCAGCTCGCCGCGGTCGACGCGCTCCTGCGAGATGGCAATCAGCGGACGGACGTACTCGTCCAGCACTTCCTTCTGGCAGTGGTCAGTGTGCAGCGCGATGTTCACGTCGTAGTGCTTCGCAATCTCGTATGCGAAAGCTGCCAGCGCCTGCGCACCCGCGACCTTGTTCTTCACGCCCAGACCGGAGCCGAACTCAGCACCGCCGGTGGAGAACTGGATGATGCCGTCGGACTCAGCCTCGGCAAAACCCTTGATGGCTGCGTTGATGGTCTCGGAGGAGGTGCAGTTAATGGCCGGGAATGCGTACCCGCCCTTCTTGGCACCGTCCAGCATCTGGTTGTAGATCTCGGGGGTTGCGATTGGCATGGGGAATGTCCTCCCTTGTTGCTCTTGGTAGTACGTAGCCCAGTATGCACCTTTTACAGTCCGGTTGCACGAGAAATTCTCGCAGCTGCCTCGAGCAGCATCCATCCCGACAGTTGCACGGAGAGATCGCGTTCGTCGATACGCACTAAGCCCACGGCCTCGCTTATCGACGCCGGCCCAAACCCATAGTTATGCGGCAGCAGCGCATCCTCCGTCCACTCCGCAGCGAACACGGGCAGGCCATCGACTTCCAGCCGGTGCTGCCACAGCGATTCCGCCGAAGCGCGGACCAGCCGCGCGGCGATCTTCCTCGTCGCAATGTTCTCCCGGCTGTCCCGCGGCAGGCGCACCGCCACCTCCGCCAGGTAGCGGGCGAGGATCCCCTTGAACAGGCCGCCGTCGCCGTCGCCCGACTCGTACTTCGGGCTGATGATCACGCCCTGCGGGGTGGCCAGGTGTAGGGCGATGGCCTGCACGATCGCGCGGATGTGCGTGATGTAGAACACGGAGGCGTCGGCGCGCTCCGAGTTGGCAAAGGAGTCGATCGGTTCGTCGTGGTCCAGCCCCGCATCGTCGCGAAGCGCAAGGGCGACCTCGAGGCTGGCGCCGAGCACCGTGCCCTGGTTGTAGGTGTAGATCTTCTCCACGACCTCGGGGCCGTGCATGCGCATGCGGATCCCGTCCTCAAGCAGGCCGTTCTCGCGCACCAAGTTGTCAAAGATCCAGTCCAGGATCTCCCGCGACTTGTCCAGCCGGCCGGTGCGCGCGAACAGGATCGCTGCCGGGCCGTTGGACGGCACGTTGTAGAAGGTTTCGGCGCGGCGCCACGGCAGGACACCCGTGACGGGGTCGATGCCCTCGAGCAGGTCGAACTCGAGCTTGTCCAGCGCCTTCGACCGGTGAATGCCGTCGAGCTGGAGCGCGCGGTTCCAAGCGAGGGCCAGCCAGGCCTTGTCGTCGTAGTACTTGTTGGCGGTGAGCCGCCACACCGAGCGCACGCTCATCGCGCGCAGCGTGTCCTGCAGGCGGTGGCGGCGCTCCAGCGACGGCTGGCGCAGCGCCGCATCAACCTGGCAGTCGATGTAGTGTGCCTGCCACCAGAAGTGCCAGTGCCAGTACAGGCGGTCCTTCACTCCCGGCGGCCAGGTCACGACGGCGAGGTTGGTGCCGGGCATGCCCCACAGCTTCTGTGAGTGGCGCCTGTGAATGGCCTGCTCCGCCAGGTCGGCCCGATGTGGCCACACTGACCCGGATTCTGACACCTACTGCTCCAATCACGCGCGACTAGCTCGTACTCCCTATATATTGCCAGAGCACCCAGAAGCGTTTCAGGAGAATCGGAGAATACCTACCACGCCTGGCTCAGGTCCGCGTGCTGGCGCACCCACGCGTGCATCGCGATGCCCGCGGCGACGCCCGCGTTGATGGAGCGCGTCGAGCCAAACTGCGCAATCGAGCAGGTCATGCTGGCCGCGTGCGCCGTCTCCTCCGTAATGCCGGGGCCCTCCTGCCCGAAGACGAGGACGCAGCGCTCGGGCAGCTCCGCCGTCTCCAGCGGGACGCATCCGGGGGTGTTATCAATGGCCACGACCGGGATGTCCTCCGCGCGCGCCCACGCGGCAAAGTCCTCCACCGTCGCGTGGTGGTGGATGTGCTGGTAGCGGTCCGTCACCATCGCGCCGCGGCGGTTCCAGCGCTTGCGGCCAATGATGTGCACCTCCTTAGCCAGGAAGGCGTTCGCGGTGCGCACCACAGTGCCGATGTTCATGTCATTTTCAAAGTTCTCGATCGCCACGTGAAACGGGTGCCGCTTGCGGTCGAGGTCCGCGACGATCGCCTCCATGGACCAGTAGCGGTAGGCGTCGACCACGTTGCGGCGGTCACCATTGGCCAGGAACTCGGGGTCCAGGTGGGCGTTCTCAGGCACGGGCCCCTCCCACGGCCCGACGCCGTGGCGGCCCTCATTCCACTCGGTGGGCCCCTTCGCGGGCCCCTTCGCGGGCTCCGTGTCCGCGGGCTCAGGCAAGGCCGAGGTCCTCGAGGCCGAGGAGGAAGCGGTACTCCAGGCCGGCTTCCTTGAGCACGGCGTCCGCGCCCGTCGCGCGGTCCACCACGGTGGCGACAGCGACGACCTCGGCGCCCTCCTCGCGGCAGGCCTGCACCGCGGTGAGCGGGGAATTGCCGGTGGTGGTCGTGTCCTCGACCACGAGCACCTTCTTGCCCACGATGCTCGGGCCCTCGATGCGGCGCTGCATACCGTGCTTCTTCGCCTCCTTGCGCACGACGAAGGCGTCGATGTCGCGCCCGTCCGCGTGCATGATGGCGGTGGCGACCGGGTCCGCGCCCAGGGTGAGGCCACCGACGGCGTCGAACTCCAGGTCCTTGGTCAGCTCGCGCAGTTGCGCGCCGATGAGGCGGGACGCCTCGTGGTGCAGGGTCGCGCGGCGCAGGTCCACGTAGTAGTCGGCCTCCTTGCCGGAGGACAGCGTCACTTTGCCGTGGACGACGGCCAGTTCCTTGACCAGTTCTGCCAGCCTTGCTTTGTCACTCATCAGTGTTCCTTTCCATGTGCTGTTCAGGGTCTGTGTCCGGCCTGGTGCTCGGGCGCGAGTCGTCGAAGATGGACGGCGGCCGCTGCTCTCGACGCACCCGAGTCAGGTCCGATGGCGCGTCGCCTTCGGTGGGGTGGCCGTCCGCGATGGGCGCGACCTCGTCGCCGCCCAGGTCGCTGTAGTCAATGTGGCCGCGGCGCGCCCCAGTGATGCGGGTGGGCATCTCCAGCGGCTCGTCCGGCCGCTGGACGGTCTCCGCGCTTGGCGACGCCTCCTCCACCAGCGCCGGAGCGGGAGCCGGCATCTCGCGGGTGGGGTAGCCGAAGCTGAGGGGTTCGGCGGATTCGGGCGGGAGGGTGCGGGCGGCGTCGGCAAGCAGCGCGAGCGGAGCGAGCGTTTCGTCCCACTCGTCGGCCGCGGAGGCGCGATCCATCTCCGCGAGCACCCAATCCGACTCGAACCAGGCGGCGGTGACGCTCTGCGGCAGCTTGGACAGCGCGGTGCGCACGCGGACGTCCATGAACCGCTCGACCGGGCCCGCGTGGGTGCCCAGCACCGTAAAGCCCTCGGCGTGCGTCACTTCCACCAGGTCAGCGGAGGAATCCGCGTGGAAGCCTTCGCGGCGCATATCCACTACGACGTCGCTGACGCGGCCGGTGTCCATCGCGATGACGGTCACGCCGCCCAGGTCCATGACGTGCACGGTGTGGCCGTAGATCGCGCCAGAGGCGATGTCCTTGGGCACCGCGCCTGCCGACGCCGCACCACGCTGCCACTCCCCCGCCAGCTCGTCGGAGTGCTTGGCAAAGTCGAAGCCGTGCCCCTCGGCCCACGCGCGGCGCTCGCGTCTCGACGCCCCGGGGAACTGCAGGCCAGACTTCCGGTGCGCCCGGCGCGCGGGCTGCGGGGCGGGCTCGGGTTCAGGCGCTGGTTCTGGTTCTGGTTCGGGCTCGGGCTCCGGTTCTGATTCCGGTGCGGGTTCTGGCTCTGGCGCCGGCTTGGGCTCCGGCGCGGGCTCGGGTTCCTCGCGCGATTCTTCCTCGTGGAGCGGAACCCAGCGCTCCGAGGCAGGCTCGGCTGGCTCCGCCGGTTCGGCCGGTTCAGCGGGTTCCGCCGGTTCGGGGCGCTCGTGCGCGGGAGCGGGGGCGGGTGCTGCGGCGCTTCCGCGGTCGCTGGAATCGCGGGAGTCGGCGAACATGAGGTAGCCGCCGGCTGCGAGCGCGATCAACGCGAGAACAAAAAGTAAAGGTGCCATCGCGTCACGATATTACTGCGTCGGCCCAACGTCCGGGCGGTTGAGGGGACGGCGCGGCCTACAGGTCCGTGGCCACCGGATTGGTCTTGTTAGCGCTCCACTGCGACCAGCCGCCGACGTAGTGGGTGACCACCGGCAGACCTACGTGCTCCATCACGGCGAGCAGGAGGGCCGAGTGGTTGCCGGAACCGGAGTAGGCGATGACCTGCGCAGGGTCCGTGTTCTGGGTCAGGCCCACCTGCGCGAAACGATCGCGGATCTGGTCCTCCGGCAGCAGCGTCTGCGACTCCTTGTCAAAGAGGTCGTAGACGGGCAGATTGATGGCACCCGGGATGTGGCCGGCGCGGAGGTCCAGGATTTCTCTGCGGCCGTCGAAGCGGTCGGCCCCGCGGGCGTCGATAAGCAAGCCCTCAAAATCGCGGACTTCCTGCATGGACGCAGTGGGGAGGTTGCCCGGCTGGACTGCCTTGCTGCGCTTGACCACGGGGCTGCCCGGGCCGGCGAGCGAGTCGAAGCCGTTGCGATCCCAGGCAGCGAACCCACCGTCGACGATGTGGACGTCCTCGACGCCCATCCAGCGCAGGATCCACCAGGCGCGGGCTGCGTAGAGGCCAATGCCCTGGTCGTAGATGAAGACGGGGCGGCCGTCCTCGATGCCCCAGCTGTGGATCGCGTGCTCCGCCACTTCCGGCTTGGGCAGTGGGTTGCGGCCGACGCGGCTGCCCGGCATGCCCGCGAGCTGCGCAGCCGGGTCGCAAAACTGCGAGGTCGGGATGTGCTCGGAGAAGTACTTCGACAGCGCCTTCCCCTCCTGTGGTTCCCACAAGGACGCCAAGATGGTGTATTTCTTGCCGGTCTGGATTCGTCGCCGAAGGTCGTCGGCGGAGACAAATACGCTCATGGGCGCCAGTGTAGCGCCGGGACGCCAGGCACACTGCGCGTAAGCACGTTAGGCCATGTAACCCGGCGCTTGTTGGATCGCGCCCTCCGCCTCGAGCCCGTCGAGCCACTCGCGGATCCCCTCGCGCGGGCAGTCCGGGCCGATGCTCGCGGCGAGCATGCCGCCGGGGCCAAGCTCGACGCGGCACCCAAACGCGAGCAGCGTCTCCGCAATCTCGTGCGGCTGCTGGGTCTCGGGCAGGATGCGCATTGTCGACGCCCCACCGCGCACCAGCACGCGGTCCACGTGCCAATTGCCACCCACTCGAACGCACTCAACAATGTCACCAACCGCCAGGGACGTATCCACAAACGGCACACTCGCCACAACGAAGTGGTTCCCGCCCAAACTGTGCGCGGCCAACTGCTCGTTTTCCACACCCGGCATGGCAACGCGGGCGAGGATCTTCGTTGGATACTGCATATCTCGGAGCCTACCGCCCGCGTCAAATGCGTGAGTGCGTTTTGGGACGAGCGGGTGCCGGGGGCACCGCGTTACCCCCAACACATATTCAGCCGTACAATGGTTCGCGTCACATCCATTCTCCGATCCTGAGGAGGCAGACCTTCATGACAACCGCTACTTCCATGCGCGCCGCCGTGGTCAAGGAATTTGGCCCCAAGTTGCACGTAGAAGACATCGACCTACCCACTCCGGGCCCCTTCCAGGCGCTGGTGAAGCTGCACGCCTCTGGCATCTGTCACACCGACCTGCACGCAGCGGAAGGCGACTGGCCGGTGAAACCCGCGCCGCCGTTCGTCCCCGGCCACGAAGGCGTCGGCGAGGTTGTCGAGCTCGGACCGGGCGAGCACCCCGTCCAAGTCGGTGACATGGTCGGCAACGCTTGGCTCTGGTCGTCGTGCGGGGAATGCGAATTCTGCCGCACCGGGCGCGAGACCTACTGCGCTAAAGCCGAGTACGGCGGCTACACCGTCGACGGCTCCTTCGGTCAGTACATGCTGGTAGACACCCGCTACGCGCCGCGCATCCCCGACGGCGCAGACCCGGTGGAGGTCGCACCGATCCTGTGCGCGGGTGTGACCGTCTACAAGGCGCTCAAGGTCACTGAGACCAAGCCCGGCCAGTTCGTGGTGATCTCCGGCATCGGCGGACTCGGCCACGTCGCCGTGCAATACGCCGTCGCGATGGGCATGCGCGTGATCGCCGTCGACATTGCCGACGACAAGCTGGAGCTGGCAAAGAAGCTGGGCGCAGAATTCACGGTCAACGCGAAGGAGCAAGACCCCGCCGAAGCGGTGCAGGCACACACCGAAGGTGGCTCGCACGGGATCGTGGTGACCGCCGTCCACCCGGCCGCCTTCGGTCAGGCCATCGGCATGTGCCGCTCCGACGGCACCATCGTCTTCAACGGCCTGCCGCCGGGAGATTTCCCCGCCCCCATCTTCGACATCGTGCTGCGCGGCATCACCATCCACGGCTCCCTCGTGGGCACCCGCCAGGACATGGCGGAGGCGCTGGACTTCTACGCGCGCGGCAAGGTGGCGCCGCATGTGACCGCCTGCGAGCTTGACGACGTCAACGATGTCTTCGAGCGCATGCGCCAGGGCAAGATCGACGGGCGCATGGCGATTAAGTACTAGGTGCGCCGCTGGCTAAGGCCCTTCGGGGCTTCAGCCGGAACTAAGCGTCACCCAAAATAGACTCGAGCCCGTGACTGGTTATCTTGCTCTCACGAAAAGGTCCGGGTCGCCGACCTTGCACAGAAAAAGGCGTCCGGCGAGAAGTGGGCCATGCTCACCGCCTACGACTACTCCACCGCCCGCGCGTTCGCCCAGGCCGGCATCGAGTGCTTGTTAGTAGGAGACTCGGCCGCGAACGTCGTCTACGGCTACGAGTCCACCAACCAGATCAGCGTTGACGAGATGGTCCACCTCGGCGCCGCAGTGGTGCGCGGGGCGGGCAACGCGCTCGTTGTGATCGACCTGCCCTTCGGCACCTACGAGGCGAGCGACGAACAGTGCGTGCGCACCGCCACCGACATGGTGCGTCGCACCGGCGCGCACATGGTCAAGCTCGAGGGCGGCGTGCGCATCGCCCCGCGCATCCGCGCGCTCAAAAACGCGGGCCTCGCGGTATGCGCACACGTCGGATTCACCCCGCAATCCGTCGACAGCCTCGGCGGCTTCAAGGTCCAGGGGCGCGACGCGGGGGCGGAGCTTTTGCTTGACGACGTCCGCGCAGTCGTCGACGCAGGCGCCGACCTCGTCGTCTTCGAAATGGTTCCCGCGGCGCTCGCTGCGAACATCACGCGCGAGTGTCCGATCCCCACCGTCGGCATCGGGGTCGGCCCGGACACGGATGCGCACGTTCTGGTCTGGCACGACATGGCTGATCTGCCCGCAGGCGATCACCGGGCCCGCTTCGTCCGTCGCTTCGGCACGATCGGCGCCGACCTCACGGACGCGGCCGCTGAGTACAAGCGCGCGGTACACACCGGCGAGTTCCCCGCCGAGGAGCACACCTTCGAGTAGCTGTTAGCCGATCTGGATCGGCGCGTTGTCGAGCAGGCGCGTCGAGCCGACCTTGGCCGCGATCAGCAGGCGGGCCTCGCCGGTAAATCCGGCCGGGAGCTCGGCGAGGTCTGGCGTGGTGGCGACGAGGTAGTCGAGGTGGAGGTCGGGCGTGGCGTCGAGAAGCGAGCGAGCGGCATCGACGCTGCCGGTGGCGATTGCCCTGGGGATGGTGAGGGCGACCTCGCGCTCGGCGGCGCTGAGGTAACGGTTGCGCGACGACAGGGCGAGACCATCGGCATCGCGCACAATCGGACATCCGTGGACGCGGACCGGGAGATGCAGATCATCCACCATCTGGCGGATCAGCGCGAGCTGCTGGTAATCCTTCTCGCCGAAGAACGCGTCGCTAGCTCCCGTGAGCGCGAACAGCTTCGCCACCACCGTGAGCACGCCCGCGAAGTGTGTCGGGCGGGTCGCGCCCTCCAGCACCTCGCCGAGGGGACCCGGCTGGATCGTCGTGCGCGGGCCGTGGGGGTACATCGTCTCAGCCGAAGGCGCGAACACCGCCTCGACGCCCTCCGCCTCCAGCTTGGCCACATCCTCGGCGAGCGTGCGCGGGTACGCGTCCAGGTCCTCGCCCGGCGCGAACTGCAGCGGGTTGACAAAGATGCTCACCACGACAGGGTTGCCCAGCGTTTTTGCTTGCCTGACCAGAGCGAGGTGGCCATCGTGGAGCGCACCCATCGTGGGGACCAGGGAAACGGGGCCGTGGCCGATGGCGTCGGTGAGGGACTCAGGGGTGTGAACGAGGTGTGTCATCGTACTGTTTATGGAACGTGCCAAGCAATTACGGGGATTTCTGCAGGTGCAAGGTGACGCCCGTCTCGCGCATCATCTCAAATGTGTCTGCTGTATCGACACCCATCGCCAAACAGGCATCCGGAATAAGAATCCTTTTCCGTGAGTGCGGTTGTGAGCGCTCATGGGTTACGACCGTATGTTGATGCTCACGAGCGTAAGCAACGAGAAGATAATCGGCGTGATTTCCTACAAAAGCGTTGATGGCTTCCTCCCGGTACGCTCCTGAAACAGCCCACTGAGAAAGCGGCTGGAAGTGCTTCGTCGTTGGCTGATCAATCGCCCTGAACAAACCAGGATTTGCACGCGTCCACTCAGCGAGCTCATCATTGCCCTGTAGGAGTTCATCCTGGACGGCTTCGATACTGCACACCAAATCTTGCCGATACGCGCCTTCGAGCCAATCCCAGAATCCCGGCGCGAGGTCGAAAGCGTAATACCGGTTCTTCGCCTCAATGAGGATGTTGGCGTCGATCAGGAACATCAGGCAACCCCCAATTCTTCCGCAAGATTCTCAAACGTTGCGTGTTTTTTCGTACCAAGTAACTGGTACGCGTCCCGGTACGCAGTGGAGCCTTCCAAAGCGCTCGCGATCACCGCTCGAGAGAAACTGCGACTGAGGCGCAGTGGCTGGGTGTAGTAATAGTTGCCGCCGCCATCGCTGCGTCGCGTATCAAAAAAAGACATGACACGCCGCTTCTCCACTTCATACGCCTTGGTGTATTCATTCCAAGGAAGAACCTTGGCATCATAAAGACGTTTAAGGATCACCAGCGTACTGACGCGATAGGTCCTAGCAAGGCGTTCCAACTCCTCTACGTTCGCGACGCCCTGAAATTCCTCAACCAAAGCATGCATCGGCACAAGCACCTCTGCAGCGACTTGGTTGCACCAGAGCTCAGCCTTAGGACCATCCTTAGCTGTCATGGCGGCTTCCGAGAGTGCGCTGCCACCTAACCAAATGTGTGCCAGCTCGTGAATCAGCGTAAAGATTTGGGCTGCTTTGGTGTCCGCTCCGTTGACAAAGATCAGTGGGGCGAGGGAGTCCGCCAAAGCAAATCCTCGGAACTCACTAGGATCCAGTCTCCGGTGCGGATCGGAACCAACGACACCACTTACCATGACCAAGACGCCGACTCCCTCGATCCGGTCAATCAGCTGACGCAAAGCCTGTTCCCAATTGGGGAAGGTGGCGCGTGCATCAAGACCAAAATCTAACGCGTTCCGAATCTGGCTCGCGACTTTTTCAACTGGCGAATTCAACGTGGCAGCACCAACAAAGGAGACTTCGTCGAAATCGTTCATCAAGGCATGTTCGCGATACCAGTCTTGACGCTGCTGACACTGGTAGATCGTGTCAAGGAGATCTGCCGAGGGTTGCTGAACCCCAATGTTGCCCAACGTCCTCATATCCGGGATTGGAATCGCCTCTACCGGCGGTTCCGGAAGAAAAAGCAAACCCAAAGGCGTATGCGTAGCGTTTGCAAACTTCTTTAATTGTTTGAGTGTGGGGCGTTCTTCTTGAGAGAGCCATAAGTCAAGCTTCGGAGCACGACGAACAGTAGTGTCCTCATCCCAACCACTCCGCCGAACAGCCCAACGAAGAACCTCTGGGGCAACATCCACCCGCACTACCATTCCACTCACCTCCACCGACTTTGTGGATCGACTACGTAGGCATCATCATACGTTTCTTTGACATCCGCCCAGGGGGCCGCAGGCTCCTAAATGGAGCTAGCTCCATTTGACCGACCAGTCAAACCGCGACCTGCGGTTTTGCACTGCCACAGGGTGCAAATGGAGCTAGCTCCTTGTGGACGACAGACGGACTACGGCCCGGAGGCCTGCTCGGCCCCGCCGCCGACACCGACTTACGCAGCGTCGACGGTGAGGTGCTCCCCGCCCTCTGCGACGTCCACGTTGACGGTGTCGCCGTCGCGGACGTAGCCGGCGAGCAGCGCCTTCGCCAGGCGGTCGCCGATGGCCTGCTGGATCAGGCGGCGCAGCGGGCGGGCACCGTAGGCCGGGTCGTAGCCGCGCTCCGCCAGCCAGGCCTTCGCGGCGTCGGAGACGTGGAGCGTGAGGCGCCTGGAAGCGAGACGCTCCGCGAGCGAGCCGAGCTGGATGTCCACGATGCCGACGAGCTGCTCGGACGACAGGGCGTCGAAGACGACGACATCGTCGAGGCGGTTGATGAACTCGGGCTTGAAGTGGTGCTTCACCGCGTCCATGATCTGGTCGTGGCTGCCGCCCGCGCCCAGGTTGGAGGTGAGGATGACCACCGTGTTGCGGAAGTCCACCGTGCGCCCCTGGCCGTCGGTGAGGCGGCCTTCGTCGAGAACCTGCAGGAGGATGTCAAAGACGTCCTGGTGGGCCTTCTCCACCTCGTCGAAAAGCACGAGCGAGTACGGGCGGCGACGAACGGCCTCGGTGAGCTGGCCGCCGGCGTCGTAGCCGACATACCCCGGAGGGGCGCCGACCAGGCGGGAGACGGAGTGCTTCTCGCCGTACTCGGACATGTCGATGCGGACCATCGCGGAATCGTCGTCGAAGAGGAACTCAGCCAGCGCCTTCGCCAACTCGGTCTTGCCCACGCCGGTGGGGCCGAGGAAGAGGAAGGAACCGATCGGGCGGTTCGGGTCAGCGACGCCTGCGCGCGAGCGGCGCACAGCGTCGGACACCGCGTTCACCGCGTCCTTCTGGCCGACCACGCGCCCGGCCAGCAGCTCCTCCATGTGCAGGAGCTTCTCGGTCTCGCCCTGCATCATCTTGCCTGCCGGGATGCCGGTCCAGGAGGACACGACCTCCGCGATCACGTCCGGGGTGACCTCCTCGGTGAGCATCGTCTTCTGGGTCTCGCTGGCGCTCGCCTCCGCGTCCGCGAGCTGCTTCTCCAGCTCGGGGATGCGGCCGTAGCGTAGCTCGGAGACCTTGGCGTAGTCGCCGTCGCGCTCCGCGATCTCAGACTCGTTGCGCAGCCGCTCCAGCTCCTCCTTCGCGGACTGGACCGAGTCGATCTCCGCCTTCTCATTGGACCAGCGAGTTTTCAGCTCGTTCAGCTTTTCACGCTGGTCAGCGAGCTCCTGGCGCAGGTCCACCAGGCGCTGCTGGGACGCCGCGTCGGACTCCTTCTGCAGCGCGATCTCCTCGATCTCCAGTCGGCGGACCACGCGCTCGAGCTCGTCGATCTCCTGCGGCGAGGAGTCGATCTCCATGCGCAGGCGAGAACCGGCCTCATCCACCAGGTCGATCGCCTTGTCCGGCAGGAAACGGTTGGTGATGTAGCGGTTGGACAGCTCGGCGGCCGAGACCAGCGCGGAGTCCTGGATGCGCACGCCGTGGTGCACCTCGTAGCGCTCCTTCAGCCCACGCAGGATGCCAATCGTGTCTTCCACGGTCGGCTCGCCCACGTACACCTGCTGGAAGCGGCGCTCCAAAGCAGCGTCCTTCTCAATGTGCTGGCGGTACTCGTTCAGCGTGGTCGCGCCGACGAGGCGCAGCTCGCCACGGGCCAACATCGGCTTAATCATGTTGCCCGCGTCCATGGCACCCTCGCCGCTCGCGCCGGCGCCAACAATGGTGTGCAGCTCGTCGATAAAGGTGATGATCTCGCCGTCCGCCGACGTGATCTCGTCCAGCACGGCCTTCAGGCGCTCCTCGAACTCGCCGCGGTACTTCGCGCCCGCGACCATGGACCCCAGGTCCAGGGAGATCAGCGTCTTGCCCTTCAGCGACTCCGGGACGTCGCCCGCGACGATGCGGCGGGCTAGGCCCTCCACGATCGCGGTCTTGCCCACGCCGGGTTCGCCGATCAGGACCGGGTTATTCTTCGTGCGGCGGCTCAGTACCTGGACCACGCGGCGGATCTCCGAATCTCGCCCGATCACCGGGTCAATCTTGCCCTCACGGGCGCGTGCGGTCAGGTCGGTGGAGTACTTTTCCAGCGCTTGGAACTGGTCCTCCGGCGTCTCGGTCGTGACCTTCTTGTTGCCGCGGACGGACTGGAACGCAGACTTAATCGCATCGTACGTGGCGCCGCGCTTGGTCAGCAGCTCCGCGGCCTCATCGGTGCCGCGGGCGATGCCGGCGAGGAGTACCTCGGTGGACACGTATTCGTCGCCAAGCTCCCCGGCGAGCTCTTGCGACGCATTAAGCGCGTTGAGCGCATCGCGGTTGAGGTTGGGGTTGGCCATGTTCTGGCCCTCCGCCTTGGGGTAACCGGCGACCAGCTCGCCCGCCTCGCGCGCGACCGTCGCGGGGTCAACGCCCGTGGCTTTGAGGACGGGGGCGGCGATTCCGTCTTCCTGCGTAAGAATTGCCTGCAGCAGGTGCGCCGGGCGAATATCTGGATTCCCTGCCGCGGAGGCCTTCTGCAGCGCCTGCTGGATGGCCTCCTGCGTCTTTGTTGTGGGGGTAAAGGATGCCATGGTCAACATCGTCCTTTCCGTGTGCGTTTATGTTCGTCGTGTTTTATCTCCCGTTTTACTCGGGTCACTTCCTATAACGCACCGGAAGTTGAGTCTGTTCCACTCAACCCTGTTTTGTTGTTTACTCCCGCTTTGCCGGGACCCACTTCGAAGCAAAGGACAGAATCACCACGCCCACGGCCACCGCGAAGGCGATCCAGCCTAAGCCCGTGACAAAGCCGGCGATCACCGCGATGGGCGCGAGGATGGTCATGCCGATCTCAAACGGGGCGAAGCCGACGTACGCCACGCCGTACTCGTTGAGCGTGCCGGACTTCAGCTTCGGGTCGACCATCTTGAGCAGTGCGATACCGGTGGCCACTGCCGCGGTCGCCCAACCCCAGCCGAACAGGCCACGCTCGAGCCAGTTGGTGCCAAAGAACAGCGGGCCCGCCCACAGCATCCACACCACGCAGAACACGGTGCCCAGGACGAACAGGAGCAGGAGCGCCTGCCAGTACCCGGCGAGCGCCGCGGGCACGATCGACGCGATACCGAAGGCAATCATGTAGTCGGTGGCTGCGCCGGAGATGGAGCTAATGGTGTCGCGGTCCAGGTAGTTCGGCCGCCCGACAGCCTTCAGCAGGCCGCGGCCAATCAGGCCCACCACGCACGCCATCGCGAACAGGGGGATGGACACGTTTTCCCACTGCGACTTCACCAGCTGGTTCAGCATGTACGCAATGAGCACGGTAAACACCACGAAACCACCGTGCAGCGCCAGCGGCTCGATGGAGGACGGGTTGGTAGTCGCCTTGCCGATGGAGGGGCGCTCAGATTCGTCGTCAATATAGCCAGTGCGCAGCTCGCGGGGCAGGTCGCCGCTCAGCTCAGCCGCCTTGCCCTTGCGGATGCCCCAGTTTGCCACGATCACGCCGCCAACGATGGCCACCAGTGTGCCCACGGTCGCGGACGTAAAGCCGATGGACGAGGCGTTTTCCACCCCGACCCCCTCCAGCGCGGAACCGACCGCCGCCGCGGTGCCGAACCCGCCGACGAAGCCGACCGGCAGCATCATACCGAACCAGGGCTCCGTGCCAAACAGCGGCGCAAACAGGTACAGGCCCAGCAGGATGAACAGACCCCACTGCCCCATGAACATCGAGGTCGTATACGCCCACATGTTGCGCGCACCCGCGGCCACGGAGCCGCCGAGCTCCATCGAGTACGCCATTGACGCGAACACCACGGCGATCAACAGTGTCGTGTATGTGCCCACGCTGTCCGACCAGCTGATCACCCCGAGCACTTCCTGCCCGAGGACAAGACCGATCAGCCCCGCCGTGATCGGCGCAGGAAGCAGCAACGCCTGTAATACTTTCAGCCGGTTGCGGAGTACGTTGCCAATGATCAGAAGCACCGAGATCCAGCCAATATCAGTCAGCATTGTGTACGGCGTAAATTCCATTGCTGCCACCTACCTTTCCCATTGTTTTAGATGTCACATTACCCTGTAACGCATGAGCTCTTTCCGCACCGCCTCCCGCGAAGCAGCCCAAGTTTTGCTTAACGACGAATCGCTGTCCCGGTCCACACTCTGGACCTACTTCGTTGCTGAATTCCCTGAGGCAACCGGTCTTCTCCCGGCCGGCGTGACGGAAGCAACGCACTCCATGGTGTGCGTGCCGGGGAAGGCGCTGCTGCGCGTCGCCGACACCGCGCCGGACGACGAGTCGGTGGACCCCACCGCTCTCGCCCCGGCCGTCGAGGGGGGTCTGCGGGACTGGGCCCTGCACATGCGCAGGACCGGCTTTCCCTCCGCCGAGTACCCGCGCGCGGCAAAGCTGTACCAGGACCTGATCGCTTCCATGCTCGGCCACGGGCTCGACGAGCGAGTCGCCCGGACGCTGGAGGAGTTCGGCGAGGTCATGCGCAGCGCGGCCGAGCAGGCTGACCAGAAAGGTATTCCGGCGGCCTCCGCCGCCCAGGTCACCTCGGTCATCGAGGCCTCGTCCTTCGAGGGCGCCCCCGCCGCAGCGCGCACCCGCATCGTGCGCCTGGAAACCAGCACGCCCATTCCGTACGAGCCCGGGCAAGTGGTGCCGGTGCTGCAGGCAAACCGCCAGGGCGTGTGGCACGACCTGGCGCCGGCGCTGCCGTACAACGAGCTCGGCCAGCTGGAGTTCCACGTCCGCGAGGAGTTGGACGTGGAAGTGGGCGACTACGTCACGCTGGGCGCAGCTTACGGGACTGCTCCGCTACGTGGCGTCGATAAGCGTCCTGACCACGGGCTCCTCATTGTCGCCGACGGCACGGGCCTGGCGGCGGCGAAGGCGATGGTGTTCGACCTGATGGAGCGCGACGAGCGTCCCGAGGTTGAGCTGATGATCGGCGTGGAGCACGAGGACGAGTTCTATGATCTGCACACGTTTGCCTCGCTGACCTCGAGCTCCGAGGTGCACGATTGGCTCACCATCACCTGTGTTGCGGAGCAGGTGATGGACCCGGAGGACCCGGAGTCGCCCGCGATTGTGGAGGGGCTGCGCCGCGTGTGGATCGGCGTCGAACGGCTCGCATCGGCGACGGGCACTTGGTGGGGCCGCGACGTCGTGGTCTGCGGCAGCGTCGCCCGTTGCACGCTGATCACGGATGCCATGAAGGAAGCTGGCGCGCCGGCACCGACCGTGGTTGCCATGGACGAGGAAGCCGATTGGTTTAACGAGCACTAGCCGAGCCTCTCGTATTCCTCAATCCACAGGTCCTCGTACTCCCTCATCGTCATCGCGTTGTCGTCGCGGTACGGCCGCTGGTACGAGGGCGAGATAAACCGCGTGCCGTCCGGGAAGACGAAGTGAATGTCGTCGGCGTCTTTGATAATCCGCGTGTGCCCCTCCGTCACCAGCGAATGACACACAGAGCACAGCGGCAACAGGTTTTCCATCGTCGTTTCGCCGCCCAGCGCCCAGTCCTCCACGTGGTGAACCTCGATGAACCTGGTATGGGTGCACCCCGGCACCGCGCATTCGCTGCCCCACATTGTCATGAGCGCGTTGAGCTGCGCGTCGTTGGCAAGCCGCGCCGACTTCGACGTGTTGATGATCAGCCCCTGGTCATTCACCTCGTTCACCCGCACGATGGCGTTCGACACGGCGTGGGCAATGCTTATCGACGCCTCTCCCACCCCATTCGGCATATAGGCCCGCCCATCCGTCGTCGTCACGATATTCACGTGCGCTCCCGGCGCGCGCAGTGGGTTCTTCGGCTTGCTGCGCACCACATTGACCATGCCCATAAACGCCGCGAGCATGGCTTTCCCCACCGGCAGGCCGAAGCCGGATTGGTTAGTCATCTCCTTCAGGGCCTCGTCGACGCCGTCCTGTTCCACCACCTCCGCGAGGTCGACGTCGTAGTAGGACAGTTCGCCGATCTTGAGGGCCGCGGCGACCTTCGCCCCTTCCAGGGGGCTGAGGTCCGCCCACAACCCGAATCTGCCGTTCTTCCGCTCCGCAATGCGGACATACGAGGAGGGTTTGCTCTCTCCCTCCTCGCCCTCACGCTGGCGCCACGCGAGCTCGGCTTCAAGCTCGTGGTAGCCGAGCTTGATGGCCAACTCGACGAGCTCGGCCTCATCATTGTGCTTGAGATACGGCAGGAGTAGCCGCACTTTGGAGTAGTTCACGTCTCCCTCGTTGAACGCCTCCGCGAGGAGCGAGTAGCACATGAGATCACGCGCGATGGAGACGTATTCGTGCGCGGTGGATTTTGAAATACCTAGCCGCCGAATGAGCCACTGAGCCGTCGTTGTTGCGCCGAGGCGACGCGCGAGTCGCAGCTTGTCAAAGATGCCGATGTCGCGCAGTAGCGCCGCCTTCTGCCGAGTCATTCGCCCGAAGGTCGATGCAATCCGGTCTGCTAATTGCGTGATTGCGCAGGAGCCAGTAGGTGGATCCTGTTCGACAGCACCATCATCAGCGATAGCATTTTCGATATTTTCAGGACTGGGATGCTTTGGTGATCCGGTCATGATGCGTGGCTCCGTTCATGGGTTGTCGGGGTGTTGGCAATGAAGATAGCACCCCCACCGAACATCGACCTGACCTGCACTTTTATCAAGTTAAGTACGTTAACAACGTTGACGTTCGCTAGCGCGTTGAGTCGCGGCAACCAACGACTGAAGGAAGTCCGCATTGCGGACTTTTCTCAGCATTCTACGTTCGAACAACATGGATTTCGCGCACACCCATTCCAACGTGACTGAACGGAGTCCGCATTGCGGACTTTTCTCAGACGGCGGGCTCTACGACATTCGCGTCGATGCCTCAATATCCACCACCGGAAGCGCGCGGCGGGTTGCGCCAACGGCATCGAGATCAATGTCCGCGACGAGAATTTCCGGTCCGTATCCCGCCTCCTCAACCACGACGCCATCCGGCGCGACGACCACCGAGTGCCCGATCCCGGTCGGCCCCGACTCCTGCCCAGCCTCTCGCTCGAAGTCGGGACGGGCCTGTCCCGCTGCTGCAATGAATACGCCCGAATCAAGTGCGCGCGCACGGGTGAGCAAGCGCCACTGCTCAAGCTTGCCGCCCCCATCCGCCCAGCTCGTTGGCACGACGATCACCTCGGCACCGCGGCGGGCCAGCTCGCGGAACTGCTCCGGGAAACGAATATCAAAGCAGATAGCTACCCCTACGCGTACGCCATCGCAATCGAAAGTCACGAGCCGCTCCCCCGCTTTGACGGTGTCAGATTCGCGATAGTCGAACGCGTCGTAGGTATGAATCTTGTCGTAACCCAGGTGCACGCCTGCACCCGTAATGAGCGCCGTGTTGTAAACCCGATTGATCGTCTTCCCGTTCACCTCGCGGGAATCCGCGGGCCGAAACATCCCCGCCACAATGGTTACCCCAGCGTCCGCCGCGAGCTGCCGGAGTGCGGTGGCGAACTCACCATCCAGCCCCTCAGCCTGCACATCCAAGCGCCCCTGCCCGAAGGCCTGGCTCGTCGCCTCCGGCAACACAATCAGGCTCGCCCCCTGCTCGGCCGCCTCTCGAATGAGCGGCGACACCTTAGCCAGGTTTTCGCGCACGTCAGGGCCGGTGGTGGTTTGAATGCAAGCAAGTTTCATGCATCCAATGCTAAACATTTTCAAATTTGTTTGCCCTACCCATTGATTCGGTTGTTACGGTTGTATAGGGTTACACCATGAACTTTTTACACCTTACGCAATCCACAGCTTCCACCGCCCGCGCTCACACACCGCCGGACCTCACCCATTATGACCCACGCCTTTCCCCATCATCCACCGCAAACGCGTTATCCGCAGTCTGTTCACACCACACGTTAGCCATGCAGCACACCACCGGCGGGATCCACACACACCTCGAGCAGGTTGCCCGCTTTGCCGACCGCGTCTGCGACCTCGACAGCACCATCGCCGGGAGGCTCGATGCGCACCGATAGCGCTATCTACCAGCCCACACTCTTCCCCGACGAGTTGCGCCGGGCAGCGGATGAGGTGCGGGAGGAGCTGTGTGGCGTCGAGAAGCAACTGCTCAATGCGCGCCAGGCCAGCGAAGCTTTGGTTCGATCCGGCTTCGAAGGCCCTGCGGCGAACGCATCGAATGCGACCCTTGACGCGTACGCGGCTGAGCTGGAAACGCAACGGGCGAACCTCGAGCGGGTTCGTGCAATTCTGCAGGTTGCCGCTTTGGCACACGCCTGCTTGGACGCGGTGGCGGAGGTGGCGATTCGGGCGGGGCACCACCAACTCATCCAGTGGCTCAACCGCCGATCCCAGGCGCTCGACCGCGAAACCGCGGATGCGCTGCGCACGAACGTGCCGCTCCATACTATTGACGGACTCTTCGCCCACCCCGACGACTCACTCGAGCAGGTCCACGCGCGGCACACCGCGACCGTCCCCGCCGCGACGCTGCAGACCGTCGAAGCCAGCGGCGGCACCATCTTGGAAGCCGGTCCGGCGAGCACCACCGTGATGATTGGTAACACCGTCGCGCCCGAGCGAGTGATCACCATGGTCGCCGGCACGCACACCGGCAAGCCGGAGGACTTGGGCGGCGAGCTCGAGAAGGCACAACGCATCGCCGCGCGCACCGGCGCGTCCGTCGTCGTCTGGCAGGGCTACGGCCCGCCCGCCAACATCCCCGACGCGGGTGCGCAGATCAACGCCGTGCGCGGCGCGGACAACCTCGCGCAGTTCCAAGCCGCCCTCGAGTCCCGCTTCCCCAGCGCCCAAAAGACGATCGTCGCGCATAGCTACGGCACGCTCGTCCCCACACTTGCCGCCGCCGAGCATGGATTGCTTGTCGACGACCTGTGGCTCCTCGGCAGCGCCGGGGTCGCTGGCGACAGCGTGGACGACTTGGCGCTCGCGGGGCCGGACTCCGCCGTGTTCGTTGTGGACTCGCCGGACGACATCATCCTCACCCTGCGTTCGGGTCCGGATGCTGCGCTGGGGGCCTCGCCGTCGTCGCCAAGCTATGGCGCCACCCCTATCGAGGGCGTGACCGGGAGCCATACAGACTATTTCACAGACCCAGCGTTCCTGTCCGCCTTAGCACAAGAAGGCGGACAATACGGGCGTTTTTAGGTATCATGTTTTGCGTTTAGTGATTCATCACCCAATAGGAGGGAATCCATGGCACAAAACTTTGCAGAAAACGTCGTAGCTAAGCTCGAAGAACTCGGCATCAAGCGCATCTACGGGCTGGTCGGCGACTCGCTAAATCCGCTGTCGGATGCAGTGCGCCAGAGCGACATCGAATGGGTCCACGTCCGCAACGAGGAGGCCGCCGCGTTCGCCGCTGGCGCTGACTCGCTCGCCGCCGATGAGCTCGCCGTGTGCGGCGCATCCTGCGGCCCGGGCAACACCCACTTCGTGCAGGGCCTGTACGAGTCGCACCGCAACGGCTCCAAGGTTCTGGCAATCGCTTCCCACATCCCGACCATGGAGATCGGCTCCTCCTTCTTCCAGGAGACCCACCCCGAGCTGCTCTTCCAGGAGTGCTCCTCCTACTGCGAGGTCGTCCACAACCCGGACCAGGGCATGCGCGTGTTCCACAACGCTGTACAGAACACCCTGGCTGGCAACGGCGTGTCCGTGATGGTCGTGCCCGGCGACGTCTTCGCCGCCGACGTCACCGACGGCCCGCACACCGCAGACTCCGTCTACGCCACCGGCGCCAAGAAGCGCGTGTTCCCGGATCCGCACGAGGCCGCTCGCCTCGTCGAGGCCATCAACAACGCCGAGAAGGTCACCATCTTCGCCGGCTGGGGCGCTCGTGACGCCCGCGACGAAGTCTTCGCCCTGGCGGAGAAGATCAAGGCGCCGATCGGCCACTCCTTCCGCGGCAAGATGTACTTCGAGCACGACAATCCGTACGACGTCGGCATGTCCGGCCTGCTCGGCTACGGCGCGTGCCTGGACGCCATGGACGAGTCCGACCTGTTCATCATGGTCGGCACCGACTTCCCGTACTCCGACTGGCTGCCGGACGAGAACGTCGCGCAGATTGACATCGACGGCAGCCACATCGGCCGCCGCACCAAGGTCGACTACCCGGTCGTCGGTGACGTGAAGAGCGTCATTGAAAACATTCTCCCGCACATCGAGGAGAACAAGGACCGCAAATTCCTGGACAAGATGCTCAAGCGCCACTACCAGCTGCTCGAGCACGTGGTGAACAACTACACCAAGAAGGCAGCCGAGTCCACGAAACCGATCCACCCGGAGCTGGCAGCCTCCGTGCTGGACGAGCTGGCTGATGACGACGCCTACTTCACCGTCGACACCGGCATGTGCAACGTCTGGTCCTCGCGCTACCTCACCCCGAACGGCAAACGCGACGAGGCCGCGTCCTTCCTCCACGGCACCATGGCCAACGCACTGCCGATGGCCATCGGTGTGCAGGCAGCTTTCCCGGACCGCCAGGTCATCTCCTGGTCCGGCGACGGCGGCCTGGGCATGCTCATGGGCGAGCTGCTCACCATCAAGCTGCACCAGCTGCCGGTGAAGGTCATGTGCTTCAACAACTCCTCCCTCGGCATGGTCAAGCTCGAGATGATGGTTCAGGGCATGCCGTACTTCGGCACCGACCACGAGGAAGCCAACTACGCCGAGATTGCCAAGGGCGTTGGCATCAAGTCCTTCCGTGTGGAGGACCCGGACGACCTCAAGCCGGTGATCAAGGAGGCCCTGGAGTACGACGGCCCGGCCCTCGTTGACATTGTCACGGACCCGAACGCGCTCTCCCTGCCGCCGGGGATTACCTGGGACATGATGAAGGGCTTCACCAAGTCCGGCGCCCGCACCGCCTTCCTCGAAGGCGGCGTCGGCCGACTGTTTGACCTGGCCAAGTCCAACCTGCGCCACATCGGCGGCGCAGCGGCCATCGAGTTCGGCGGCTAGTCCGGACGCACGAAAAAAGGGGACGCGGTCAGATCGACTGCGTCCCCTTTTTGCTGTCGCGGTTAGGGTTGTGCGCGGCGGCGTCGAGAAGCTGCGGGCTCCCACGTCACCACCGCTGTCGAGCGCGGCACGTGCACGAGCTCGCCGCCGCGGGCGGGGCGGGACTCGAGGCGCTTGCGCAGCTGGGTGTTCTCCTCGTGCTTCGCGGCCAGCTCTTCCTGCAACTCATCGATCTGCTCGGTGAGCTGGATAATCGTCTTGATGCCGGCCAGGTTCACGCCGTCCTCCTGGGACAGCTGCTGGATCCGGCGCAGCAACGAGATGTCGCGGCGCGAGTAGCGGCGCCCGCCGCCGCGCGTGCGCATCGGGGTGACCAGGCCCATCCTGTCGTAGGTGCGCAGCGTCTGGGCGTGCATGCCGGTCAACTCCGCGGCCACGGAAATCACGAAGTACTGCTCGGTTTCCCTCGACACGTGGCTCACCTCCTACTGTGCGCCGGCCCACCCGGCGCGCGGGTCAAAGCCGGAGTCTCGCTCCGCCTGGTGGTAGGTGCGCAGCGCGCTGGTTGCGGCCGCATCCAGGTCGTCGGGCACCTTTACCTCGACGGTGACCAGCAGGTCGCCGGCCTTGCCGGACTTCTTCGGCACGCCGCGGCCCTTCACGCGCAGGGTGCGCCCGTTCGGGGTGCCTGCGGGGATCTTCACGCGGACGCGCTTCTCCAACGTCGGCACCGTCACGGTGCCGCCGAGGGCGAGCTCGCCGAAGGACACGGGAACCGTGACTTCCAGGTCGTCGCCGGAGCGGGTGAAGACGGCGTCGTCACGCACGTGCACGCTGACAAACAGGTCGCCCGCGGGCGTCCCGTTCGGCCCCGCCTCGCCCTGCCCGGCCAGGCGCACCTTCTGCCCGTCGACCACGCCGGCGGGGATCCGCACCGTGATCGTGCGGGCGCGACGCACGGTGCCAGTGCCGCGGCAGGTGGGGCAGGGATCCTCGATGATCTCGCCCGTGCCCTGGCACTCCGGGCACGGCCGGGCCATGCCGAACGCGCCGTTGTTCTCCCGGATGTAGCCCGAGCCGGAGCAGTGGCTGCACCGGTGGGTCTTGCCGTCCTTGGAGCCGGAGCCGTGGCAGGTGGTGCACGGCGCGTCGCCAGTCAGCTCGACGGGGAAGGTGGTGCCCTTCGCCGCCTCGCGGAAGTCGAGCGTTATTTCCGTTTCGACGTCGGCCCCCCGCGACGGCCGAGCGTTCCTGCCAGCACCGCCGCCGCGGTTAAAGAGGCCACCGAAGAGATCACCAATGCCGCCGTCTCCAGCTTGTCCAGCACCGGCGTTTCCGAAGATGTCTGAGAATCCGGAGTAGTCCGAGAAGTCCGTCTGCGTCGTGCGAAACCCGCCGGGAAACCCGGTACCACCTCCCCCGAAGCGCCCAGCACCCATCATGGACTTGAACTGATCGTATTCCTTGCGTCGGTGCTCGTCACCGAGGACGTCGTACGCCTCCGCCACGCGCTTGAACTTCTCCTCCGCAGCTTTGTCGCCGGGGTGAGAATCCGGGTGGTTTTCGCGTGCGAGTTTGCGGTACGCCTTCTTAATGTCTGCAGCCGAGGCGCTTGAGGAGACCCCGAGGTCACCGTAGTAGTCCTTGCCTGCCCATTCCTGTTGCATTGCCATCTCGCACCCTCCTTTCACGCAATGTTAGTGCGTTGCTCTCGAGTCATTCTGTTGTTCTACGAAAAGGGCCGGGGAAGAGTCCGCTTCGTTGTCGCTTCCTCGTTCCCCGGCCTCGAGCCGTTGGGCCGATCGTGGCCCTAGGCGTTGTCTGCTGCGTTGTCTTCTGCGCCGCCCTCAGCGTTGTCCGCAGGGTCCGCGATGATCACCATCGCGTTGCGGATCAGGCGCTCGCCGACGCGGTAGCCCTTGCGCAGCACCGTCCCGACGACCTGCTCGCCGCCGGAGGACAAGTCCTGCACTGCCTCGTGAATCTCCGGGTTGAAGGGCTCACCCTCCGCACCGAAGGCCTCGACTTTTTGGTTGGCCAGCACGCCGCGGAACTTGTCGGCGAAGGACTTCAGCGGCCCTTCGTTCAGGTCGCCGTGCTGGTCGGCCAGGTCAAGGTCATCCAGCAGCGGCAGCAGCTCGCTGGCAAACTTTACCTTCGCGTGGTCCGCGATCTGGCCGCGCTCGCGATCGGTCCGGCGGCGGTAGTTCGCGTACTCGGCGCTCACTCGCTGCAGGTCCTCGGTGCGCTCGGCCAGTTGCTTTTCGACGGAGTCGCCCTCCTCGACAACCTCCTCGGCGGCTTCGCCGTCGAGGCTGGCCTCAATGTCGGCGAGTTCCTCGTCGACGCTCTGGGCGCCCGCGGCTTCTTCCGCGGCCGCTTCAGCCTCGTCGGGGGTGACGAACTGCTCGTCGGTGTTCTCCGGTGCGCCCGGATCTTCCGGCATCTGCGGGTTCGGGTTCGTCATAACCTGACCACTCCTGACTTACTTGTTGTCGGAGTCGTTGGACTCCTCAGCGTCGTCCTCGACAACCTCGGCGTCAACAACGTTGTCGTCGCCTGCGGCGGCGTCGGCCTGGGTTGCGCCCTCGTTGGCCTGTGCCTCGTAGAGGACCTTGCCCAGCTCCTGGGACTCGGTGTTCAGCTTCTCCACGGCGGACTTCACGGCCTCGAGGTCGTCGCCCTTGAGCGCCTCGTCCACGGCATCTGCAGCCTCGGTGACGCGGGTCTTCAGGTCCTCCGGCAGCTTGTCGGAGTTCTCATCCATAAACTTGCGCGTCTGGTAAGCGGCGGTCTCCGCGTTGTTGCGGGTCTCCTGCTCCTCGCGACGCTTCTTGTCCTCCTCCGCGTGCTGCTCGGCGTCCTTGACCATGCGGTCGATCTCCTCCTGGGACAGACCGGAGCCGTCCTGGATCTTGATCGTGTTCTCCTTGCCGGTGGCCTTGTCCTTCGCGGACACGGAGACGATGCCGTTTGCGTCGATGTCGAAGGTAACCTCGATCTGCGGCACACCGCGCGGCGCCGGAGCGATGCCTGCCAGCTCGAAGGAGCCGAGCAGCTTGTTCGCAGACGCCATCTCGCGCTCGCCCTGGAAGACCTGGATCTGCACGCTGGGCTGGTTGTCCTCAGCGGTGGTGAAGGTCTCGGAACGCTTCGTCGGGATGGTGGTGTTGCGCTCGATCAGCTTGGTCATCACGCCGCCCTTGGTCTCGATGCCCAGGGAGAGCGGGGTGACGTCGAGAAGCAGCACGTCCTTGACGTCGCCACGGAGCACGCCAGCCTGCAGGGCTGCGCCGAGGGCCACAACCTCGTCCGGGTTCACGGACTTGTTCGGGTCCTTGCCGGTCAGCTCCTTGACCAGGTCAGTCACGGCCGGCATACGGGTGGAGCCACCGACCAGGACGACGTGGTTGATGTCGCCGACCGAGAGGCCAGCGTCCTTGATCACCTGGTTGAACGGGGACTTGGTGCGGTCCAGCAGGTCAGAGGTGATCTTCTGGAACTCGGTGCGGGTCAGGGTCTCGTCCAGGAAGAGCGGGTTCTTCTCGGAGTCAACGGTGATGTACGGCAGGTTGATGGAGGCCTGCTGGGAGGAGGACAGCTCGATCTTTGCCTTCTCCGCAGCCTCGCGCAGACGCTGCATTGCCATCTTGTCCTTGGACAGGTCCACGCCCTGTGCAGACTTGAACTTGTCTACCAGCCACTCGACGATGCGGTTGTCCCAGTCATCGCCGCCCAGCTCGTTGTCACCAGCGGTAGCGAGGACCTCCACGACGCCGTCGCCGATCTCCAGCAGGGAGACGTCGAAGGTGCCGCCGCCCAAGTCGAAGACCAGGATGGTCTGCTCGGAGTCGTTCTTCTCCAGGCCGTACGCCAGCGCAGCCGCGGTCGGCTCGTTGACAATACGCAGGACGTTCAGGCCCGCAATCTGGCCGGCCTCTTTGGTGGCCTGGCGCTGTGCGTCCTCGAAGTATGCCGGGACAGTAATGACCGCGTCAGTCACCTCGTCGCCCAGGTACGCCTCCGCGTCGCGCTTCAGCTTCATCAGCGTACGAGCGGAGATCTCCTGCGGGGTGTAGTCCTTATCATCAATGTTGATGGTCCAGTCATCGCCCATGTGGCGCTTGACGGAGCGGATCGTACGGTCAACGTTGGTCACCGCCTGGTTCTTTGCGGACTGACCAACCAGCACCTCGCCGTTCTTCGCAAACGCGACAACGGACGGGGTGGTGCGGGAACCCTCGGCGTTCGCGATAACGACCGGCTCGCCGCCCTCCAGGACGGAGACGACCGAGTTCGTGGTGCCAAGGTCAATACCTACTGCGCGTGCCATGTTGCATTCCTCCTGTAAACGTGGGGTTTATCAATAAGTTGATGTGCTGTGACTCAACTTCACGGCAACCACTGTAACAGATGATCTGCCACTCTTGAGTCCGTCGCACTCAATCCTTACAACGGCGCGCGGTATAAAGTTGTTCCCACCCGACTCAACTTTTTATGTTGCGGCAGGTCAGTAGACTTTTTTCACGGCTGGAATTGCGCCAAGGCGTCGTCAACAAACGGTCGCGCCGCGTAGCCCAGGCCGACGAGCGCGAACAGGCCGAGCACGACGCCCGCGATGCCGAGCCCGGTGGTCTGGCTCGACGTCATGGAGCTTGCTGGCAGGACCGAGCTGCCGCGCGTCCTGCCGTCAGCGCAGTCCGAAAAAGCCTGGTTGTAGGACAGGATGGGTGCTGCAAACTCGGGCGCGTGAGTCTTGGCGGCGTCGATGATTCCGTCGCGGATGTCCACGACGCTCGTGCCAAACAGGATGCCGCCGACGGTCCCGCCGACCACGGGCCCGAAGTCCACGCCGTGGAGCGGCCCCTCCTCGTGCGCCTTGGCCGGAGTCATCGTGATCGTTCGGTCTGTAATCACATCTTTCTTGGCGGCGTTAAGGAATCCGACCATGCGCCAGTACTTATCCTTTTGCTTGCCCAGCGCGAGCGCCGCCTGCGCGTCGGAGACCTTCTTGTCCGCGGGGACCGGCAGGTCGCTGGCGCTTGCCACGTCCTTTCGCACGCCGTATTCCCAGACGATTTCGGCTTGCGCCTGGGCGTCGTCACCCTCAAAACTGTCGCGGACCTGCTCGCCCAGCCGAGTAAACAACGCGGAGTAGGCACCGTTGACGCGCTCGGTGTCCGTGTCCGTAAAAGTGATGGTGCACTGGTCTTTGTCGGAGTCGTAAGTGGTTTCGTAGGCGTTCGCGTGCGGGACGACGAGCGCCGAGGCGGAAAGCGCAGCGGCCAGGGCGGCGCCGGCGCAGCGCCTGGTGGTGTAGTTCACGTAGAGTGCTCTTTTCTTGAATGCAGGTTGGCCCCGCGGTCCGCGCATGGGGAGCGGGACGGCGGGGCGTCGATAAGCGAGGGGCTCTTAGAACAGCCCAGTCTCGTTCTCGTCGTAGGAGACGAGCAAGTTCTTGGTCTGCTGGTAGTGGCCCAGCATCATGAGGTGGTTCTCGCGGCCGATGCCGGACTGCTTGTAGCCGCCGAACGCCGCGTGGGCCGGGTAGGAGTGGTACTGGTTCACCCACACGCGACCAGCCTGGATAGCGCGGCCGGCACGGTAGATCGTGTTCTGGCTGCGGGACCACACGCCGGCGCCAAGACCGTAGATCGTGTCGTTGGCAATGCGGATCGCCTCGTCGTAGTCCTTGAAGGTGGTCACGGACATCACCGGGCCGAAGATCTCGTCCTGGAAGATCTTCATGTCGTTGGTGCCCTTGAACACGGTCGGCTCAATGTAGAAGCCGTTCTCCAGCCCCTCGAGCTTGTTCACGTGGCCGCCGGTGAGCGTCTCCGCCCCCTCCTTCGGGCCGAGCTCCAGGTAGCTGGTGATCTTGTCCATCTGCTCCTGCGAGGCCTGGGCACCCATCTGCACGTCCGTATCCAGCGGGTTGCCCACCTTGATCTGCTTCACGCGCTGCACGCCGAGCTCGAGGAACTCGTCCGCGATGGACTCGTGGATCAGGGCGCGCGACGGGCAGGTGCAGACCTCGCCCTGGTTCAGCGCAAACATGGCGAAGCCCTCGATGGCTTTCTGCTTGAAGCTGTCATCGCGCGCGAGCACGTCCTCAAAGAACAGGGACGGGGACTTACCACCCAGCTCCAGGGTGACCGGGATGATCTTGTCCGCGGCCGCCTTGTTGATGATCTTGCCCACCTGGGTCGAGCCGGTGAACGCGATTTTGGCAATGCGGTCGGAGCCGCTGAGCGCCGCACCCGCCTCGTCGCCGAAGCCGTTCACCACGTTGACCACGCCAGCCGGGATGAGGTCACCGATCAGATCCATCAGGTAAAGGATGGAGGCCGGGGTCTGCTCCGCCGGCTTCATCACCACTGCGTTACCCGCGGCCAGCGCCGGGGCGAGCTTCCACACCGCCATGAGCAGCGGGAAGTTCCATGGGATGATCTGGCCGACCACGCCGAGGGGCTCGTTGAAGTGGTAGGCGACCATGTTGTCATCGATCTGGCTGAGGCGGCCCTCCTGGGCGCGGATCGCACCCGCGAAATAGCGGAAGTGGTCAATTGCCAGCGGGATGTCGGCGGCGAGCGTCTCGCGCACAGCCTTGCCGTTCTCCCAGGTCTCGGCCACCGCGATGTCCTCGAGGTGCTCCTCCATACGGTCCGCGATGCGGTGCAGCATGAGCGCACGCTCCGCCACCGAGGTCTTCCCGAACACGGGCGCCGCCTTGTGCGCGGCGTCCAGCGCCAAGTTGATGTCCGCCTCCTTGCCGCGCGCGACGCGGCAGAAAGTCTCGCCGGTGACCGGGGTGATGTTGTCAAAGTACTCGCCGTCCACCGGCGCGACCCAGTCGCCGCCAATGTAGTTGTCGTACTGCTCGCGGTACTTCACGCTGGAGCCGGCGGTGCCGGGGTTGGGGTAGACAGTCACGTTCTGTTTCCTTTCGCGGTTTAAGGATGGAATGTGACCCACCCTACACCACAGGACAGACGAGAGCTAGGGTATAGCGCCTATCGACGCCCCGCCAACCCCTCACACCTGCTCAAAACGGGATGCACGCCCCTGCCCCTTCGGGACTATGTCGCCCCTGTCCGCTATCCCATCCAAGAGGCGCTTCGACGTCCCCCGAGCGACGCCGGTAAGACGCATAAAATCACCAGTAGTGATCGCTTCGTGGACGCTCAGCCAACGCTCGACAGTGCACGTCGCCTCCAACGGGTCAGTGGTTCGGTACGGCAGCAACTCGCGCACCGGATCTTCGTTGCGATGCCGCTCAATTCGGTCCACCGTGGTCTCCCCGAGCACCCACACATCGTTGTACTTGGCAACGATCGGGGTGGCGTCGACAAGCGTCTGCTTCGCCACATCGAGCGCTGCCTGTGCAGACTCCACAGAAGCCTGGAGCTGCTCTGCGAGCTGAGACGGAGTGATAAACGGGTGATAAAGAAGGTGGTAAAGCAAAATGCTCAGGCGATAATCCTCCTTGCGCTCCGCAGGCCGCAAAGCGTTCATAACCTCCAGCACGGGTGTGGAAGGCATGCCGCCACGCAACGTGACTTCAACGGAAACACCACTTACCTCTTCAATCTGCGGCGGGTTGTGCCCGAGCGCGATCATCGCCCGGTACATACGGTCAATGCCGACCCCCTGCTTATCCACAAGCCCGGTCGCGCGGAACAAGTCCGCAAGCGCCGGGTACCTCGCTTCACGCTGCGTGAGAATGTTTGACGCATTTACATGTCCTACGAATCCGCCCGGACTGTGGACTTCCAGCATCGCGTCCGAATCAGTCCACCGCACCTCCATCGGCCCGGACCTGTTCCAATCTCGGTGAATAACACCATTGAGGACCGCTTCACGCACCGCACTGCGCGGTAACTGCCGGATCGGCACGTGGCTAAAACCGTGTTCCACCGTGACCTGAAAGTTGAGCACATCCAGTGCGGTTTCTACTTGATAGATTTGCTCCGCCAACGACTGTTCCGGCACCGGCGCCACTCGGTTGCGCACGCTTCCACTTGGGACATCGAACTGCGTGAGCTCTAGGCCAACGGTTCCCAGGCTAGTTACCAACATCGCTGCAGCAGCAGAAAGTCGACCATCACTGCGGAGCGCCCCAAGAGAGCGGAGGAGCTCCTCATCGGTCTGATCCCATGGTTCTGCCTGTCGCCACTTTCGCAGGATCGAAAGCGCCTCTGGTCGTGCGTCGGCAGCAGTGCGCTCGGAAGCAATTGCCGTTAGGTCGAAAGACTGCATCGACGCACGATGCTGCCACCACTCCGAGCGATCAACCGGCTGACACGAATCACCTACACGCCAGCGCAAACGATCAGACGTATCCTCAACAGGTGCCGGAGCCTGGCTGACAAGGATAACCAACAACCGAAACCCCTCGACTTGACGCGCCGAAATATCCGGAGCCACCCCGACCCGTGAGTTAATCTCCTGCCTCAGCCAATCAATGCTCAGCTCTGTGCCGAGTAAGCGCCCTGTGCCGTCTTCCACACCTACGATCAGGGCACCACCGCCGGGAGAATTCGCCATGCACGCCACTTCATCGGCAAGCTTGGTGGCAGCATCCGGATTCTCAGGCCGCCCCGGCAACAGCTCGCGCCCCTGCCTACGTCCAGCTTCTTCCTTAAAATCGATCGCCTGGGTTTCTTTTGTCCCCCTGAGACAGCCATCTTCTACCGAATCGAGAATCTGGGCAACCTCGCGCAGCAAGAATGCGCGGTGTTCCATTCCGCCGATCACTGCCATGTCCATCCTCCTCGTGTGCGAATCTCACAACAATCGCCAAAATAGCAAAAGATTGATAGATTAGACACCCCCTTAATCTGTCAATAATTCGCCAAATGACAAAACGCTGACAGATTAGGCACCCCCTTAATCTCACAATGAATCGTCATTCCAAGAGACTCCGGATGATTCTGCGTTCAACTCGACGCCGCGCCCAGCCCGGCCGACTCATGCGTTTCCGCGTATATCTGGCAGAATCAACGGGGTGAACAAGAAGAATTCCCACGACTTCGTCGGCGCGCTCGATACAGAGGCCCACGACGTCGACATGAAGCCCACCCCGGCCGACGCCGCCCAGGAGCTCTCCCAAGAGCCCACCGACCGCGGCGAGGTCATCGCCGCAGATGGTCGCACCGCCGCCGCATGGGCGCTGCGCTTCATCATCATCGTCGCCGCCACCGCACTGGTGCTCTACCTGCTCAAGTTCGTGTGGATGGGCCTGCTGCCCATCTTCCTCGCCCTCATCGTGTCCACGGTCCTCTGGCCGCCGGTGCGCTGGCTGCGCTCCAAGAAGTTCCCCGCGGCGCTGGCCACGTTTACTGTGATCATCGGCTTCTTCGGCATCATCGGCGGCATCTTCGCTGCGATGGGCCCGACCGTGAAGAAGCAGGGCACGCAGCTCTACGACCAGGCCGGACAGGGCGTCTACCAGATCATCGCCTGGGTCAACGAGCGCGTCGACCCCTCCATCATTGACCCGAACAAGATCCGTGAGCAGATCTCGCAGGTGACCGACGCGCTGCGCGGGCAGGCGTCGAATATCGCTTCCGGCGTCTTCTCCGGCATCGGCGCGATCGCCTCGGTGGGCACCACGCTCGTGCTCACGCTGATCCTCACCTTCTTCTTCCTCAAAGACGGCGACGGCTTCCTCCCCTGGCTGCGCAAGTACGTCGGCGTGAAGGCCGGCTGGCACCTCACCGAGGTGTGCATGCGCTCCTGGAACACGCTGTCCGGGTTCATCCGCACGCAGGCAATCGTGTCGGGCGTGGACGCCATCTTCATCGGCATCGGCCTCCTCGTCCTGGGCGTGCCGCTGTGGCCGGTCCTGGCTGTGGTGACCTTCTTCGCGGGCTTCATCCCGATCGTCGGTGCGTTTACCGCTGGCGCCTTGGCCGTGATCATCGCGCTTGTGTCCAACGGGTTCATGAACGCGGTCTTCGTACTCATCCTCATCATCGCCGTGCAGCAGATCGAGGGCAACGTCCTCCAGCCGATCCTGCAATCCCAGGCGATGGGCCTGCACGCGGCGATCGTCCTGCTCGTTGTTGCGCTGGGCGGCACCCTGTTCGGCATCGTCGGCGCGTTCCTCGCCGTCCCCGTCGCGGCGGTCGTCGCCGTGTGGTTCCGCTACTGGGCCGAGATGGTCTCGCTGAGGACCGGCGAGATCACGGCGGACGACATCCAAATATCCACCGCGCAGAGCGAGAGCCTGGATTCCAGGGAGGCGTTCCTGGCCGTCCGCAAGCGCATGGCAAGCATGGCCAAGCTGCAAAAGCCAGGTCAGAAGGCAACGCTGGGCTCGACGAAGGTGCCGCTTGACGACGCCGCGTCGAAGGATTCCGACTAAAAGGTGGACAGATCACGCATCGGTGCTTACCGTAGGCGCCGTACTGATACCGACGAACTAAGGAGCATCGTGGCTGACCTGAACGGTAAGAAGATCGCAATCATCTCCACCAACGGTTTCGAGGATTCCGAGCTGACCTCCCCGAAGGAGGCCGTTGAGGCCGCGGGCGCTACCACCGCCGTCATCGCTCCGGAGACCGGCGAGATCACCGGCAAGAACGGAACGGCCGTGAAGGTGGACCTCACCACCGCGGATGCCAACGCCGCTGATTACGACGCACTCATCCTCCCCGGCGGTACCGGCAACGCCGACGCCATCCGCGTCGATGCCCCGGCCGTCGCACTGGTCAAGGAGTTCAAGGCTGCGGACAAGGCCATCGGCGTCATCTGCCACGGCGGCCGGATCCTCACCGACGCCGACCTGCTCAAGGGCGTCAAGCTCACCTCGGTGGCGAACGTGAAGACCGACCTGGTCAACGCCGGCGCCAACTGGGTCGACGAGGAGGTCGTGGTCGACTCCGGCTTCATCTCGTCGCGCACCCCGGCCGACCTCGAGGCCTTCAACGCCGCGCTGGTTGAGGAGTTTGCCAAGTAAACCCTAGGCCGCGTGCACGGTAGCGGGCGCTGCCGGTTTCTCAACGGGAACCGGCGCGCCCGCTTCCGCTTTTTTCGCTTCTCGCGCCTTGCGCACACCGCGCCAGGACAACGCCGCCCCCACCACAAGCACGGCGGCGCGTGCGGCCCACAGCGCCCAGTCGGGCGTGTCGAATGCGGCGAGCACCTTCGGCAGGTTCAACGCCACGATGAGCGTGCCCACGACGCCGCCGAGCAGAATGGGATTCAGCCGCGAGACAAGCCACGCTCCGATCGGGGCGGCGATCACGCCGCCGATCAGCAGCGCAACCACGGCAGCCAGGTTGGCCACCAGGTCGTGCCACATCCCGATGGCAAAGCCGACGGTCGCGGCGGCGGTGACCAGGAACTCCGCGGTGTTCACGGTGCCCACGATGCGGCGCGGTTCGCTCCGGCCCGCGGCCAGCAGCGTGGAGGTGGTCACCGGGCCCCAGCCGCCGCCACCGGTCGCGTCCACGAACCCGCCGAACACGCCCAGCCCGCCGAGGAACGGCACCGAGTGCGGTTTCGCGGAAAGCTTTCGCTGCGTGATCCCGCGGGAGAAGCGGATCATCAGGTTCAGGCCGATGAGCGCCAGGATGAGCGACATCACCGGCTGCGCGGCGTTGGCGGACAGGTTGGAGAGCACGGTCGCGCCGATGAACGCGCCGACCGCGCCCGGCACGCCGATCGACGCCACGACCTTCCAGTCCACGTTGCCAAAGCGCCAATGCGCCACGCCCGCCGCCAGGGTGGTCCCCAGCTCTGCGGTGTGCACCACCGCGGACGCGCCGGCGGGCCCGAGCCCGGCCAGCATGACCAGCATGGTGGTGGAGGTCGCGCCGAAGCCCATGCCCAGGCCGCCGTCTACAAGCTGCGCCGCCAGACCGGCGACTGCGATGAGCAGCAGCGTGCTGATTTTATACATGGGGTTCTCCTTCCAGCGCCGCGCGGTAGCGGTCGGCCACAATGTCCGCGAGCGCCGTGGTTAGGGGCTGCGAGGCCGTGGCCTCGGGGAACGGGTGCAGGGCGGCCCGCGCCTGGTCCAGGAGCAGGCCGTCCGAGACGAAGAGCGGGAGTAGGTGGATAGGGGTCTGCGCCGCGCGCTCGGCCAGGGTGTCCGGCCCGCCGCGCGTCGCGGCGATGAGGGACGTTGGGCGCCCAGTTCGCTTTTCGACGCCACCGCGCACCCCCTCGTACCGCGCCGCCTGCTCCGCGTCGGACGTGCCGACTGGGTAGATGACGAGGTGGGCGTGGGGTGGGGCGTCGGCAAGCGCTTGCTCGGCGAGCACCCCGACGAGGTCCTCCCCCAACCCGATGCTGGAAGCGCGGGTGAGCGGGAGGGACTCGGCGGCGGCCCGCATGTGCGTGGGGACGTCGTTGCGGGCGTGGAAGGCGTCGGTGAATAGGAGCGGGACCACGATGGCGCGATCCTGACCAAGCGACGCGAGGTGCCGCGCGGCGCCCTCCAGGTCGGGCTCGTCGAACTCGAGGTGGGCGTCCGCGCTGGTGACGCCGAGCCGGTTGGCGGCCGCCATGGTCAGCGCGCGCACGCCCTCGCGGGCCCGCGGGTGGCGCGAACCATGTGACAACGTGAGCAGGGCAACCATGGCGACATCCTCCTAGCGCAGGCGGGTGCCAACCAGGCCCGCAGCCAGCGTGTTGCCGGAAGCCTGGTCGATGAGCAGGAAGTTCCCCACCGCGCCGCGGGCGGCGTAGTCCTCCACCGGGAGCTCGGCGGCGGTCTGGATGGTCACGTGGGCGATGTCGTTGAGGCGCACCGCGTCCGGGTCGAGGACATCCTTGTCCGCGGAGTCCAGGTCCAGCACGCGGTCCACACTGACCACGCGGGCGCGCTCGAGCGCCGTGCCGTAGCGCAGCTTCACGGCCTTGCCCGGGGTGACGTCCTTTTCCGAGAGGCCGACCACGGTGGCGGTGAACTCGCGCACGGACTCCGGGCGCGACCCGGCGGCGAGGAGGTCGCCGCGGACCAGGTCGATCTCGTCGGTAAGCCGCAGCGCGACGGACTCGCCCGCGCGGGCGGACTCCACCTCGCCGTCGGCGGTGTCGATGCCCGCGACGGTGGTGGTGCGGCCCTGCGGCGCGGTCACCGTGTCGCCGGCGTGGATGGTGCCGGCGTTGATGCGGCCCGCGTAGGCGCGGTAGTCGCTGGCGTGCTCGCGCAGCACGTACTGGATGTTGAAGCGGAAGTCCAGGTCAAGGGCGCGGCCGGAGTTCACCGGCACGTCCTCGAGCACCTCGAGCACCGTCGGGCCGGTGTACCAGTCCATGTTGGTGGAGCGCTCGGCCACGTTGTCGCCCTTGAGCGCGGAGATCGGCACCACAATGGGCTGCTCGATGCCCAGCTCGTGCGCCTTCGCTTCGAAGGTGTCCTTGATCTGGGTGAACGTGTCCTCGGAGTAGTCGACCAGGTCGATCTTGTTCACCGCGAGGATCACGGTGCGCACACCCAGGAGCTTGGCCACGGTGAGGTGGCGAATCGTTTGCTCGACGACGCCGTTGCGCGCGTCGACAAGCAGCACGACCACCTGGGAGGTGGACATGCCGGTCACCGTGTTGCGGGTGTACTGCACGTGGCCGGGGGTGTCGGCGAGGATGAAGGTGCGCTTGTCGGTGGCGAAGTAGCGGTAGGCCACGTCGATGGTGATGCCCTGCTCGCGCTCGGCGCGGAGGCCGTCCACGAGCAGGCTCAGGTCCAGGCCCTCGAAGCCGCGGTCCGCTGAGCTCTGCTCAACGGAGGCGAGCTGGTCGGCGAGCACGGACTTCGTGTCGTGCAGGAGGCGGCCGACGAAGGTGGACTTGCCGTCGTCGACGGAGCCGGCCGTGCACAGGCGGAGCGTCTGGCGCGAGGCCAGAAGGTCGGTGGCGGTGGTCGGGGTTGCGGCAGTCATCAGAAGTAACCTTCCTTCTTGCGGTCCTCCATGGCGGACTCGGACAGGCGGTCGTCGGCACGCGTTGCGCCGCGCTCGGTGAGGGTGGAATTGGCAATCTCGGCGAGGACCTCGTCGATCGTGGTTGCGTCGGAGTCAACGGCGCCGGTGCAGCTCATGTCGCCGACGGTGCGGTAGCGCACGCGGCGCGTCTCTAGCGTCTCGCCCTCGCGGGGCCCGCCCCACTCGCCGGCGGTGAGCCACATGCCGTCGCGGTTGAACACCTCACGGTCGTGGGCGAAGTAGATCGGCGGCAGCTCGATGCCGCGCGCCCCGATGTACTCCCACACGTCCGCTTCAGTCCAGTTGGAGATGGGGAACACGCGCACGTTTTCGCCGGGCAGGGTTGCGCCGTTGTACAGGTCCCACAGCTCGGGGCGCTGGCGGCGCGGGTCCCAGCCGCCGAAGGAGTCGCGCACGGAGAAGACGCGCTCCTTCGCGCGGGCGCGCTCCTCGTCGCGGCGTGCGCCGCCGAGCACGGCGTTGTAGCCCACCTCGGCGATCGTCTCTACCAGCGGCACGGTCTGCAGCGGGTTGCGCGTCCCATCGGGGCGCTCCTGCAGGTCACCGCGGTCGATCCAGTCCTGCACCTCGGCCACGCGCAGGCGGAGCCCATGCTTTTCGACGACCCTGTCACGGAACTCCAGCACCTCCGGGAAGTTGTGTCCCGTGTCCACGTGCAGCAGCTCGATCGGCGCCGTCGCCGGCGCGAAGGCGCGCAGCGCCAGCTCCAGGACGACGCAGGAGTCCTTGCCGCCGGAGAACAGCAGGCCAACCTTGTCGAATTGGCCAGCGACCTCCCGCAGGATGTGGATCGACTCGTCTTCCAGCTCTTTCAGGTGCGGCGAGAGCGCACCGCTGCCGGCGCGCTCCCCGTTCGTTGCAACAGTCATGTGGTCCTTCTACTCCTTGTCCCAGGTTCCAGCGATCTAGTCGGTGTGCAGGCCGCACTCGGTCTTCTGCGCAAACGCCCAGCGTCCCGAGCGGGGGTCCTCGCCCTCGGCCACCGGGAGCGTACAGGTCTCGCAGCCGATCGAGGGGTAGCCCTGAGTGGTCAGCGGGTGGACAATCAGGTCATTGTCCGCGATGTAGGCGTCGGTGTCCTCCAGCGTCCAGGTCACCAGCGGCGAAATCTTCAGCCGGCCCGTCTTGTCCAGGCTCAGCGCGGGCGCCTCGGCGCGGGTCGGGCCGTCGTCGCGGCGCACGCCGGTGATCCAGCCGACGTAGGGGCTCATGTGCACCGCCAGCGGCTCCACCTTGCGCATCCGGCAGCAGGCGGTGGGGTTCCGGCGGTACAGGTTCGGCCCGTACACCTCGTCCTGCTCGGCGCGGCTCAGCTGCGCGGTCGCACGGACCAGGCGGTTGTCCGGGTAGCGCTGCTCCACCTTGTCCGCCACCTCGAGGGTCTCCGCGAAGTGGTACTCGGTGTCCAGGAAGAGGAAGTCGGCGCCCGGCAGGAACTGCTTGGACAGCTCCGCCAGGACCGTGTTTTCCATGGACAGCGTGACCACGAGCGGGCCCGGCGCGTGTTCGTGGGCCCAGGTAAGGATGTCGGCCGCGGTGGCGTCGTAAAGCGATGCCGCGTACTTGTCCACGAGCTCGGCGTTGCGCGCGGCGGTGGCCTCGTCGAGCGGCGCGGTCGTGGTCGGGCCGTCGGGGCTGACCTCGGGGTCTTTGTACTGCGAGCTGTCGCCCTGCAAAAGGTTCATCATTTCGTGCCTCCAGAGTTGCGCGCCACCGCGGTGTGCCCGTGGCGAGCGAGTGAATCTTGCAGTGCCTGCGGGGTGGACGGCGCGGGCGCGGGGGCGTGGTCCGGGTCGTCCTGCCCGTAGAACTTCACCTCGAAGATACGCAGGCAGGCATCGCACTTCCATGCGAACTCGGTCTCCTCATCCGGCCACAGGCCCTCGCCCGAGCAATATGGGCAGAAGGTCGGGTGGTTGCGGTTCGGGTTCGGCTGGCGGCGAAAGCTCATCGCAGCTGCTCCTCGTCGGCCCGCAGCAGGTACTCGCGGAAGAGTTCGCCCTCTTCGCGGTTGTCCACGTAGTTCTGCACGACGCGGGTGACGTACTCGGTGAGCTCGGTCGACGCGACCTTGTGGCCGCGCAGCTTGCGGCCAAAGTTCGCGCCCTCGCCGACGGTGCCGCCCAGGTGCACCTGGAAGCCCTCGACGCGCTCGCCGTCCGCGTTGGTCACCGTCTGGCCCTTCAGGCCGATGTCGGAGACGTGGTGGCGAGCACAGGCGTTTGGGCAGCCGTTGAGCGAGATGGTGATCGGACTGTCCAGGTCGCCGAAGCGCTCCTCCAGCTCGTCTGCAAGCTCGATGGCGCGGGACTTGGTGGTCACGTGCGCGAGCTTGCAGTACTCGAGCCCGGTGCAGGAGAGCAGGCCGCGGCGGAACTCGCTGGGTTTGGAGTACAGGCCCAGGTTCTCCAGGTCCGCCTGCAGCGCCTCGGCCTTGTCCGGGGCGATGTCAAGGATCAGCAGCTCCTTGAACGGGGTGAAGCGCATGGAGGCGGAGCCGTAGCGCTCGACCAGCTCGGATACCTCGATGAGCTGCTCGCCGGACATGTGACCCAGGGTGGGCTTGACGCCGACGTAGACGTTGCCGTCGCGCTGCTCGTGCACGCCGATGTGGTCGCGGTCGATGAGGTTGGTGGGCGCCTTCGGCCCGTCGGGAAGCGCGTAGCCCAGGTACTCGTTCTCCAGGACCTCGCGGAACTTGGACACGCCCCACTTGGCCACGAGGAACTTCAGGCGGGCGCGGTTGCGGAGGCGTCGGTAGCCGTAATCGCGGAAGATGCGCACCACGCCGGCCCACACCTCGGGGACCTGCTCGAGGGCGACAAAGGCGCCGAGGGACTGCGCGAGCATCGGGTTGGTGGACAGGCCGCCGCCGACGTAGCACTCGAAGCCGGGGCCGAGCTCCGGGTGCTCGACGCCGATGAAGGCGAGGTCGTTGATCTCGTGGACGACGTCCTGGCGCGCGTTGCCGGAGATGGCGGTCTTGAACTTGCGCGGGAGGTTCTGGAACTCCTCGTTGGTGACGATCTCCTGGATCTTGCGGATCGCCGGGGTGGCGTCGATGATCTCATCCTTGGCAATGCCCGCGACCGGGGACCCCAGGACCACGCGCGGCACGTCGCCGCAGGCGTCCCACGTGTTCAGGCCGACGGACTCGAGCTTCTCCCAGATGGTGGGCACGTCCTCGATGCGCACCCAGTGCAGCTGGATGTTCTGCCGGTCGGTGAGGTCCACGGTGGAGCGCGCGTAGTCGCGCGAGATCTCGCCGACCACGCGGGCCTGCTCGGTGGAGCAAATGCCGCCGTCGAAGCGGATGCGCATCATGAAGTACTTGTCCTCCAGCACCGAGTTGTCCTCGCCGGTGTGCTCGCCGCCGAGGTTCTGCTTGCGCTGCGTGTACAGGCCGAGCCACTTGAAGCGCGGGTACAGGTCCTCGCGGTCGATCGAGTCGAAGCCACCCTCGGCGTAGGTGTCGATGACGCGCTGCTTGACCTCCAGGACGGGTTCGCGCTGCTTGAGCTCCTCGTCGTGGTTGAGGGGCTCGGTGCCGTCGATAAGCCACTGCCCCTCTGGCTTCTTCGTGCGCTCCTTCACGGCGCGGGTCGCCGTCGATGCTGGCATACCTTCCTCCTTAATGCACAGACCGAACGGTCTATGATGTGCGGCACTAAATTTCCGTGCGGTCGAGTTTGCCGTACTGAGCGGTCTACGGCAAGTACTATATCCTTTCCCCAGCTCATCCAGCGGTTTTTGCCTGAATGTTTTCCAAATCGCACCGAGCGGTTCGCTTATCGACGCCACGTCGACCCCGCACCCCTTGACACCAACCCATTTTTAGACCAAGCTGTCTGTACGCTATATTGGTCCAATATTAACGGTTCCCTACCTTGAAAGGACACCCTCAATGAGTTTGCGCGTCGCCGTCGTCGGCGCCGGCCCCGCCGGCATTTACGCCTCCGACCTCCTCCTCCGCAACGATGAGCACGACATCCACGTCGACCTCTTCGAGCAGATGCCCGCCCCCTTCGGGCTGATCCGTTACGGCGTCGCGCCCGACCACCCGCGTATCAAGGGCATTGTGAAGTCCCTGCACAAGGTGCTGGACAAGCCGCACCTGCGCCTGCTGGGCAACATCACCATCGGCCGCGACATCACCATTGATGAGCTGCGCGACTACTACGACGCCGTCGTGATCTCCACCGGCGCCGTGCGCGATCGCGAGCTGCGCATCCCGGGCGGCGAGAAGTCCATCGGCGCCGGCGAGTTCGTCGGCTTCTACGACGGCAACCCCCGCTTCGAGCGCGACTGGAACCTGGACGCCCGCGAGGTCGCCGTCATCGGCGTGGGCAACGTCGCACTCGACATCTCCCGCATCCTGGCCAAGACCGGCGACGAGCTCCTGGTCACCGAGATCCCGGACAACGTGTACGAGTCCCTGAAGAACAACAAGGCGGAGACGGTCCACATGTTCGGCCGCCGTGGCCCCGCGCAGGCCAAGTTCACCCCGAAGGAGCTGCGCGAGATGGACCTCTCCGACACCATCCAGGTGCTCGTGGACCCGGAGGACATTGATTACGACGCCACCAGCGAGGAAGTCCGCCGCGCCGACAAGTCCGTCGACCTGAACTGCCAGGTCCTGGAACAGTACGCCATGCGCGAGCCGGACGACGCGCCGCACAAGATCTACATCCACTTCTTCGAGGAGCCGGTCGAGGTGCTTACCGACGACTCCGGCGCCATCACCGGCCTCCGCACCGAGCGCCAGGAGCTGGACGGCAACGGCGGCATCACGGGCACCGGCAAGTTCACCGACTGGCCAGTCCAGCAGGTCTACCACGCGGTGGGCTACCGCTCCGAGCCCGTCGACGGCGTGCCCTTCGACGTGGAGCGCAACGTCATCCCGAACGACGGCGGCCACGTCCTGGAGACCATCGAGGACGGCGCCGGCTTTGAGGACAAGCTCTACGTCACCGGCTGGATCAAGCGCGGCCCGATCGGCCTGATCGGCAACACCAAGTCCGACGCGAAGGAAACCACCGACATGCTCATCGCCGACGCGGACGCCGGCAAGCTGGCCACCCCGTCGCACACCGGCCCGGACGAGATCCTCGAGCTGCTCGACGAGCGCAACATTCCCTACACCACCTGGGACGGCTGGTACCGATTGGACGAGGCCGAGCGCAAGCTGGGCGAGCAGTCTGCCCTGCCGCGCGAGCGCAAGAAGATCGTCGAGTGGGAGGAAATGGTCGAGCACGCCCGCAATATCCCGCAGGTTCCGTAGTTTTTTCGGATGCGCTGAGGGGCGCGTGACAGATTTCCTCGCGCACCCACAGGGCTGGGCCGTTCCCGCAGGTGGGATGGTCCAGCCCTTTTTGTTGGCGCGGAAATTTTACGCATTCTCGTCATCGAGCACTCCGCCACCCACACCACCGTGGTGCTACCATTGCCGGGTTCTTTCACCCGCGCGCAAGGGGAATCCATGCAACTAATCCGCCTGCTCAGCAGATACTCCAAGCAGTATTGGCCCGCAATTCTCGCAGTGGTGGTCCTCCAGCTCATCACCACGCTCGCGACCCTCTACCTCCCGGATCTCAATGCTGCGATCATTGATAAAGGTGTGTCGCAGGGCGATGTCGGCTACATCTGGCGCACCGGCGGCATCATGCTGCTGGTGGCGTTCGTGCAGTTCCTCGCCGCTGTCGCTGCCTTCTGGTTCGCGTCGCGCACCGCGATGCGCACCGGCCGAGACATCCGCGAGGCCGTGTTCTCCCATGTGAGCATCTTCTCCGCGGAGGACATGCAGCACTTCGGCACGCCGTCCCTGATCACGCGCGGCACCAACGACGTGCAGCAGATCCAGATGACGTACCTGCTCTTCCTCAACTTCATGGTGAACGCGCCGATCATGGCGATTGGCGGCATTATTATGGCGGTGCGCCAGGACGCGGGGATGTCGTGGCTGGTGGCCGTCGCCGTGATCACGCTCGCGGTGGTAGTCGGCATCATCGCGGCCCTGCTCATGCCACTGTTCCGCACGATGCAGGAGCGCCTGGACGCGATCAACGGGGTGCTGCGCGAGCAGATCGCCGGCATCCGCGTCATCCGCGCGTTCGGCCGCGAGGAGTTTGAGTCGCAGCGCTTCACCGAGGCGAACGACCGCATCACGCGGGTCTCGCTGAACATCGGCCGCGTCTTCGTCACCATGTTCCCGGTCATCATGCTGATCCTCAACCTCGCCACCGCGGCGGTCCTCTGGTTCGGCGGCCACCGCGTCGACGAGGGCCTGGTGGAGGTGGGCGCGCTCACCGCGTTTATGCAGTACCTCATGCAGATCCTCATGGCTGTCATGATGGCCACCTTCATGCTCATGATGCTCCCCCGCGCCATCGTGTGCTCCCGCCGCGTCGCGGAGGTGCTCAACCACGACCCGCAGATCATCGAGCCCCACCACCCCGAGGCCCCGGCAACGCGCGGCGGCGACCTCGAGTTCCGCGACGTCACCTTCACCTACCCCGGCGCCGACGCACCCGTTCTCAAGCGCGTGAGCTTCACCGCCCGCCCGGGCACGACCACGGCGATCATCGGCGCCACCGGCTCGGGCAAGACGACGCTGCTCAGCCTCATCCCGCGCCTGCACGTGGCCACCGAGGGGCAAGTGCTTCTCGACGCCACCCCCGTCGACAATCTCGCCCGCCCCGACATTGTCGAGCGCGTCTCCATGGTCCCGCAGAAGCCCTGGCTGTTCAGCGGCACCGTCGCCTCGAACCTGCGGATGGGCAACCCGGACGCCACGGACGAGGAGCTGTGGAACGCGCTGCGCGCGGCGCAGGCCGACTTCGTCGCCGACCTGGACATGGAGATCTCGCAGGGCGGCACGAACGTCTCCGGCGGGCAGCGCCAGCGCCTCTCCATCGCGCGCATGCTGGTGGCGCAGCCGGACGTGTTTCTGTTTGATGACTCCTTCTCCGCACTCGACGCGTCCACGGACGCCCGCGTGCGCGCCGCGATGACCGAGTACACCGCGGGCAAGGTTGTGATTGTGGTGGGGCAACGGGTGGCGTCGATTAGCGGTGCCGACCAGATCCTCGTGATGGAAGCCGGCGAGATCGTGGCACGCGGCACCCACGAAGAGCTGCTGGAAAGCAGCCAGACGTATCGGGAAATTGAGCAGAGCCAGAAGGCGGTGCAGGCATGAGTGAGCAAGAGCCTCGGAAGGCGAAACAGTTTTGGCCCTCGGCGAAGCGGCTGATCGGGTTGCTGGCGCCGTTCAAGATCGCGCTGATCGCGGTCTTTGTGATGAACGCCGCATCGGTCGTGCTGTCGGTGTACGCGCCCCGCGTGATGGGCCGGGCGATGGACGTGATCTTCTCCGGCGCGATCTCCGCCCGCATGCCGGGCGGGGTGACCAAGGAGCAGGCGGTGGAGGGCATGCGCGCCGCCGGCCAGGACCGCTTCGCCGACATGGCGGAGGCGATGGACCTGCGGCCCGGCGAGGGCATCGACTTTGACCACCTGCGCGAGCTGATCATTGTCATCCTCGCCCTGTACCTGTGCTCCTCCGTCCTCATGTGGGCGCAGGGCGCGCTGCTGAACCGGCTGACCATGCGCACCGTCTACGACCTACGCGAGCGGGTCGAGACGAAGCTGAACCGGCTGCCGCTCAACTACTTCGACTCCCGCCAGCGCGGCGACGTGATGAGCCGCACCACCAACGACGTGGACAACGTCCAGCAGGCGCTGCAGCAGGCGCTGTCGCAGATGTTCAATGCGGTGATCACCCTGGTGGGCATCATCGTCATGATGTTCTGGCTGTCCTGGCAGCTCGCCCTGCTCGCGCTGCTGGCCATCCCGCTCACCGCGGTGGCGATGGGCGTGGTGGGGACCCGCTCGCAGAAGCAGTTCGCCGCACAGTGGAAGGCCACCGGCGCCGTGAACGGCCAGGTTGAGGAGGCTTTCTCCGGCCACGACGTCGCGCTCATCTTCGGCCGCACCGAGGAGCTGCGCCGCACCTTCGACGCGCGCAACGAGGAGCTCACCGGCGCCGCACAGAAGGCGCAGTTCCTGTCCAACTCGATGCAGCCGATCATGCAGTTCGTGTCCTACCTCTCCTACGTGGCCATCGCCGTCTTCGGCGGCCTGCGCGTGGCCAACGGGCACATGACGCTTGGCGACGCCACCGCGTTCATCCAGTACTCCCGCCAGTTCAACCAGCCGCTCGGCCAGATCGCCGGCATGATGCAGATGGTCCAATCCGGCGTCGCGTCAGCGGAGCGCATCTTCGAGCTGCTCGACGCTGAGGAAGAGGTGGCGGATGTCGAGGGGGCGTCGACAAGCGCGCGGCCCGAAGGTCTGGTGGAGTTCCGCGACGTGTCCTTCTCATACACCGACGAGCCGCTGATCCAGGACCTGTCGCTGCGCGTCGCGCCGGGGCAGACCGCCGCGATCGTGGGGCCGACCGGTGCGGGCAAAACGACCCTGGTCAACCTGATCATGCGGTTCTACGACGTGGACGAGGGGGCAATCCTTATCGACGGCCACGACATCCGCGATTTCACGCGCCCCCACCTGCGCAGCCAGATCGGTATGGTGCTGCAAGACGCGGTCCTGTTCAAGGGCACGATCATGGAAAACATCCGCTACGGCCGCCTCGACGCGACGGACGAGGAGGTCATCGAGGCCGCAAAGGCGACCTACGTGGACCGCTTCGTGCACGCACTGCCCGACGGCTACGACACCATCGTGGACCAGGACGGCGGCTCCATCTCCGCGGGCGAGCGGCAGCTGATCACCATTGCGCGCGCGTTCCTCTCGCAGCCGGGCATCCTCATCCTGGACGAGGCAACCTCGTCGGTGGATACGCGAACCGAGGTGCTGGTGCAGCGGGCGATGAACGCACTGCGGGCCCAGCGCACCTCCTTTGTCATCGCGCACCGCCTGTCCACCGTCCGGGACGCGGACATGATCCTGGTGATGGAGGCCGGGCGGATCGTGGAGCAGGGCACGCACGTGGAGCTGCTCGAACGCAAGGGCGCGTACTACGAGCTGTACCAGAGCCAGTTCTCACATAGCTAGACTACCTTTATACAATTCCCCGGAAGTTAACCAGAAATACACAGCAATTCCGCTTCTTGCTCATAAGGTGCACTCTCGACCAAGTCCATACGACGTTGATTGAGAGCGCACATGAGCAGAGATGCCAAGCACGCCGAGACCGGCGCGCGCGAGGCGGCAACCGGCAGCACCGCCCTTGCCACCAAGACGAAACCCGCCCCGGACACGGACGCGCCAAAAAACGCGGACGACGAGCCGGCCGCCGACCCGCTTAGCTGGCTGCCCCTGAGCGGTGGCGCCAAGAAGGCCGCAGAGTGGATCTCCGTCATCCTGGCGATCTGGCTGCTGCTCAACGCCGTCGGCATGATCGGCGCCGGCTTCAAGATGGCCGCTGGCGACCAGGCGAAGGAACTGTTCTCCTTCGCCGAGAACCCGTTCGTGGGCCTGGCGGTCGGTATTCTCGCCACCGCCATCATGCAGTCCTCCTCCACCACCACCTCCATTACCGTCGGCATGATCGCCGGTGGCCTGCCGCTGGAGGTGGCGGTGCCCATGCTCTTCGGTGCCAACATCGGCACCACCGTCACCTCCACGCTGGTGGCACTCGGCCTGTCCGGCAACAAGCAGCAGTTCCACCGCGCCTTCTCCATGGCCACGGTGCACGACTTTTACAACCTGCTCGCGCTGGCCATCTTCTTCCCGCTGGAAATCTTCACCGGCTTCCTGTCCAAGGTCTCCGGTGTGTTCGCCGGCTCTCTCTCGGGTGAGGGCGACGGCGTGCTCGCCGGCATCTTCGACGCGATCGGCAACGGTGTCGACGCGATCACCGAGCCGCTGGTCAACCTGGCCAAGCTCATCGTCAGCCCGCTGGGCGACGTGTGGGGCGGCATCGTCCTCGCCGTCGGCGGCGTGGCCCTGATCCTGGTGGTCATCGGCTTCATCGGCAAGATGCTCTCCGCACTGCTGGTCGGCCGCGCCCAGGAAATGCTGCACGCTGCGCTGGGCCGCGGCCCGGTCACCGGCATCCTCTCCGGTGCCGTGATCACCACCGCCGTCCAGTCCTCTTCCACCACCACCTCCCTGACCGTCCCGCTCGCTGCCTCCGGCAAGTTCAAGGTCAAGGAGCTGTTCCCGTTCGTGGTCGGCGCCAACATCGGTACCACCATCACCGGCCTCATCGCCGCGTTCTCCGCCTCCGGCGTGGAGGCAGAGTCCGCGATGCAGGGCGCGCTGGTGCACACCATGTTCAACGTCTTCGGCGCACTCGTCATCATGTCCCTGCCGTTCCTACGCGCGTTGCCACCGAAGGGCGCGGACTGGTTGGCCACCCTGGCCGACAAGAACAAGTGGTACGTCTTCATCTGGGTTGGCGGCGTCTTCTTCGCCCTCCCGCTGCTCGCCGTCCTGATCACCAACGTCTTCTTCTAAGGAACCCACCATGACCACCCCCGACAACGCCCAGTCCAAGTCCGGCCAGCGCGCCCAGAAGCTTATCGACGCCGACGCGCCAAACAACGAACTCCAGCAGCTCATCGACGAACTCGAAGAGACCACGAGCGTCCTGCGCGCCGAGCTCGAGATGCGCCGCAAGACGGACCACGAGCGCCTCACGCCGGAACAGCTGGAGGAGCTTAACCGCATCCCGGAGTACCTGGAGATGACCCGCCCGCGCTGGCGCGACGTGCTCACCTTCTTCCGTGAGTTCCGCAACGAAGCCAACAAGAAGCACCAGTAAGGCAGGCACAGCACGTATGAAGCAGCAATTCATCGCACTGACCGCCGCGCTCTCCCTCGCGGCGACCGGCCTGACCGCCTGCGCGGGCAGCGACGCCGAGAGCGGCAACGACACGGTCTCCGGCGGCGCGATCCGCGTCACCGGTTCCGCCACCGTCGAGCCGATCACCTCCTTCATCGCGGACCGCACCGACCACGACGTGCGCATCTCCGCCGACGGCTCCACCGACGGGTTCGAGGCGTTCTGCGACGGCAAGTCCGACCTCAACGACTCCTCCGTGGCCATCCCGCAGGAGTACCAGCAGCAGTGCAGCGACAATGGTGTCGAGTTCATCGAGCTGCCCATCGCGCTCGACGCAGTGACCATTGTGAAGCACGCCGACAACACCTGGGCCCAGGACCTCACCACCGAGCAGCTCCACGACATCTGGGCGGCGGACTCCCCGGTGACCAAGTGGTCCGACATCGACCCGTCCTGGCCGGACGAGGAGATTGGCCTGTACGGCCGCCCGGACGGCTCCGGCACCCTCGAGGTATTCAAGGACAAGGTCCTCGGCGGCGACACCATCCGCGACGACTACGAAGCGACCGACAACATCGACGAGCTGTCCGGCTGGATCGCCGACGACCCCAACGGCATCGGCTTCATGGGCGTTGGCAACTACTTGGCCACCGACGGCGAAACCCGCGACCTGATCGACAACGTCACCATCGACGGCGTCTCCCCCTCCCGCGAAGCCACGCAGGAGGGCGAGTACCCGCTGTCCAGGCCGCTGTTCGTCTACGTCAGCGCCGAGGCCCTCGACGGCAACGACGCGCTCGCGGACTTCATGGGCACCTACCTCGACCGCGTCGAAGGAGTACTGCCGCGCGTGTACTTCTACCAGCTGCCCGAGCAGGAGTACGACGACGCCCGTACGCGCTTTCACGACCGCGTCACCGGCGCCGACGAACGGTGGAGCGCCTAGGTCACCTCCCGCAGTGCTATGGTGGGGCCGTTACTCGTTCTGTGAACTGTAAGGAGCATTTCCCCGATGAGCAGCGCTTTCCAGCCCTCCGAGCCGGAGCACATCCGGCTTTCTGACGCGGACCGCACCGAGGCAATGTCCGCTCTCGGGGAGGCGCTGAGCGAGGGCCGCCTCACCCTCGGGGAGTACGACGAGCGCTGCCAGTGCTGCACCCAGGCGCAGACCCGGGCGGACCTCGTGCCGCTGTTCGCCGACATCCCCCAGGCGCCCGTCATGGGCTCCAGCGCCGGTATGCCGGCGGCCCAGCACGACGTGCCCGTCTTCACCGCCCGCGAGCTTGTCGAGGCGCGCCGCTCCGGCCGCCGCACCCGCGCCGGCATCTTCTGGCTGGGCACCATCGGCAGCATCACCCTCGCCGGGGCGGCCTCGCTCCCCGCCGTGCTCGCGGTCATCCCGGTCCTGTTCATCCTGCTCTACGTGATGAAGGTGGGGCCGGACTCCTGGTACTCGCCGTCGCTGCGGGACATGGAGCGCTCCAAGCGCCGCCTCGTGCGCGCCAAGCAGCTGGAGCTGGAGGCGGACCGCGCCTACGACGCGGCGCGCAGGAAGGCGGAGCGCCGCGAGCAGATCGACCAACTCACCGGCGATACCCTCAACTTTGCTCAAGAATCCCTCAACAGGTTCCGCCGCCGCGACTAATATGGCCCTATGGCCAAGAAACATCCCAAAAACCCAGACCAGCCAGCCAATCCCGAGACGGTGGCGTCGACACGCAGCAAGCGTGCACACCGCCACTTCGACCAGGCCGACAAGCTCAAAAACGTCTTCTACGACATCCGCGGGCCCGTTTCCGCGACCGCGGAGGAGATGGAGCGCGACGGCCACACCATCCTCAAACTGAACACCGGCAACCCCGCCGTGTTCGGTTTCGAGGCACCGGACGTGATCATGCGCGACATGATCGCCAACCTCCCCACCTCCCAGGGCTACACCACCTCCAAGGGCATCACGTCCGCCCGCCGCGCCGTGGTCACGCGCTATGAGCTTATCGACGGCTTCCCGCCCTGCGACATCGACGACGTGTATTTGGGCAACGGCGTCTCCGAACTCATCAGCATGGTCACGCAGGCCGCGCTCAACGACGGCGACGAGATCCTCATCCCCGCCCCGGACTACCCGCTGTGGACGGCGGCCTCCACCCTCGCCGGCGGCAAGGTCGTGCACTACCTGTGCGACGAGGAGGACGACTGGAACCCATCGCTGGAGGACATCCGCTCTAAGGTCACCGACAAAACGAAGGCCATCGTGGTGATCAACCCCAACAACCCGACGGGCGCCGTCTACTCCCGCGAGACCCTCGAGGGCATCGCTGACATTGCCCGCGAGCACGAGCTGATGATCTTCGCCGACGAGATCTACGACCGCATCCTTTACGACGGCGCCCAGCACACCTGCATGGCCGAGGTCGCCCCCGACGTCATCACCATCACCTTCAACGGACTGTCCAAGGCGTACCGCGTCTGCGGCTACCGCGCCGGGTGGATGGTCATCACCGGACCGCGCCGCCGCGCGAAGGGCTTCATCGAGGGCATCGACCTGCTCTCCGGCACGCGCCTGTGCGCCAATGTGCCTGGTCAGCACGCCATCCAGGTGGCGCTCGGCGGCCGCCAGTCCATCTACTCGCTGACCGCCGAGGGCGGCCGCCTGCACAAGCAGCGCGACGTCGCCGTGCGGAAGCTCCGCGAGATCCCTGGCGTTTCCGTCGTCGAGCCGAAAGGCGCGCTGTACTGCTTCCCCAAGATCGACGCGGAGATGTACGGCATCCACGACGACGAGCGCTTCATGCTCGACCTGCTCAAGTCCGAGAAGATCCTCATGGTCCAGGGCCGCGGCTTCAACTACCCCACCCCAGACCACTTCCGCGTGGTCACGCTGCCGTGGGCATCGCAGCTGGAAAACGCCCTAGAGCGGCTGGGGAACTTCCTCGCCGACTACCACCAGCACTAGCGGGGCACTCGCGGGGTGCTGGTGGGTGGGCCGGGCACCATGTACGCTCAGTGGCATGACGACTGCACCAGTGCCTCACGAGGATCTCCGCCGAACTGCGGACATCCTCCGCGAAGCAATTCGCCACGCAAAACGTGCGTCGTCGGCGACTGTCTCGATTCCTCAGGAGGGTGCTGCTGCGATCCTCAGTGTGCTCGAAGGCGCGGACGCTGAATACGAACGCCGCGATCGTGCAGCTGCTGCACTCGCCGAATTCTCTAACAGTATCGGCTTCGTAGAGTAATTTTGCGGACCCCTTTTTCGAGATGAGAGTTTTCGCTGACGCAAACATCTTGTTCTCCAGGGTGCTCCGAGACTATCTGCTGTACAGCGCCCACGAAGAAATTGTCGAGGTGCGGTGGAGCCAGGGTGTCCTCAACGAAATGTCCAGAAATCTGCGCGCTAGACTTCAGCTGAGCAAAGACGCGACCGATCGTTTGGAAGCGCTGATGAACGACTTCCTTCCTGACGCTTTGGTCTCCAGCGACGCTCCACTGCCGCTGCCTCCTCACGGATTGAGTGTTCACCCGAAAGATTGGCATGTCTTATCGTCAGCGTTAGTTACTAAGGCAGATGCGCTAGCCACCGACAACGTGAAAGACTTCCCGTCAGAGTGGATGCGCATCCAGGGCGTTGCCCTCGTTGATGCTGAGGCAATGATTTCAACCCTCATTGCTGAATCTCCTGAGCGGTTCCTCAGAGCTCACGCTCTCGTAGTGAGGCTCAGTGCATCGCGTGACCAAGAAACCGTTCTCAGGCAGCTCGAAAAAGCCACCACCCCCAACACTGTTGCCATGGTACGTGCGATGCTCCAGTAGCTACCCCCCCACGTTATCCCCCCGGGACACGGAAAAGGCCCGCTGCCGTGGTCTCACAAAAGCGGGCCGGCCGGCGTGCGCACGTGAGTTCACGTGGGTTACAGCGAGCGGCCGAGAGCCCGCACCGTCCATCCGGCCTGCTGCCACGCGGGGACGGGGAGGACGTTGCGGCCGTCGATAAGCACTCGCTGCTCCACGAGCTTGGCCGAGGCGACCGGATCCATCTCCTTGAACTGCTTCCACTCGGTGGCGAGGATGACCAGCTCAGCGCCGGTCAGCGCGTCATCGAGGGTGTCGGCGTAATCGAGCGTGGGGAAGACGCGGCGGGCGTTGTCCATCGCCTCGGGGTCGAAGACGCGCACCGCGGCGCCCGCGAGCGAGAGCTGGCCCGCGACGGCGAGCGCGGGCGAATCGCGCACGTCGTCCGAGTTCGGCTTGAACGCCGCGCCGAGAACGGTGATGCGGCGGCCGATCAGGCTGCCCAGCTCCTCACGGGCCATGTCCACCACGCGCTCGCGGCGGCGCATGTTTACCGCGTCCACCTCGCGCAGGAACGTGAGCGCCTGGTCGGCGCCCAGCTCGCCGGCGCGCGCCATGAACGCGCGGATGTCCTTGGGCAGGCAGCCGCCGCCGAAGCCAAGGCCGGCGCCCAGGAACTTGCGGCCAATACGGTCGTCGTAGCCAATAGCGTCGGCGAGCTTGGTCACATCCGCGCCGACGATCTCGCAAACCTCGCTCACCGCGTTGATGAAGGAGATCTTGGTGGCCAGGAACGCGTTGGCGCTCACCTTCACCAGCTCAGCGGTCTGCAGATCGGTGACGATGAACGGCGTGTCCTTGGACAACGGGGTGGCGTAGACCTCGCGCGCGATGGCCTCCGCCTGGGAGTGCTCCGGGCGGGTGCCCAGGACGATGCGGTCCGGCTCGATCGTGTCCTTCACCGCGTAGCCCTCGCGGAGGAACTCCGGGTTCCACGCGATCTCCACCGACGTGCCCGGCGCGGCCAGCGCATCGGCGCGGGCCTGCAGCTCCGCGGCCGTGCCCACCGGCACCGTCGACTTCCCCAGGATGACGTGCTCGCCTTCCAGGTGCGGCACCAACGAATCGATCACGGCCTCGACGTAACGGGTATCCGCCGCGTAGGAACCACGCTGCTGCGGGGTGCCCACGCCGATGAAGTGTACGTTGCCAAACGCCGCTGCCTCCTCGTACGAGGTGGTGAAGTCCAGGCGATCGGCCGCCATGTTGCGCTCAAGTACCTCGGGCAGGCCCGGCTCGTAGAACGGGACCTCCCCAGCCTTGAGTCGATCGATCTTTGCTTCGTCTACGTCCACGCCCAACACTTCATGGCCAAGTTCAGCCATGCATGCCGCGTGGGTTGCACCAAGATATCCGGTGCCGATTACTGTCATCCGCATAACTGCCTATTATGCCCGTTCCTGTGAGACGGGGCAGGGTGAGGGGGACGCGGGACGCGGCTGCCGTTTTTTCAAAGTTGTAAGAAGCAGCGCAGGACGCGATCCTATTTTGCAGAAACCCCTGTTTTTGAAAAATAGACCACGCAGATCTTTGCTACGCTTGCAGAATTGCAAAAAACGAACCGCAAAGGACGGCCCAAATGAGCGATTACAAAGAGGGGCTGCAGTAACTCCTGCACGGTGGGCGTCGAAAAGCGAAATGCCCTACTGGAAGTTTAGGTACGCGCGCGACGGCGTGGGCCCGCGCTGGCCCTGGTACTTCGAACCGAGCGCGCCCGAACCGTACGGGACTTCGGCCGGCGAGGACATGTTGAAGATGGCGAGCTGGCCGACCTTCATGCCAGGCCAGAGCGTGATGGGTAGGTTGGCCACATTCGACAGCTCGAGGGTGATGTGGCCGGAAAAGCCGGGGTCGATGAAGCCCGCGGTGGAGTGCGTGAGCAGGCCGAGGCGTCCGAGCGAGCTCTTGCCTTCCAGGCGGCCGGCCAGGTCCACAGGCAGCGTGAAGCACTCGAGCGTGGACGCGAGCACGAACTCGCCGGGGTGGAGGACGAAGGCCTCGCCCTCGGGGACCTCCACGGCCGTGGTGAGGTCGGGCATCTCCAGCTTCGGGTCGATGTGCGTGTACTTCGAGTTGTTGAAGACGCGGAAGAACTTGTCCATGCGCACGTCGATCGAGCTCGGCTGCACCAGGGCAGCATCGTAGGGGTCGATGCCGAGCTTGCCGGAGTCGATAGCGTCGCGGATGTCATGGTCTGAAAGAAGCACGCCACAAGCATACGGCAGGCTCGTTTTCCGTTTCAGCGGGGGACGGTGCTAAAGTGTTGCCATTGTCGCGCTGATTCGGCGCGGCAGAATGCCGGCGTAGTTTAGTGGTAGAACATCAGCTTCCCAAGCTGAGAGTGCGAGTTCGATTCTCGTCGCCGGCTCCAATTTGATGAGGCCCGCTTCCCCACTTCGTACCGGGAGGCGGGCTTTTTCGTGTGCGGTTTTTGTGTGCGGTGTGTCTGGCTCGGGACGTGGGTTGGGGGCTGGTTTGGCCTGTTTGACGAGAACGGGGTGACGAAGACACGGAATTTGGGACCGCGTCACCCTGCCTTCGTCATGTAGGTACTCAGAAGGAGGCGCCCAACCGCCAGAGCTCCGTCAGCTTACGCCCAGCACGCCCCGATCGGCTGGGCGGCGAGCACGGCGACCTCGCCCGACGCGGCCTCCAGCACCCGCCACTTCGGGTGGTAGCGCCACCCGGTGGCCAGCACGTCGGGGTTGTGGAACCAGCCTTGGACCACGCCGTCGTCGGTAGCAAACGTCACGCGCGTGCCCTCGACCTGCAGGATCTCCACCCGTGTCCACCCGCCGGCCTTGCCGTCGCGGGAGCTCGCGGCGCGGGTGACCGGGATCCAGTGCGGGCGGTGGCCATCGGCAACGAGCCCGCAGCGGGTGTGATCCACCGCTGCGTAATCGCGGGCGGGCGGCAGCGGGACCTCCTCGCCGGGGACGCCTCCCTCCGCAGCGGCCGCGCGCAGACGGTTGCGCTCCGGCGAGTACTCAAAGTTCGTACCCACCCGCTGAACCACGTCGAAGGCCGCGAGCTGGGTGCCAAACACGCGGACGTGCAGCTCACCACCAGCGGAAAAGGTCAGTACGGTCTGGTTGATGTTGTCCAAAGTGGCGGGAAGCCAGGACGTCAAAGCCATGAGGGCTCTCCTTGGAAGGTCGCACTTTCGGCGCGCGGTGTTGCAAACGCCGACAGATCTTCTCCCGGGGGCACCGTGCGCGATCTGCGCGGTTGCCAGCCGACGGGCCGGGAGGCCTTGCTCAAATCACACTGCAACAGCAGTCACTAGAAAGAGCGCGTCGGACTTCTTGATCCGTCGACCAGCGTATCGGAGCGAAAACTCCCGGTCAAGGAAGCGCGCAACCACATATGCTGGATACGCATGAAGCTCGCCACCATGATCGTCGCCGGCTCGGCCGCACTCGGCGCGGCCAACGCCGCGCGCAACCGACCACCGCTGCCCTTCAACGACCCGGACTTCTCGCCCTCGTACACCACCCCAGTCATGTACATCCACGGCGTAACCAGCCGCGCCCGGGCGTTCCGCCCCAACGCGGAGCGCCTGCGCGACGAGGGCTTCTGGGTGTGGGGCGCCGACTACGGCGACATGCTCGCCCCCGGCTTCTACGGCATGGGCAATCTGGACAGCATCATCGAGGACGTGCACGCGAACGTGGACCACGTGCTGGAGCAGACCGGGGCTGCGAAGTTAGACATCGTGGCACACTCGCAGGGTGGGCTCATGACCAAGCTGTTCATCGCCAACGGGGGCGCGCCGAAGGTGCGGCGCGTGGTCGCCATGGGCGCGAACTTCCACGGCACCGACGTGCGCGGCCGCGCTCCCCGCTTCACCCCGTTCATTACGCGGCACCCGCGGGCGGCGTCGGCGTTGGCGTCGCCAGGCGTGATCCAGCAGCTCGCGGACTCGCCGTGGGTGCGTACGCGTCTCAACGTGCCCGATACGGTGCCGGGCATCGTGTACACGTCGCTGTACTCGCCCGCGGACGTGCTGGTCACGCCCAATGCGACGTCCATGCTGGCCGCCGTCGACGGGGCGGACGTGGTGAACATCAACGTCGCCGACGCTTATGACGGCTACGCCCCGCGGCACGCGCTGATGGAACGCGACCCGGTCTTCACCGAGCTCACGCTGTGGGGCCTCACCCGCGAGCGCGGGGAGCACACCCCGCCGCCCATCCCGTGGGCATAAACGGGACCTAGCCGCACTTCACAATCGGCTCGGGGTCGTAGACCGTGGTCTGGGTCTCCTGGTCGATGAGGTTGCCGGAGAGGTCGTAAATGCTCCGGGTGTCCGAGGTGGTGAACCCGGGCGAGCCGCTGGAGGGGCTGCACGTCGCGCCCGAAAGGTTCATCGTGTTCGGCTGGGTCTGCGCCCAGCGCCCGCCGTTGGCGGACTCGACGCGCACCGTCTTCACTCCCATGAGGCTCACGGTGAGCTCGCCGCCGCTCACACCGGTCTGGATGCGCACGGGGTGGTTCGAGTCGTTGCGGAACTGCAGGTCGATCGCGCCCTCGTAGACGGTGGCCTCGCGACCCGCCGGGTAGCGGGAGATGTAGTAGGAGTGCGGCGTGTGCGCGATGTCAGTCATGCCCGCGAAGTACGCGGCGTTGTAGAGCGTTGTCGCGAACTGGGAGATGCCTCCGCCCACGGCCATGTCGGAGTGGCCGTTGAGGATGATGCCGGACTCCACGTAGCCCTGGGCTCTGCCGCGCGGCCCGGTGTAGCCGTTGAGCGAGAAGGTCTCGCCCGGGTTCACAATCGCACCGTTGACGGTCTGCGCCACCAGCGAAATATTGGTGCCGGACGGCCCCGAGAAGCCACCGGTGGTGAAGGAACCGACCTCCTCGTTGAAGGTGGCGTTCTGCGCGTCTTCGGTGGTGAAGTCGGCCTCGACCGGGCGGTACGCGGCGTCCCAGGTGCGCTCGCCGTGGCCGAGGAGGCGGTCCTCGAATCCGTCGAAGGTCGCGTCCCAGTCCACCTCGGTGCCGTCCTGCGAGGGCTCAACCCCGCCGCCCTCGAGCACGCGCGCGTTGCGCATCTCGGTCTGCGTCCCGCCGAGCGCCTCACCAAGGATCGCGCCCGCCACGTCGCGGTGCACGTCGGGCTGGATGCGCCCCTCCACGTTGTTGAACTGCACGACCTCGCCCATCCGCTCCTGCGGAATGGTCGCCGTCACGCCGTCGCGGCCGTTGACGGTCAGCGGCCCGCCCAGCGCAGCCTTGATCGGGCCGTCCATCGCCTGCGTAATCACCGCGTCATTGATCGCGGGCTCCACGGGCTGCGGCTCCACGTCCACGCCCTCCGGGTCGAGCCAGCCGTCCGTCACCGCAGCCTCGAGGTCTGCCGGGTTCACCTCCTGCCCCAGCTTCGGGTCGGTCACATTCGCCTTGCCGCCGTCGACGTGGATCGCGCCGTCTACCGGCGCCACGTACAGCTCGTCCTTCACCCGTGCCAGTTCTGGGTCGAGCTTGTGCTTATCGACGCTCCCCTGCACGTCCACCTCGTGCTGCGTAAACAGGCCCGTCAGCCGCGGGATCGGGTTCGCGGACTGGATCCCCGCCGCGTCGACAGTCGCCTGCCAGTCGATCCCCAGCCCCGCCGCCGCCGGCACGAGCTGGGCGCGCTTGTCTGCCGCCGAGACCTGGATTGGTTGCTCGGCGACGTCGCCAAGCTCTCCCTGCAGGTGCTCGCGCGCCTCGTCCGGCGACATGCCGCCGATGGCCACGCCGCCGACCGTGGTGCCGCGGGGGACGTTGCCGCGGTTGAGCGCCAGGTCCGCCAGGTATACGGCCAGGACGACGGCGAGCAGGCCAAGGACGGCGCCGAGCGCGACCTTGCCCGCCTTACCGGACGACCCGGCGCGGCGGTGCGACGAAGTTTGCCTGTGGGAAGTAGTCACCTGTCACAGGGTAGTAGATGGGGTAGTAGATGTAGCAACGAATTCGCATGCTGGGCTGGCCGCGGACTTACAGGCCGGTGTTGATCAGCTGCTGCTGGGCGCGCGCCGCGGCCTCGTTCACGCGCGCCTCGGGCAGCTCGCCCGACTGCACGGCGGCGACGACCCCGTCGATCACCTGCGGCACGTCCGCGCCCGAGGACCACAGCGCCTGGTCCGCGCCCGCCGCGATCGCGCGCTTGACCGCCTCCGGCGTCGGTGCGTAGTCCAGGATGCCGCGCATACCGGAGAGGTCGTCGGTGACCACGACGCCCTCGAACGGGACGCCGCCCGGGTAGTCGCCGTCGCGCAGGATGCGGTACGCCTCCGGGTTCAGGGAGCTGGGCACGCCCTCCGGCCCCATGCCGGGGACGATCATGTGGCCCATCATCACGCTCGAGCGCGGGAAGCGCTGCAGCAGCGGGCCGAACGGGCGCATGTCCAGCTCGCGCACCTGGTCCAGCGGCGGCGTCACGGCGAGCTGGTGGTGCGTGTCGCCGGAGGCGCGACCGTGGCCGGGGAAGTGTTTGAAGGTGGGGGTGACGTTGGCGTCGATAAGCCCCTGCGCAAACAGCGTGCCCACGCGCACGACCTCGTCCGGGTGGCCACTGAACGCGCGGTCGCCGACGATGTCCAGGCCGGAAACGTCAAGGTCCAGGAGCGGGGCGTAATCCACGTTGACGCCGCGCCCGCGCAGGGAACGGCCGATGTCGTAGCCGGTGCCCTGGATGACCTCGGGCGGGCGGGCGGCCAGCTCGCGCGGGGCCATGAAGCTGCCCATCACGTCGGTGTGACGCTGGACGCGGCCGCCCTCGAAGTCGATGGCTACGGAAAACGGGTGGTGGTACTGCGCGCGCAGCGCCTCGATGTTGTGGCCCTGCGCGGTAAGCAGCGCGGGGTCGGCCCAGCTCGGGATGATCAAGCCACCGACGCCCTGGTCGAGCGCCGCCCGCGCCTGCGCCTCGTTGGTCACGCCGACCACCATCAGCGACGCCACCCGCGCGCGCAAGTCCGCAGGGACGCGCTGCTGCGCCGGGCTTTGCGGCGCGCTCGGGGCCGGCTGCGGGGCGGGCGGGACGACCGCGGCGGGTTCGTCGGCTGAATCCCCTTCCTGTGCAGTCTGCGTGGGTTCTTGCGGGGCCGTGTCGTCGTGCTCGGGGCGCGCGGTGAGGGCGGCGACGAGCAGCGCCACGGCGAGCACGCCGCCGACGCACACGGCGACCGCCCGCTTCCGCTGCGGCATCTTGGACACGCGCGCCCCCTTCGAGTTGGAAGAAACGGTACCAGTGTAGTCGTGCTGGTAGGCTCATGCGCATGTCCCACCAAGTTCTGCGCCTGCCTGCATCGTTGCCGCGCCGTGCCGCCAACCCGGTGATCGCCTCCGCAGTCGTCGGCGCCGTGCTCGGGGTAGTTGGCGTGCTGGGCGTCGCCTCCGTCTCCGGGCAGAGCACCGTGCCCCAGGGCGGCGCCGTGGCTGCGGACGATGCCGTGCTGGGCGGGCCGGAGTACGGCTCCCGGGAGTAGCCATTGCGCGCACACATTGGCGGCTGGGTGCTACTGACGCTCACCGTCCTGCTGCAGCCGCCCGGCCGGGTCGCCGCCGACACCAAGCTGGACCTCTCCGTCGACCCGGCGCGCTTCCTTGCCCGCGCCACGCACGCCTACACCGACGAGTTCCCCCTGGGCCAGGTGCAGAACCAGGCCTACGGCTACCTCTTCCCGCAGGGCCCGTTCTTCCTGCTCACGCACTTCGCCGGGGTGCCGGAGTGGGTGGCGCAGCGTGCTTGGTGGACCCTGCTTGTGTGCCTGGCGTACTCGGGCGCACTGATCCTGGCGCGCCGCACCGGGGTGCGCGGCCGCGTCCCGCAGGTCACGGCGGCGCTGCTCTACGCGCTGTCGCCGCGCATCCTTACCACGCTCACCGCGATCTCCTCGGAGGCGTGGCCGGTGGCGCTCGTGCCGTGGACGCTTATCCCGCTCGCCCGGGCCCGCCCGCGCGTCGCCGGCGCGGTGCTCGCGGTCGCGGCGATGGGCGCGGTCAACGCTACGGCCACCATCGCCGCCTGCGTGCCCGCGCTCATCTGGCTGTTGTGCCGCCGCGAATACGCCCGCGCCGCCTGGTTCGCCCTCGGCGCGGCGGCGGTGTCCGCGTGGTGGATCGGGCCGCTGCTGGTGCTCGGCCGCTACTCGCCGCCGTTTACGGAGTTCATCGAGTCCGCCTCCGTCACCACCGCCTGGCTCAACCCCGTGGAGGTCCTGCGCGGCGCCACCAGCTGGGCGCCGTTCGTGGACGCCGAGCGCACCGCCGGCTTCCTCGTCGTCGGCGAGCCCGTCTTCGTCCTGGCCACCGCACTCGTGGCCGGCTTCGGCCTCGCCGGCCTCGCGCGCCGCAACGTCCCGTGGCGCAGCACGTGGGTGGTCATGCTCTGCCTCGGGTTCGCCCTCTTCTGCTCCGCGCATTTCTGGGTCCCGCTTCTCGACGGCCCCCTCGCCCCCTTCCGCAACCTGCACAAATTCGACCCACTCGTCCGCCTCCCCCTGGCCATCGGCGTGGGCCACCTCCTCGCTCGGATCAACCGCCCCCGCGCCGTCGGCGTGGTCCTCACCGCCGCGGTCGCGGTGGCGCCGGCGTGGTCGCTGCGCCTGCTCCCCGACGGCACGTGGACGGAGATTTCGCCCGAGTGGGTCGCCGCCGGCGAGTGGCTGGAGGAGCACGCCGCGGGCACCCGTACGCTGGTCGTGCCGTCGGCCTCGTTCGCCCGCCAGACCTGGGGCTGGACTCGCGACGAGCCGATCCAGGCGCTGACCAGCACCCGCTTCGCGTTCCGCGACGCCGTCCCCCTCGCCGACCCGGAGGCCATCCGCGGCCTCGACGGCCAGGTGCGTGCGGTGGACCCGGAGGCGCTGCGCGCCATCGGCGTCGGTGCGGTGGTGGTGCGCCACGACCTGGCGACCGGCCCGCCCGCCACCACCGCCCCGCCGGTAGACCCCGCCTACGTGGCGCGCAACCTCGGCGAGCCCACCGTGAGCTTCCGGGGCGGGGGGGACGACACGGGCGTCGACATCTACCTCCTCGAGCCCCAGCGCGACGCCATGATCACAGACGCGGAACCGGTCACCGTCGACGGCGGCGGCGAGGTCCTCCCGCTGCTGTGGGCGCGGTGGGGGTACTTCCCGGCGCGGCTCGTCGATAGGCATGCGAACGTGGTCACGGACACCCCGGCGCTGGCCGAGCGCAACTACGGTACGCTCCGCGGCGCGCAGTCCGCGCCACTGGCGCAGGGCGAGGGCGGCAACGTGGGCAACCGGCTGCCCGACTACCCGTCGGCCGGCACGCGCGTCGGTGTCGCCGAGGACGGCGGGCAGGTGCGCGCCTCCTCCTCCGCCGCGGACGCGAACGCGTTCGGCGGGGCGGTCGCCGGGGCGTCGCTGACCAGCGCCTTCGACGGCGCCCCGGAGACCGCGTGGTGGCCCGCGCCGGGCGACCGCCACCCGTGGATCGAGGTGCCGCCGGTGGCGGAGTCGCTCACGCTCACCGCAACGCGCACCACCACCGTGGAGCTCACGGGCGGAGCGCAGCGCCGCGTCACCCTCGTCGCGGGCGAGCCGCGCACGATCCGCGCGCCTGGCACCACGCGCATCGGGCTCACCGAGCGCGTCGGCATCGCGGAGGTAGACGCGGGCGTGTCCCGCACCGTGGAGGTCCCCGGCACTGCCGACACCTACTTCTTCCAGCGCCACTTCCCCGAGACGCAGGTGATCCAGCGCCGCTTCACCACCGCCGTCGACGCCACGTGGCACCTCGACGCGCCCGCCACCATCGACGGCACCCGCTACCCCGCCGGCCCCGTCCACCTGCCCGCGGGCACCCACGACCTGTTCACCCGCCGCGACGCCGTCGCGCTCACCCGCGGCGAGGCGCCGACACCCAATTGGTCCCCGCTCCCCGACACACTCGCCCCCGCCGACCACGCGCGCACCATCATCACCACCCGCGCGTTCAATGCTGGCCTGCGCGCCACCGTCGGCGGTCACGCGCTCGAGCCCACGCTTGTCGACGCCGCGACCCAGGCCTTCACCGTCCCCGCCGGAGCCTCGGGCGAGTTCCGCATGTACTTCGCCGGCGAGGCGACCTACCGGTACTCCCTCCTGCTCGGCGGCGCGTTCAGCGCCCTCGTCGCGCTGGCGTGCCTGGTGGCAGTGGTGCGCAGGCGGGGCGACGGCGGCATGGCCGATCCGCCGGAGCTGCCCCGCGTCGACCGCGCCGCGCCGCTGCTCGCCACCGTCGCCGTCGTCGCCGCCGGCCCGGTCGCGGGGTTCGTCGCCGCGGTCTCCGCGTGGGCTATCCGGCGCTTCACCGTACTGCCGTCCGCGTGGCTATCCGGTGGCGCGCTGGCGGTCGCCGGGCTGGTGCTGGCGAGGGCCCCGTGGCCGTCGGCAAGCTATGCGGGCGCTACGCTCCTGCCGGTTGTGGGGTGCTTCGCGGTGGCGTGCCTGGCGTGGCCGGACCGCGACGAGTAGCCAGCGCCGCGCGCATCACCCGCGCGCCGGGCACCTCCACGAGCTCGTAGGAAACGTAGCCCACGGCCAGGCTCGCGGCCGCCGTCACGGCCAGGACCAGCCAGAAGTATCCGCCGAAGACGGGCACCCCGAGCACCGGAAACACCAGGTCCAGCACCGCCATGTGCCACAGGAACACGGAGTATGACCAGCGCCCGGCCAACATCGCGGGCAGCGAAGACAGCAGCGTCCCGCCCTCCCTCGGCCCGAGCGCGTAGGGCGCAACGAACAGGGCGGCGAAAACCGCGCCGAGCAGGACGCGCACGTTGAACTCGGCCGGCGTGGGGTGGGTCAGCCCCTCCGGTCCGACGACCCCGGCGAACCACGCCACCGGCATAGCCAGCAGCGGGAACGGCCATCGCGGGCCGCGATAGCGCACGCCGGCGCGCTCCAGTTCCGCGCAGACAAGCCCCACCGCGAACCAGGGCGCGTACGACGGCGGCCAGATCTGCAGGTTGACCACCTCCGGGTTGGAGACCGGCTGGATGAGCCACGGCCAGGCCAGCCCCGCCACCACCGCCACGGCGAGCACCCGCCTGCGCGCCCGCCCGCCGCGCGCCAGGTACAGCGGCAGGACCAGGTAAAACGCCACCTCCACGCACAGCGACCACATCTGGGTCAGCCCCGCGATCAGCCCATCGGGCACGTAGATCTGCAGCATGAGCAGGTTCGCGACCGCCTGGCCCACGCCCACCCCGCTTAAGGCGGGCAACGCGAGCAGGGCCACCACCACGCACACCACGTACGCGGGCGCGATGCGCGCCGCTCGGCGCGCGAGGTACCCGGGCCGGAGCCCGCGGCGTGCGAGCACAAACGCGGACAGGGCGTAAAACACGGCGACGAAGTAGTCGAAGCGCGCGAGCAGTGGCGAGTGGTTCGCGGTTTGGAAGGCAACGTGCGTGGTCAGGATCCCGAGGGCGGCGACGGCGCGCAGGCCCTCGAGTTCCGGCAGTAGGTTAGAGTTTCGAGTGTGGTTTTCGGTGAGCTTTTCGATGTGGACATTGTAAAGAAGCGCAAACTTGCGTGGGCGGCGGGCATCGCCGTCGGCGCGCTGGCGTTCAACATTGCATCGCCGATCGTCATCGCACACCAGCGCACCATGCCCACCGGCACGTACGCGATGACCTTTGACGGCCCCGACGGCGAGCACTTCACCCGCACGACGACGTTGGAGAAGTCCACGGCCACTGACCCCACAACGGGCAAGGACAAGGACATCTACACGCTCTCCACCGAGCAGACGGGCCCGAACGCGTTTACTGATTCCTTCCAGATCAACCGCACCACCGCCTTCCCGGAGAAGGAGCGCCAGGGCCTCGGCGCCTACCTGCCGTACCGCCCGGAGCGCCGCTCGTACCCCTACTTCGAACCCGGCGCGCAGGCCACGGTCCCGCTGGACTATCTCGGCCCGGGTTCCGTCGGCGGCCTGGATACGTACCAGTACCGCGCCACGCTGCCCGACGGCACCCAGCGGACGGTCAATGCGGAGCGACGCACAGGCACGCTTATCGACGAAACCTGGTCCCTCCCCTCCGGCGTCTGGGCGCTCAATGACGCCTCCAAGTCCGCGGCGGTGGACCGCGCCCGCAGCGAAACGACGTGGCTGCGCGCGCTGCAGATCATGGCGCTGGTGACCCGGTTCGTCGCCGCAATTGCAATCGTGTGGGCGTTGGTGCTCCTTGCGCGCCGCCGCTAAGTACCTGCTGCCCGCCTACGGCACCCTGCTGGTGCTGGGCCTGACCTGGCCGTTTTTCCTACCTGGCGAGGCGTTCGCGCTGCGCGACATGATGGTGCTGCCCGACATGGCGCTCACCCGCGCCTCGCTCGGCTTCGGCGATCTGCCCGCGCGCAACGTGCCGCAGGACGCGCTGCTGGGCCTCGTCCCGTTCCCGGTCCTGCTCGTACGCGTGCTCGTCATCGGCGCGGCCGCCGCCGCGGCCTTTGCCGGCCACAGACTGGGCACCCACCCGCTGGGCAAGGCGGCGGCGATGACGGTGGCGGTGTGGAACCCGCTGGTCATCGAGCGTCTGCTGCAGGGCCAGTGGTCGCTCGCCGTCGCCGCGTGGCTCATTCCCCTGGTCGCGCTGGGTGGAAGGGCGGGTCCGGTGGCGCAGTGGGTGGCCTCGTTCACTCCCACTGGGGCGATCGCTGCCGCCTGCTTCGTGCGCAACCGGGCGGGCGTAGTTGTTGCGGTGCTGTCGTGCGCGCCGTGGGTGGTGGCGGGTGCGCTCGCTACCGGCGGCGGGACCGCGACCCCCGAGAGTGCTGCCGCGTTCGCGCCCCGCGCGGAGCAGTACGTGGGCACCCTCGGCGCGCTCATGGGGCTGGGCGGCATTTGGAACGGGGCGGCGGTCCCGGCTTCGCGCGAGGTCGGCTTTGCCCTGTTCAGCATCCCACTGTTCGTTCTGCTCGGGCTGGGGTGGCGTGCGGTTCCGCGCCGCTGGCTGGCGTTGGCGGCGGTGGGCTTCGCGGTCGCGTTCGCGTCCTGGGCGGGCCTGACCGACCCCGTGGTCACGCACGTACCCGGTGGCGGTTTACTCCGCGACGCGCAGAAGTGGCTCGTCCTGGCTATTCCGGCGTTCGTCGCGGCGGCGGGGGCGCTGACCCCGCGTCGCGCCGCGGCCGCGTTGGCGTGTGCGCTGTTGCAGGTGCCGGACGGTGCGGTGAGCGTCGCAAAGCTGCGCCCTGGCGCTGTCGAATGCCCGGCGGTGGCGCACGCGGGCCGAGATGTGTATTTCGCTCACCGTGCGCCGCTGACGCTCGTGCGTGGCGAGCCGACGGTCGATGCGGCGCCGAAGTGTATGAATGTCGTGGAGTCCGGGGCTTTGCTTGTCGACGCCACCCTGGTCGATCCCCCATCGCCACGGTGGGTCGCGGCGCGCGAGGCTGTGTCGGAGGAGCCGGTCGATGTGGCGCGGCTGCGTGAGCTCGGGGTGGGGCTGGTGGTGTACCCGGACGGGCGGGTGCTGGAGACCGGCGCACCCGCGCGTGGGCTGCCGCCGGTGGGGTTGGCGCTGCTGGCGGGCTACTTCGCCGCGCTGGCCTACGCGGTATCTGCGGGGAGGCGCTCGCGCAGCTCGGCGGCGAAGGTCTCGGGGTCGGGCACGGAAACGGCGTAGTCGCCGTCTGCGGTGTTGATGCGTACTGTCGGGCCACCGACGGAGTAACACTCAGCGCCGTCGACCTTCCGTGGGCCGCTTAAGTGCGGTGGGGAGAACATCCAAGACCACACGCTCGGTTGCGGGCCTGCCTCTTCGACGCCGGTGATCCGATCCAGCGGGATCGCGGTTTCTCGGCCTGCAAGGCGCAGCTGCAGGGCGGAGTTACCTCCACGGTCGTCAACGCAGACGTGCAGCGTGATGCGCGAGTAAAAGAAGGCGTAGGCGGCGAAGCATCCCAGAAGGATCCAGCTGAACGGGTCGGAGCGGAATCCACCTACGAGGGGCACCACCATCACCGTGGCCACAATCAGGATGGCCAAAGGGACGCCGTTTACCCTGCGGTCTCGTTCCAGGTTGGTCATGTCACAAGCGTAACAGTGTTCACACGTATTTTTATTCACACATATATGGATCACGGAAAATTCGTAGAAAAACCCGTTTACCAGCGTATATTCTGTTTTTAGTTGGCCTACGCCAATAAATGCGCAGGCCCAATCATTGAAATCCTTGCATGATTCAACCCGTGCCACTAAAGTTAACCGCAGATTAACAAAGGGTTACGTAACCGATAGTCCGGAGGAAGTACCTCAACGACAGAGCAAAGGAGATCATCATGCAGGACGTCAACAACATCGACTTTTCCATCATCCGCGAGCGCGCACTGCGCAACATCCGCGAAGACCTCATCGCCGAGTGGTCCGACCGCTTCGACGCCGAGGAGATCGGGCTCGCCTTCGATTCCATCCTCAAGGCGCACCGCGATGGCGCCACCCTGGACCACTTCATCCCGGTCCTGGTCGAAGCAGAGATGAGCGCACGCCTGCGATCCGGCAACCTGTGGCCCGCCACTGCTGCGTAAACGTCGCAGACACAGGCGTCGCGTACGCGAGCCGCAAGCACAGCACAACCGCAGTCCCCTCCCCGCACAGCGCGGGCCGGGGGCTGCGGTTTTTGCTATGCTTACCTGCACCATGCTGTCGGTAGCGGGAACCCCGGGCCGCGGCGTGCGTCTTAGCGAACACTCACCCGCCCCAGCCCGGGCATGGCTGGGACTCTGATCAGGCCCTTTGCCGCACGGCCACCCCTTGCATTGTGACGCGGCCTGCAACGAGCACACGAGCACTCCCCACCAGGGAACGCACAGATAACTGAGTATTACCGCAGTGTTGGAAGACGCACTCCCGCCACACCCGGGACCCGTGAGGGTTGGGATACGGGGACGCATACGTAAAAAGGAAAGGGGCCACCATGTTGCTTGCAGAGGCACTCGCACAACGCGCCGAGGCGCAGCACCGCCTAGACGAGCTGCGCTCCCGCCTGGTTGAGCAGGCGCGCGTGCAGGAGGGCGACGAGCCCGCCGAGGACCCAGCCGAGCTGCTCAAAGAGGCAGCGCACGTGCTGGAACAGATTGAGGTGTTGGTGCGCCGCATCAACCACACCAACTCGGTCACGCCTTTCGAGGGCGACGCCACGCTGACCGACGCAATCGCGCGCCGCGACGCGCTGGTCCGCGCGGGCCGCTTCTACTCCGCGGTCGCGGACTCGGCGACGGCGCGGATCGACCGCTACTCGCGTTCCGAGGTGCGCTACGTGCCCACCGTGGATGCGGCCGCGCTGCGCAAGATGTCCGACGGCGCTGCCAAGGAGTACCGCCAGCTGGACACGAAGATCCAGCAGCTGAACTGGTCCACGGAGCTGCGCTAGCTAGCGGCCTGCGCCAACCACGTCGCGCAGCACCGCGGCGAACTTCTCTCCCGTTGCTGCCCACGAGTACTTCTCCGCCCGCGCTTGTGCGGCGGCGCCGAGGCGGCGGCGCAGTGGGGCGTCGAGAAGCAATTGCTCCACTGCCTGGACAAACTCGGCCTTTGTATCGACGAGCAGGCCGGTTTCGCCGTCGATGATGGAGTCGTTGACGCCGCCGGCGCCGCGGTAGCCGACAGTCGGCACGCCGTGCTGCGCGGCCTCGATGACCGCGATACCCCACCCCTCCTTCGCGCTCGGCATGAGGTGCAGCGCCGCCCGCGAGAGGACCGCGTGCTTGTAGGCGTCGTTGACGTGGCCGTGGAAGCGGATCTCCGCCCGCCCCGCCGCGTACTCGCGCAGTTTGTCCTCCCACCAGCCGGAACCGAGGATGTCCAGCACCACGTCGTCGCGCCCAGCCACCGCGTCGATCGCGTGCTCGATGCGTTTGTGCGGCACCAGCCGCGACAAGGTGACCACGTGCACCTTGCCGTCGTCGGGCACCACGGGCAGCTCGTCCGGGATCGGATCCACGCCGTTTTCCACGATCGCAATGTCACGCTCGCGCACGCCAAGCGCCACCAGATCGCTTTTCGACGCCTCGCTCACCGTCACATACCGCGCACCCCGATACACCCGCGGCGCCACCTTCGCGCCCGCCGACCAGGACCGCCTGCTCATCACCACCCACGCGTTTAACCCAGGCCTGCAGGCCAGCCTCGACAACGAACCGCTCACCCCCAGCGTATCGACGCCGGCCAACTCGCCTTCCGCATCCCCGCCGGCCACGGCGGCACCCTCACGTTCTCCTTCGCAGGCGAGCGCCCCTACCGCCTCAGCCTGTTCGGCGGGGCGACGCTCAGCCTGGTCAGCGCGCTGGTGTTGCTGTGGTTTGCCGCTGGCAGCCGCGCTGTGCATCAGCCCGGCACTCGGGATCGTCAGCGCCATCGGTGTCTGGGCGGTGCGCCGCTTTACCCTCCTGGCCAGCCGATACATTGCCGCCTGCGCCATCACCGCCATGGGATTGTGGCTGGCCTGCGCGCCCTGGCCTTCCGCCGGGTACGCCGGCGGCGCCGCCCTCATGCTCGTGGCCGGGTGCGTCGCGGTGGCCTGCCTCGCCTGGCCGGACTAGGTTTGGCTGCCCCCGCCCGGGAACCATTTTGGGGCTTCGGCCGGTTCCGGTCGACCGACATGGCGTTTCCCCAGGTCGCGACCGCTGTCTACGAAGAAAGTTCCCAAGACCACCGCCTCTTCGCACCAGATTCCAGGTTTTCGGCGAGCGGGTTTGCAAAACCCCAGGTCGCGCAAACCTCATGCAGGAATTTGGTGTGCGCCCGGCCTACCATCACGCCTCAAAACCGTTTAAAGCGTGCGCTTAGAAGCGAGCGATGCAGGTCGCGCATTTTCAACCGACCCCGCCGATTTCCGGCGACCAGCATCGCACGCTTTAAACACCTCGACCGGAACAAAACCGCCCGACCACACAGGTCAATGACGGCGTGGGGTACGCAAGGTGAATCTGAAATTCATTGGGCTCCACACGTAATTTGACCCGTGCCCATGAGGGCACGGATCAAATTACGCTGGAAAACTCTCACGCAACAAGCGTGTGATCTACCAGTTCTGGAGCAAGCGGGCCCCTAGTGGCGACTGCAACGTCACCTTCATGGAGGAAGTGGAACTGATCAGGATGCACTCGTCAGGCGATCCTGGAATATTCCCTTCGTACACCCGAACTTTTACTGATGTTGCGGTTTCCGATGTCTCTGCGCGGTATCCGTAGCAAGTTTCGGTTCCGGCGGGGAAGAACACGCGTATTTGTGTGGGGCTGATTACTTGGTAGCCCGACCATTTGACTTGACGCTCATTTTTGAGATCGTTGCGCGCCTCCACGTCGGAGGGTTGTTGCCGCGTTTTGTGGACGATCCCCATTGCGCTGCTGAGTTCGTCGCCGACAGGGGTGGCTGAGGCTATTCCTACCGCACTACCCACCACCGCCAACACCGCTAAAATAGCGCCGGTCAAATGTACATTTTGTGCGTTCAGCCCCACGTTTATGCCGAATTTAGATAGTATGCCAGACATATTCGCTCCTTACTTCACTGGCCGACTTGCCGTTGAATCAGCTTCTTCTCCGATGAATGATTCCTGAGCATGGACTGCCACTGGCGCCACAGCCATGGCCAGACAAGCCGATGATGCCAGGACTGTGGCCCGGTTGAAGATCTTTCTGATATGGGAGTTGAGATACATGACAGCTCCTTGAGGTAGGGATGAAGGCTGCGTTCGTATGCGATAAACACATTAGTACTGACACCATCACGAGCGTTACTCTTTTTCAATATTGTGATATGTGACATAGTTTACCTTTGGGGCTGACATCGAAAATACATATGCACCCCACCTGCGGTGACTCTCGTTGAATGCCTACCCAGAACAGTTCCACGCCAAGACGGATCAAACCACTACCTTCCCTACGCAGGGCAGATGACGGGCGCGCCTGAGACTGGGTCGTAAAGGACGCGGGCTTCGATGCCGTAGACGTCTTGGAGGAGTTCGGGGGTGAGCACGTCGAGGGGTTCACCGTGCGTGATTACGCGGCCGGCTTTCATTACCAGGAGTTCGTCGCAGTAGCGGGCGGCGAGGTTAAGGTCGTGGATTGCGACGACGGCTTGGCGTTCCGATTCGGCGACGATGTTGCGGATGATGATGAGCAGGCTTACTTGATGGTGGAGGTCGAGGGCGGAGGTGGGTTCGTCGAGAAGGAGGAGTTGGGGTTCGCGTACCAGCATCTGGGCGACGCCGACGAGTTGGCGCTGGCCGCCGGACATGTGGCAGACCATCCGGTCGGAGATGTGGAGGATGCCGAGGCGGTCCATCATCGCGGCGGTGGCCTCGAGTGGGTTGGTGACGGCGCTGCCAAGGAGTACCGCCAGCTGGACACGAAGATCCAGCAGCTGAACTGGTCCACGGAGCTGCGCTAGCTAGCGGCCTGCGCCAACCACGTCGCGCAGCACCGCGGCGAACTTCTCTCCCGTTGCTGCCCACGAGTACTTCTCCGCCCGCGCTTGTGCGGCGGCGCCGAGGCGGTGGCGCAGTGGGGCGTCGAGAAGCAATTGCTCCACTGCCTGGACAAACTCGGCCTTTGTATCGACGAGCAGGCCGGTTTCGCCGTCGATGATGGAGTCGTTGACGCCGCCGGCGCCGCGGTAGCCGACAGTCGGCACGCCGTGCTGCGCGGCCTCGATGACCGCGATACCCCACCCCTCCTTCGCGCTCGGCATGAGGTGCAGCGCCGCCCGCGAGAGGACCGCGTGCTTGTAGGCGTCGTTGACGTGGCCGTGGAAGCGGATCTCCGCCCGCCCCGCCGCGTACTCGCGCAGTTTGTCCTCCCACCAGCCGGAACCGAGGATGTCCAGCACCACGTCGTCGCGCCCAGCCACCGCGTCGATCGCGTGCTCGATGCGTTTGTGCGGCACCAGCCGCGACAAGGTGACCACGTGCACCTTGCCGTCGTCGGGCACCACGGGCAGCTCGTCCGGGATCGGATCCACGCCGTTTTCCACGATCGCAATGTCACGCTCGCGCACGCCAAGCGCCACCAGATCGCTTTTCGACGCCTCGCTCACCGTCACATACCGCGCACCCCGATACACCCGCGGCGCCACCTTGGACTCCAAAAACCAGCCCAGCCTCCCGATGATCGGGCCCGCCACCGGCCACTGGTCCTTATGGCAGTGGTGCGTGAGCAGCACGACGGGGCGGCGCGTGAACATGCGCGCGAAAAACGGGATCCCGTTTTGCGTATCCACAATCACGTCCGGCCGGTTGCGCCAGATGGATGGCGGTGCCAGCACGTACACGCCGTACTTACCGCCGGCGCGCTCGAAGCGAATGCCGGCACGAGTGCTGCGTCGCGGCGCATCGGTGTGGCTCGAGGTGCGAAAAATGACCTCGTGGCCCTGCGCCGCGAGGTACTCGCCAACGCGTTCCAGGTAGCGTTCGCTGCCGCCGCCCTGCGGGTGGGTGGAGTCGCGCCAGCACATCAGCAGTATCTTCATTGCTATGTACCGTACCCGCCGCCTCGCCACGTTGACACGTTCGCTGCGCCTTCTGCGCTCGTTTGCCTACGAGCAGTTCCGCCCCGCCGTGTTCTACTCCGGCTTGGCGCGCGACACCCGCTCGCTTCTCGACGCCCTGTGGCAGGACACCACGTCCCCCAGCCCAGCCGGCCTCACCGGCCGTGCTGTGTTGGACGTCGGCGGCGGCCCCGGCTACTTCGCCGATGCTTTTTCGGACACTTTCTACATCGGCATGGAACCCGACGTCTCCGAGCTTTCCGCCGCAGGACTTTCCGGCTTCGGCGCGGTGCGCGGCGACGGGGCGCACCTGCCCTTTGCCGACGACACCTTCGATCTCGTCTACTCCTCCAACGTGGCCGAACACATTCCCAACTGGCGCGCCATGGGCGAGGAAATGCTGCGCGTGGTCAAACCCGGCGGGCTGGTCGTACTGTCTTACACCGTGTGGCTGGGCCCCCTCGGTGGCCACGAGACCGGGCTGTGGGAGCACTACGTCGGTGGCGAATTCGCACGCCGCCGCTACGAGCGCACACACGGAAGACCGCCCAAGAACGTGTGGGGGACCTCCCTGTTTGCGGTCTCGGCCCGCGAAGGGCTCGAGTGGGCGGAATCGACCGGCCGCTTGCTCACCGCCTTCCCGCGCTACCACCCGCATTGGGCATGGTGGCTTTCGCGCGTGCCCGTCCTCCGAGAGTTCGCGGTTTCGAACCTGGTGCTTGTGCTGCGGGGATAGGCTCGCCAGATTCCATTGCAATTACGGGGTGCGTGATACATACTTGCCTAGAGGTTGCCGACAGTAGCAGCCCGTATTGATGATCTCCCTGAAAGAGAATGACCGCAATGCAACTCCCATCCCAACTTCAAGCTGCAATGAAGCAGATTCCTTTCACCCCACAAACGGTGGGAGCGCTTCTGGCGAGCGTAATTGCCCTGGTTTCCCTTGTGACAGCTGTCGCAGTTGGGGAATCTTCCTCGAAAGCACCAGCCGTCGAGCCCCGCGGCGAGAAGTCTGTGATCCAAGTCGTCACGGTAGATGGAAAGACAGCAGGTGTATGCGCACTCGGAGGCCTGCGCCAGGAGAAGGTGCACTACACCGACAAGAATTCCGTCTACTACTGGGAACTCAAGCCCGGCGAAGAACGCATTGACGCATCATGCCCCAGTGTTGATGCCCTTTCCTCCGGTAAAGGGCGTTTGGAAGGCCACGCGATAGTAAAGAGCTTCGAAGCACCGCAAGTTGTCAAAATCACTGTGCAATAGCGTCGGGACAGTTTACAAGCAGCGTCGTGAAACGGCTGCCCCATTCCACTTCCGGATTTGCGGGATCTGCTAACACGACGTGGCGACTCACCACGATCGCATGCGCTTTCCTATCAGTCGCCCTTTTAGACCGCAAACACCGTCTACCAGAGCGATGTTTGCGGTCTAGGGCAACTTGCGTTGAACCTTTCCATGGGTAGAATGGGGTAAAGAAAGTGAGGACAAGGTCCCTCGCTATGAGTGAGTAAAGGTCTACAGGACAATTCGCGCCTGTAGGCCTTTCCTCTTTTTCTACTGAGGCCGGGCCGAGTAAATTTTCTTGACGGTACTCGTGCCCGTGAGCCACTGCTCGAGAACTGGGTCTATACTCCCTACCAGCGAAAACGCGTCGCCGATCACATCGAGAACGTCAACATTGAGCAAACTATCCATGTGCGACACTCGATTACGCAGCAGATGAAGGTGGGCTACTCTCCAGTACGTCGTGTGCCCGTCAGGATCTACTGCATACGGAAATGCCGCTTCTAGTGCTTCTTCCCACATCCGAACACGATTCCTGTTCTCTCTCTTCTCCGGATCAGCATCAGGGGCATGGTTGGGGAGGATGTCTTTCCACATCCCAAACATGGTGTTCGCCAAAGCGTCATCATGCGTAATCTCAGCTCCATAGCGAGGATGATGCATTGAACGATCCCTCGCAGACTTCTCCGCTCGTCTCACCGCGTCTCGTCGCTTGCCTTGGGTAAGGCCTCGCAGCGGGGAAGCCGGAGCGTCGAGAAGCCAACTAGGATTTCCGGTTTCCCGACGGTTCCACTCCTGCAACTTCTCATTCATCGCGTTGCGAACAAGTACCTCAGTAATGCCCAGTGTTTCTTGAACCGATGCCCCCAACTCAACGCTCCATCGATACAGCGCAAGAGCCCTTTTCTTGTTGCCTTTCGCAGCAGAAAGATACGGGGCCATCCGAGCTGCCCCTAGGGCACCAACTACCGTATCCCTCGTGGCTGATTTCATAACTTAAATACTGCCACAGTAACTATGCAGAACAGCCCATCCGCGGAAATCACCATCCCGAAGAAAAGTCCCCGTCCTCCTCTGAGAGCACGGGATACAGCACAGAGCGAAGCTAGCAACACTCGCCGCAAAATTCGCAAAACAAAAGGCCCGCCAGTTCACACATTCAAACAGGCGGGCCTTTTGCGTCAGCAGACTAGGAGCGCGCTGCCTTCACGCGCTCGGAGAGCTGATCAAGCTGGTCGAACAGTTCCTGCGGTACGCGGGAGCCGAGGCCCTCGAGGTAATCGCGGCCGTCCGCCACGTCGTGAGCCCACAGCTCCGGATCCGGGTAGAGCGCCTCCTTGACGTCCTCGGCCGGTGTGTCCAGGCCGGTCAGGTCCAGGTCCTCCACCCGTGCGGTGTGGCCAACCGGGGTCTCCTCGGCCCCGACCTTGCCCTCGATGCGCTCCACGACCCACTTGAGCACGCGGGAGTTCTCACCGAAGCCCGGCCACAGGAAGCGACCGTCCTCGCCGCGACGGAACCAGTTGACCAGGAAGATGGACGGCAGACGGTCGCCACCGCGCTCGCCCATGTCCAGCCAGTTCTGGAAGTAGTCGCCCACGTTGTAGCCGATAAACGGCAGCATCGCCATCGGGTCGTGGCGCAGGGAACCCACCTTTGCTTCCGCAGAGGCAGCGGTCTGGCCGGAGGAGAGCATCGCGCCGATGAGGGTGCCGTGCTCCCAGCTCAGTGCCTGGGTGACCAGCGGGACGGTGTCCGGGCGACGGCCACCGAACAGGATTGCGTCCAGCTTCACACCGCGCCAGTCGTCGAACTCCGGTGCAGCGGTCGGGCACTGCTTGATCGGTACGCAGTAGCGGGAGTTCGGGTGCGCCGCCTTCTCGCCAGAATCCGGGGTCCAGTCGTTGCCACGCCAGTCGATGAGGTGGGTCGGCGGTTCGCCGTCCATGTCCTCCCACCACACGTCGCCGTCATCAGTGAGCGCAACGTTGGTGAACAGGGTGTTGCCCGGCTCCATAGAGCGCATCGCGTTCGGGTTGGACTTGTAGTTTGTGCCCGGCGCAACGCCGAAGAAGCCGTTCTCCGGGTTCACGGCGTACAGGCCGTCCTCCTTGAGGTGCAGCCACGCAATGTCGTCGCCCACGACCTCGGAGGTCCAGCCCTCCAGCGTCGGGGTGAGCATGGCCAGGTTGGTCTTGCCACAGGCGGACGGGAATGCTGCCGCGACGTGGTAGTTCTTGCCCTCCGGGCTGGTGAGCTTGAGAATGAGCATGTGCTCGGCCATCCAGCCCTCCTCCTTGGCCATCACGGAAGCGATGCGCAGCGCGTAGCACTTCTTGGCCAGGATGGCGTTGCCGCCGTAGCCGGAACCGTAGGACCAGATCTCCTTGGTCTCAGGGAACTGGGAGATGTACTTGGTGTCGTTGCACGGCCATGCAACATCTTCCTGGCCCGGCTCGAGCGGAGCGCCGACGGAGTGGAGGCAGTGGACGAACTTGTCGCCCTCAATCTTGTCCAGGGCCTCCTGACCCATGCGGGTCATGATGCGCATGGACATGACCACGTAGGCGGAGTCGGTGAGCTGGACGCCGAGCTTCGGGTCCGGATCACTAATCGGGCCCATGCAGAAGGGCACCACGTACATGGTGCGGCCCTTCATGGAACCAGCAAAGTGTTCCGTCATCTCTTCCTTCAGCGCGGCCGGTTTCATCCAGTTGTTGGTCGGGCCGGCGCCCTCCTCTTCCTCAGTAGAGATAAAGGTGCGGGACTCCACGCGGGCAACGTCAGAGGGGTTGGAGCGAGCCAGGAAGGAGTTCGGGCGCTTCTCCTCGTTCAGCTTGAGCAGGGTGCCCTTCTCAACCAGCTCTGCGGCCAGGCGGTCCCACTCCTCCTGGGAGCCGTCGGCGAAGACCACTTTGTCGGGCTGGAACAGCTCGACCGACTCGTTTACCCAGGCAATAAGTGCTTCATTGTCCGTCGGAGCCGTACCCTCCAAACGGTTCACTGCAGTGGTCATGTGCTCTCCTTCATAGTTCACGTCCGCTTTGCGTCCCCGCACATATCCTCGGGATTTCCAGCGTATCTGAATCGCGGGCGCGCCGGATAAAATCCACGTTTTCCCAGGTAGAACGCTTCACCCTGAAGTGACGCACACCATACATTCGCGTGCGAATTTGCGGCCAACGCATCCCCATTTGGGGGTATACGACCGCCGCAAAACAAACCCGGAACTGCGCAGCTTACTGGGCAAACGGGGGACCGTGCGGGGGTCAAACGGACACCGTTGCCCGACCTGCCTGGCGCCTCCCCCTGGAATGGGGTGGCAAGGGGGGCGTCGATAAGCGCACGAAAGCCCCTCACAAACTTGCGTCACCGCACGTCATGTGGACAATAAACACAATGAATAACGCTGATTTTTCCCAAACTCCCCGCGAGGGGACTGGCGAGCTGCCCGCCGGGCGCCCGCTGCAAACTGACTTTGGCACCGGGCTGGACTACCCGCGGCTCGGCTCGGTGACCTTCCGCCGCGGCACGCTCACTGAGAACCAGGAGGCCCTGTTCAACGAGCACTGGCCGTGCCTCGGCCGTGTGCTCACGAACGAGACGGACGGGCACATCGATGTGGACGAGTGGTTCGGGCGCGCGGGCCACCCCACGATCATGGAGATTGGCTCCGGCACCGGCACCTCCACCGCCGCGATGGCGCCGCTGGAGGCGGACACCAACGTGATCGCGGTGGAGTTGTACAAGCCCGGCCTGGCGAAACTCCTGGGCGCGGTCGTGCGCGGCGGGATTGAGAACGTCCGCATGGTGCGCGGCGACGGCGTGGAGGTGCTGGCCCGCATGTTCGACGAAGGATCGCTCGACGGCGTGCGCGTCTTCTTCCCAGATCCGTGGCCGAAAGCGCGCCACCACAAGCGGCGCATCATCCAATCGGGCACGCTCAACCTCATCGCCACCCGCCTTAAGCCCGGCGGAGTGCTGCACGTGGCCACCGACCACGCCGACTACGCCGAGTGGATCGACGAGCTGGTGGACGTGGAGCCGCTGCTGGAGTACAAGGGCTGGCCGTGGCCGGACGCCCCGCTGCTGACGGACCGCCAGGTGATTACTAAGTTTGAGGGCAAGGGCCTGAACAAGGACCACGTGATCCGCGAGTACCTCTGGGAGAGGAAGTAACCAATGGTTCTGCAGGACAAGACGCACCCGTACACCGAGGGCGCACCGGCCGGGCCGGAGTCCTACCTGCTGGTGTGGGACGCACCGAACCTGGACATGGGGCTCGGCGCCATCCTGGGCAGCCGCCCCACCGCCGCCTACCGTCCCCGCTTCGACGCGATCGGCCGCTGGCTGGTCGGCGAGGCGGACGAGCGCTCCGCGGAGACGGACACGCAGGTCGAGCCCGAGGCCACCGTGTTTACCAACGTCTCCCCCGGCAACACCGAGGCGGTGCGCCCCTGGGTGGAGGCGCTGCGCAACGTCGGCTTCGCCGTCTTTGCCAAGCCGAAGGTGGACGAGGATTCGGACGTGGACCAGGACATGCTGGACCACATCGAGCGCCGCTACGAAGAGGGTGTCCTGCGCGGCCTCGTGGTCGCCTCCGCGGACGGGCAGAACTTCCAGGAGCGCATCGAGGAGCTCGCCGCAGAGGGCATCCCCGTGCAGGTGCTCGGATTCCACGAGCACGCCTCGTGGGCCGTGAACTCTGACGCGGTGGACTTTGTGGACCTGGAAGATATTCCGGGTGTGTTCCGCGAGCCGCTACCGCGCGTCAACCTGGACCACCTGCCGGACGGCGGCGCCTGGATGCAGCCGTTCCGCCCGCTGTCCTCGCTGCTGCATAACCGCGACTAAGGAGGCCTCCCTCGTGTTTTACAGGTGGGGCCGCGTCGCCTTCCGCCACCGCCGGGTCATCCCGCTGGTGGTCATTGCCATCATCCTGGTGATGCAGGTCCTCTTCGGCGCCAAGCTGGGCGACCGCCTCTCGCAGGAGGGCTGGGAAGACCCCGGCGCCGAATCCACGGCCGCCGCGCAGATCGAGCAGGACACGTTCGGCCGCGACAACGCCGGCGATGTCATCGTGCTCGTCTCGGCCCCCGGAGGCGTGCAGGACAAGGCGCTTATCGACGCCGCGAATACCCAAATCGCCGCCATCCAGGACAGGCACGCGGCGCACATCGACCACGTCACCAGCTACTTTGCCAAGCCGAACCAGCAGCAGATCAGCGCGGACGGCACCCAAGCGTTCGCCGCGATCGGGTTGAAAGGTGATGGGGAGCAAACGCTCAAGGACTTCCGCGCGATCGAGCCGGACCTGCGCGCCATCGAGCTGCCAGGCGACGCGACCGTGCAGATCGCGGGCGCGACCGCCGTGGCCGACGCACTGGATGACGGCATGGCCAACGACATCGCCCGCGCCGAGAAGGTCGGCCTCATCTTTGTGGCCGTCATCCTGCTCTTCGTCTTCGGCGGCGTGGTCGCCGCGGCGATGCCGCTGATCGTGGGCATCCTGTCTATCCTCGGTTCCCTCTCGCTGCTGTCCGTCCTGGCGCAGTTCCAGCAGGTCAACATCTTCTCCCAGTCCGTGATCACGCTGCTGGGCCTGGGCCTGGCCATTGACTACGGCCTGTTCATGGTCTCCCGCTTCCGCGAGGAGCTCGACCGCGGCCTGGACGTCGAAGAAGCGGTGGCGGTGACCACCACGACGGCGGGCAAGACCGTGTTCTTCTCCGCACTCATGGTGGGCGTGGCGCTGTCCGGCCTGCTCATGTTCCCGCAGGCGTTTTTGAAGTCCGTGGCCTACGGCGCGATCAGCGCGGTCGTCCTTGCCGCGGTGATTTCGGTGGCGGTGCTGCCCGCGCTGTTCGGCATGCTGGGCAAGCGTATCGACATGTGGTCGGTGCGCCGCACCAGCCGCACGGCCCGTCGCCTGGAGGATACGGTCTGGTACCGCATCCCGGCGTGGGCCATGCGCAACTCCAAGAAGGTGGTCGTGGGCATCACCGCCCTGCTGTTCCTCATCACCGCCCCCGGCGCCGGAATCACCTTCGGCGGCATCAACGAGTCCTACCTGCCGCCCACACAAGAAACGCGCCAGGCCCAGGACGAGTTCAACGAGGCGTTCCCCGCCTTCCGCACGGATCCGGTGAAGCTGGTGGTGACCGGGGCGTCGAACGAGCAGCTGGGCAACATTGTCATGCAGACTCGCCAGGTCTCCGGCCTGGCCTCACCGCTGAAGCCCTCGCACCCCACCCAGGACGGCACCACGATCCTCTCCGCCCCGCTGGCGGACCGCAACGGCGGCCAGGAGGTCGTGGACCAGCTGCGTGACCTAGACGTCCCGGACGGCGTGCAGACGTACGTCTCGGGCACACCGGCGATGGAGGTCGAGTCCATCGAGGCGCTCCTCCACCGCCTGCCGTGGATGGCGCTGTACATGGTCGCCGCGACCTTCCTGCTCATGGCGCTCCTCTTCGGCTCGCTCATCCTGCCGGCCAAGGCCGTGATCATGAACGTGCTGGGCATCGGTGCCACGCTGGGCTTCCTCACTGCCGTCTTCGTCGGCGGCCACGGCGCGAGCCTGCTCAACTTCACTGCGGGCCCACTCATGAGTCCGGTGCTCGTGCTCATCGTGGCCATCCTCTACGGACTCTCCACGGACTACGAGGTCTTTTTGGTCTCGCGCATGGTGGAGTCCCGCCACAACGGCGCGTCCACCGACCAAGCGATCAAGGAGGGCACGGCGCACACCGGCGGCATCATCACCGCCGCCGCAGCCATCATGATCGTGGTCGCCGCCGCCTTTGCCATGAGCGACATCGTCATGATGAAGTACATCGCCTTCGGCATGATCTTCTCGCTGGCGCTCGACGCCACCATCATCCGCCTCCTGCTCGTCCCCGCCGTGATGCACCTGCTTCGCGACGACAACTGGTGGGCACCCCGCTGGGTCAAGCGCGCCTACGCCTCCCTCGGTGAAGGCGACGAGAGCAGCGCGGGCACTGCGGGCAGCCAGCCCGCGCCTGCCGCACCCGCGCAGCCCGCCGACGACCCGGAAACCCACCCGGGCCGCGCCGGCGTCTCGGTGGAAGAGAACCACGAACTCGTCCCGTTCCGCGAGCTCATGCGCCAGCTGGAGGAGCGCAAGGCCCTCGAGTACACCCAAAAGCGTGAGCTCGAACGGTAGCCGCGCGCAGGTACTGCGGTGGGTGCGCTGGCTCGCGCCCGTCGTCTTGCTCGCACTCCTCGTCGCCGCGTTCTGGGAGGAGCTCGACTTCCTCGCGGACTCGTGGCGGGCCCTGCGCCGCGCCGTCGCTCACGCGCCCGGCCCGATCGCCGGCGCCGTCGTCGCCGCGTTTGGCGCGATTGTCGCCATGGCCGCGGTGATGAAGATCCTGCTCAACGTCGACGCCAAGCGCACGGACATGGCGCGCACCACGGCGCTCACACTCGGCTCCAACGCCTGGTCCACCACCCTGCCCGGCGGCCCCGCGCTCTCCGCGTGGTTGACCTACCGCGTCCAGCGCTCCTGGGGCGCATCCCCCGGCCTGTGCGGCTGGTTCTTCGTCATCTCCGGCGCGCTGTCCACGGTGTGGATGGCGCTGATCGGGCTCGCCGCCGTCCTCTTCCTCGGCGCCGACCTGTCCGCGGCCACTCTGTGCACGTCGATCGTGCTCACCGTCCTCGTCATCGTCGCCATGTTCTGGGCCACCCGCCACCCGGCACTGCTGATCCGCTGGACCCGCTTCCTCCCCGGCTCCGTGCGGGGCAAGGTCGCCGACGTGATCACGCAGGTCTCCCACATCCGCATGACCATCGGCCAGTTCTTCTCCTCCGCGTTTTGCTCCCTGTGCAACCGGCTCTTGGACGTCGTGGTCTTCTACTTCTGCGTCTGGTCCGTCGTCGGCGACGCGCCCGGACTCCACGCGGAGCTCAACCGGGCGAGCCTCATGGGGGTCACGCTCGCGTTCATCATGACCAAGCTCGCCGGCGCCGCCCAGGTCACCCCGGGAGGGGTCGGCACCGTCGAGGCCGCCGCTGCCGCCTCGCTCGTCGCAGCGGGCATGACGCTTATCGACGCCACCGCCGCCACCCTCATCTACCGCATCATCTCCTTCGTACTCATCACCGCGATCGGCTGGGTCGTTCACATTGTCTGCTACGCCGGTCGTGGCTACATGCTCGGAACGCCGCGCGAAGTCCAGACGATGGGTCTATCGTACGACACATGAGCGTATCTGATGGTCTCGCAAGGTCCCTCGCTGGCGTGCGCAGCGTCGACGGAGAACGAGTCACTCCAGTGGGCTGGCATGCGCACAGCCAGGGCGTGGAGACCCTACTGGCGAGCTTCCGGCAGGTCCCCGCGGGCGAGCGCGTCCGCCTGGCCAAGCGCACGTCGAATTTGTTTCGCAAGCGCGTCGAGCCCGGCGCTGGCCTCGATGTCAGCGGCCTCGGCGGGGTCATCGCCATCGACCCGGTTGCTAAAACCGCGGATGTCCAGGGGATGTGCACGTACGAGCAGCTTGTCGACGCCACCCTGCCCTTCCACCTCGCACCCCTGGTCATCCCCCAGCTGAAGACCATCACACTCGGCGGCGCCGTCTCCGGCATGGGTGTGGAGTCCACCAGCTTCCGCAACGGCCTGCCACACGAGTCTGTCATCGAGATGGACGTGCTCACCGGCACCGGCGACATTGTGCGCTGCTCACGCGAGGAGAACGTGGACCTCTTCCGCGCCTTCCCCAACTCGTACGGCTCCCTCGGCTACGCGGTGCGCCTGAAGATCGAGCTGGAGTACGTCGCGCCATACGTGGAGCTGCAGCACGCACGCTTCCACTCCCTGCGTGACTTCCAGGAAGCGCTCAGCGCCGTCTCCGCCTCCGGATCGTGGGACGGCCGCACGGTGCACGGGCTTGACGGCGTAGCCTTCTCCCCGGAAGAGCAGTACCTGGTGCTCGCCTTCCAGGCCGACGACGCCCCGGGCGCCTCCGACTACACGCGCGACGCGATCTTTTACCGCTCCCTACAGCACCCCGAGGGCATCACGCACGACTTCCTCACGATCCGCGACTACATCTGGCGCTGGGACACCGACTGGTTCTGGTGCTCGCGCGCCTTTGGCACGCAGCGCCCGAAGGTGCGCCGGTTCTGGCCCCGCGAGCTGCGACGCAGCGCCTTCTACTGGAAGTTGGTCGGGCTGGACAAGAAGTACGATCTGGAATACCGCTTCCTCAAAAAGCCCAAGAACCTGCCGCGCACCGAGCGCGTCGTGCAAGACATCGAGGTCACCGACGCACATGTCGCCGAGTTCCTCGACTGGTTCTTCCAAGCCAGCGAGATCGAGCCCGTCTGGCTCTGCCCCATCAGGTTGCGCAGCGACTCGGCTGCGCTCTCACAGCTTGGTCTGCCTGAGCACGCCCCGTGGCCGCTCTACCCGCTCGAACCGGGCACAACCTGGGTCAACGTCGGGTTCTGGTCGGGTGTGCCCGCCGACCACGTCTCGCCCGCCCAGGAGCCGGGCGCCTTTAACAAGGTGATCGAGCGCAAAGTAAGCGAGCTGGGCGGCCACAAGTCGCTCTACTCCGAGGCCTTCTACGACCGACCCGAGTTCGAACGCCTCTACGGCGGCGACCTGCCAGAGCGGATGAAGGCCACGTACGACCCGGACCGACGCTTCCCGGGCCTGTTTGAGAAAACTGTCAACAACGCATAGCGCACAGGAGAAGAAAGCACATGAGCAAGTTCGTACCAATGACCGTGGCAGACATCGTGGATACCCTGTTCCCCACGTACAACCCGTTCCGCTGGGAAGCATTCGACGGGTCCTCCACAGGGCCGGTGGGCGCGGAGCACACGGTGCGCGTGAACAGCCCGGAGGGGCTGTCCTACATCGCCACCGCACCTGGCGACGTCGGCCTGGCGCGCGCCTGGGTCACCGGCGGACTCGGGGTCGAGGGCGAGCACCTAGCCCACCCATACGCGGTGTTTGATAAGCTGCGCAACCTCTACGCCCACTACAAGCGCCCGAACCCAAAGGAACTCTGGCGCATCGTGCGCTCCCTGCGCGGCATGGGTGCGTTCCAGATCCAGCCCGTGCCAGAGGCGGAGCAGGCCTCCTGGTTTGAGCGCACCGTTCGCGAGGGCCTCGCGCCCCACTCCAAGGAGCGCGACGCGAAGGTCATCTCCTCCCACTACGACGTGGGCAACGACTTCTACGAGCTGTTCCTCGGTGACTCCATGGCCTACACCTGCGCCTACTACCCCACCGAGGACGCCAGTCTGGACGAGGCCCAGGAAAACAAGTTCCGCCTCGTCTTTGAAAAGCTCCACCTCAAGCCGGGCGACCGCCACCTGGACATCGGCTGCGGCTGGGGCTCGATGGTGCGCTACGCCGCCAAGCGCGGCGTGAAGTCACTCGGCGTCACCCTGTCCAAGGAACAGGCCGAATGGGCGCAGGCGAAGATCAAGGAGGAGGGGCTCGAGCACCTCGCGGAGGTGCGCCACCTGGACTACCGCGACGTCTCCGAGTCGGGCTTTGACGCGGTCTCCTCCATCGGGCTCATGGAGCACATCGGGGTAAAGAACTACGCCTCCTACTTCGACTTCCTCTCCAGCAAGCTGCGCCCGGGCGGCGTGATGGTCAACCACTGCATCACGTTCCCGGACAACCACAAGACGAACAAGGACGATTTCATCGGCCGCTACATCTTCCCGGACGGCGAGCTCACCGGCTCCGGCACTATCGTGCGCAAGATGCAGGACCACGGGTTTGAGGTCGTCCACGAGGAGAACCTCCGCTTCGACTACATGCGCACGCTGCGCGATTGGTGCGAGAACCTTAAGGAACACTGGGACGAGGCGGTCGAGCTCGTCGGGCTGAACACGGCCAAGCTCTGGGGCATGTACATGGCGGGCTCCGAGTGGGGCTTCGAGCACGACATCGTGGAGCTGCACCAGGTGATGGGCATCAAGCTGGATAGCGAAGGCTCCCGCTCCGGCACGCCCGAGCGCCGCTGGTGGAACGACTCGGTATTCTAGGCGCGGTGTTTTCAGTACCGCGAGGCGCTAGCATGGCGGGTATGAAGAAAACGATTTCGAAGCCGTACGCCATCGCCGCTGACTACGTCGCTATCGCGGTGTTTGCGCTGCTCGCGCGCGCCGCGCACCAGACCGAGGAGATGCCGTTTAACTTCACCGGCTGGCTGTCCACGCTGTGGCCATTCGCGCTCGGAGTGACGCTCGGCTGGCTCATCGCCCGCGATAACAAAGGCGGCATCATTTGGCCGGTCACCGTCATCACCGGCCTGGTCATTTGGGGGATCCGCAACCAGTCCATCCCGCACTGGTCCTTCATCATCGTGGCCACCGTGATGTCCGCGCTGCTCATGCTCGGCTGGCGCGGCATTGCCAAGCTGGTGGCAAAGAAGGGCTAGAAGCTCGAGCCGAAGTTGTACATCGGGTCGCCGGTCTGGATGCCGTTGACAAACCAGACGAGCATGCTGATCAGGTCGCCGGCGAGATCGAGGGTGGAAGAGAGCATCGAATCTATACCTTTCTGGTGAGGAGATCGTACGGTTAGCCTATCGGCACCGTAACCATTTCGTTACAGCGGGCTGATCGTGTGCTTCTTCGGCAGATCGGACTCCCGCTTGGTGGAGAGCTGGCGCAGGGCTCGTCGTAAAGCAATGCGAGTCTCGTTCGGCTCGATCATCTGGTCAATGTACCCGCGCTCCGCGGCGACATAGGGCGAGGTCATGTTCTCGTCGTAGAAGTCCATGAACATCTTCTTCATCGCCTCGCGCTGCGCGGGATCCTCGATGGCAGCGAGTTGCTTGCCCTGGATCATCACCACGGCAGCAGAGGAACCCATCACCGCGATCTGGGCGGTGGGCCACGCCAGGTTGATGTCGCCGCAGAGGTTCTTCGAGCCCATTACGGCGTAGGCGCCGCCGTAGGCCTTACGCACAATCAACGCGACCTTGGGCACGGTCGCCTCCACGCCCGCGAAGGCGAACTTCGCGCCGCGGTGGATCAGGCCCTCGCGCTCCTGCTGCACGCCCGGCAGGTAGCCCGGGGTGTCCACCACGTAGACGATGGGAATGTTGTACGCATCGCAGGTGCGGATGAAGCGCGCGCCCTTGTCGGCAGCATCGGCGTCGATGCAGCCAGCCTGGTACATGGGATTGTTGGCCACAAAACCGACAGCGCGGCCGTCGATACGCCCGAAGGCACAGATGAGGTTCTCGGCGTAGTTCGCCTGGATCTCCACCAGGTCCTCGTCGTCGCCGAGCTGGACCAGCAGGTCCATCATGTCGTAACCGGCGTTCGTGTCGTCGGGCATGAAAGAGTCCAGCTCGCTGTCGTCGAGTTCCTCGTCCTCCGGTGCATCGACGACCGGGGCCGGGTCGAACGTCGAGGTAGGCAGGTGCGCGAGGAGGTCGCGCACGTAGTCGAAGGCCTCCTCCTCGGAAGCCACCACCGCCTGGATGTTGCCCGACTGCTCCTGCACGCGCGCGCCACCCAGCTCTGCGGAGGTGATGTCCTCGCCGGTCACCTCGCGGATCACGTTCGGGCCGGTCACATACATCTCGGATTCGCCATCGACGGCGACCACGAAGTCGGTAGTCACCGGGGCGTAGACCGCGCCACCGGCGGACTTGCCTAGCATGATGGAGATCTGCGGGCTGCGGCCCGACAGCGGGAGCTGGCGCTTCGCAATCTCGGAGTACATGGCCAGCGACGTCACCGCGTCCTGAATGCGGGCGCCACCCGAGTCCTGGATGCCGATGACGGGGCAGCCGATCTTGATGGCAAACTCCATCACCTCGACCACCTTGCGGCCAAAGGTCACGCCGACAGAACCGCCGTAGACGGTCTTGTCGTGCGCGTAGATCGCCACCGGGCGGCCGTCGATACGCCCGTAGCCCGTGACCACACCGTCGGAGTAGACAGCCTTGTCATCACCCGGGGTACGCGCGAGCGCGCCGATCTCCACAAAGGAATCCTCGTCAAGCAGAGCGGCGATGCGCTGGCGCGGAGTCGTTCGGCCGGCGTCATCGCGGCGCTTCCGGGAACGCTCCGACCCGGGGTCCTGGGCCTTCTCCAGCCGGGCGCGCAGGTCTGCAAGCTTATCGGCGGTTGTCATGCTCAATCCAATCGTTCATGTGCTTGCCCACGATCCCCACCGCGGGCTCGTCCACCACGGCGAGGTGGTCGCCGGGAAGGTGCACGATGGTCAGGTCGTCCACGATAGCGCCCCAGCCGCCGTCCTCGTCAATGTGCGCGTAGTTCGGCTCCAGCTGGATCGCGCCGTCGTGCATGCGCTCCGCGCGGAACAGCAGCACGGGCACGGTCACGTCGGCCCAGCGGGTGAAGTCCAGGTGGTTGAGGATTTGGTTGTCCACAAAGGACGCGCGCTGGTGCTCAAGCACCCCGGCGGCCAGGCCGTGCTCGGAGGCGTCGGTCGTAGCGAGGAACTGCGAAAGCATCTCTAACAGCGCGTCCTCGCCCGCGGTCTCGAGCAGGTCGTAGGGCACCTCGAAGTCCAGGCCGTACGTCTCCTTGGCAAAGGCGGCGTAGCGGCCCCAGCGCGCCTTCGTCTCCTCCGGCGTGTCCGGGATCGGCTCGCTCGGCTGCGTGGTGTCCAAAAGCGCGATGAAGTCGATTGTGTCATTGCCCAGCTGGTGCGCGACCTCGTAGGCCAGCGCGCCGCCGAAGGACCAGCCGGCGAGCACGACCTTGCGCCCCTTCGCCAGCTCGGTGATGTCCTTCACGTACGCCGCGGCACGCTCCTCAAGCGAGCCCTCGAGGCGCTCCACGCCGTAGACCGGCACGTTGTCGCCGAGTCGGCGCGCCAGCGGGGCGTACACGCTCGAGGACCCACCCGCCGGGTGGAACACAAAGACGGGGTTGACCTCGTCGGAGCCGTCGCGGAAGACGCGAATGTTGCCCTCCACCTCGGTCTCGAGCCCCTCGCGCACGATGTTCGCCAGCGGCTCCAGCGTCTCCGCCTCGAGTACCTGCTGCGCGGTGACCTCGATGCCGGAGCGCTCGGTGAGGTGGGTCGCAATGTCGTGCGCTTGGGCCTCGCTTATCGACGCCAACGTGGACGTCACACCAGCCGCGGCCTTCCCTGCGTACTTCGCCCAGGCGCCAAACACCATGCGCTCGGAGGCGTCGCGCGGGGCGACGCCGACGCCCTGCGCCGGTTCCGCGGATTCCGCCTGCGCGGAACGCTTGCTGGGCTCCGCCGGCTCCGCGGCCGGAGCTTCCGCCTGTGCGGAATTTTCGCGTCCAGCGACTGCGTCTTCGACGATGCGGATGACGTCGGAGACGGAGGCGTCGCGAAGCGTCTGCACCTGCAGCGGCGGGATCTGGAAGTCGTTTTCCACCTGGTTCTTGATGCGCATGCCCATCAGCGAGTCCAGGCCGAGGTCGATCAGCGGCAGCTCGTCGGGCAGGTCCTCCGGGTCGTAGCCCATGGATTCGGAGACGATGCCGCGCAGGCGGTCCGCCACCGTCTCGCCGGAGGCGGGGTCCCAGCGCACGGCCTCGACACCCTCGGCGCCTGCGGCACCCTCGCTCGCGCTCGGTGCGGTGGCGGCGTCACCCGTCGGGGCGATCTCCGCCACGCCCGCGAGCTGCTCATCGCCGCCGAGCGACAGCGTGGTGACAAACCCCTCCGCGAGCAGCGTGTCCTCGTTGAATACCTTCACGCTCGCGCCTCCCAGGCTCGGCTGGACCACCGTGGTGACCTCGCCGTCGGCGGGCAGGTAGCTGTGCTCCTCGCTCGCCACGACGCGGCCACCGGGGAGGACCTCGGCCGCCGCGGCCTCAATGAGCTGGTAGGGGCTAAAGACCTGGTCGGCCTGGGTAGCAAAGGCGACCTTCCCGCCGGGCAGGCGGACCTTGGCGCCCAGCAGGGACCCGCCCGCCGCCGAGGGGCGGGCGGCTGTCCAGTAGGAGTTTGTGTGGAGGGCGGTGCGGGGGGCGTCGATAAGCGAGCCCTCGCCGTAGAAGCCCGCGAACTTCACGGGCATGCCGCCGACGTAGAGCTTGGCGGCGAGATCCAGCAGCGCGCCGACTTCGTCCACCTTGCGCTTGTTGGTAAACAGCAGCTGCGCGTCCGGCTTGCCCGCGGCGAACGCGGTGTTCATCATGCCCATGAGCGCGACCGGGTTCGGGGTGACCTCCACCAGGGTGGTGTGGCCCGCGGCGAAGGCGGCCTCGGTGGCGTCCTGGAAGTAGACCGGCTGACGCGTCATGCGCAGGAAATAGTCCATGTCGTGCACGACCGCGCCCGCCGGGTAGACCTCGCCGCGGTCCACGGAGGTGAACAGCGGCACAGTCAGCGGGTGCGGCTCGATGCCGGCGATGCTGCCGGCCAGGTCGCCCAGGATCGGGTCGAGCGCGCTCGTGTGGCCCGCGCCGCGCACCTTCAGCTTGCGGGCGAACTTCTCCTCCTTGGTCAGCGCGTCCACGATGTAGTCCACGGCCTTGCCCGGGCCGCCGACGGTGGTCATGCCCGGACCGGCGTAGACGGCGGGCTCCACGCCCGCGGCCTCCGGGTGAGCCTGGATGAATTCGGCGAGCTGGTCGCGGGACAGCTCCACCACCGCCATCGCGCCCTCCTGGTCGGTGCCGGCGATCATGGCTTCGCCCTCGCCCATGAGGCGAGCGCGCTGGGTGGCAATGAGGATGGCGTCCTTGTCCGAGATGCCGCCCGCGGCGTAGGCGGCGGCGATCTCGCCCATAGACATGCCCATGGTTGCCGCCGGGGTGATGCCCATGGCGGCGAGCAGGTCGGTCTGCGCGATCTGGATCGCAGTGATGGTGACCTGGCCGGTCTCGGTGTCGTAGGTCTGGCCGTCGTCCGTGATGATGTCCAGCATGGACCAGCCGCCCTCGAACTGCACGTACTCGTCGAGCTCGCGCATGCGCTGCGCAAAGAGCGGGGAGGCGTCGAGCAGCTGCTTGGCCATCTTGCGGTGCTGCGAGCCGAAGCCCGAGTAGACGAAGACGGGGCCGACCGCGCCCGGCGCGTCGGCGGTGACGATGCCGGGGCCGATCTTGCCGTCGGCCACCTGGCGCAGGCGCTTCACGGCCTCCTCGGTGGTCGCGGCCTGCACGACGGCGGCGGAGCGGCCGTGGTTGCGCTTGGCCAGCGAGCGGGCGATGGGCGCGAGGTCCGCGTCGGCGCGGCCCTCCAGGAAGTCCGCGAGCTGGGCCGCGGCCTCTTTGCGGCGCGAAGGCAGCAGCCCGGAGACCGGCAGCGCGACCTGCTCGGCGGCGCCGGCGACGAAAGCGGCGGCGTCGGTGTTTTCGGTGTCCACGGCCTCTGCGGTGTCCGCTGCCTCGGAGGCAGCCTCATAGTCAGCGGAGTCGAAGTCGGTGACCACCACGTGCGCGTTGGTGCCGCCGAAGCCGAAGCCGGACAGTCCCGCGACGCGGCGGCCGGAGTACCGGGGCCACTCGCGCGGGTCCTGCACGACCTCGATGCGCTCCGCGTCAAAGTCCACGAAGTGGTTCGGCGCGGTGAAGTTCGCGCTCGCCGGGATGGTGTCGTGTTTGAGCGCCTCGATCACCTTGATCATGGCCACCACGCCCGCGGCGGATTCGGAGTGGCCCACACTCGACTTCGCCGAGCCGAGCAGCAGCGGGTCTGTGGCCTCGCGGCCCCGGCCGAGCACCTCGCCCAGCGCGGTGGCCTCGATCGGGTCGCCCAGGATGGTGCCGGTGCCGTGGGCCTCGACGAGGTCCACCTCGTGCGGGTCCACGCCCGCGTCCGCGTAGGCGCGGCGCAGCACGTCTACCTGCGCGTCCGGGTTCGGGGCGGTCAGGCCGTTCGAGTGGCCGTCGGAATTCGTGGCGGAGCCCTTGATTACGCCGAGGATCTCGTCGCCGTCCGCCATCGCGTCCTCCACGCGCTTGAGCACGACGAAACCGGCGGCCTCGGAGCGTACGATGCCGTCGGCGTCGTCGGAGAAGGCGTGGATGCGCCCGGTGGGGCTGATCACGCCCAGCTCGGAGAACATCAGGGACGCGAACGGGTTGGCCAGGATGTTCACGCCGCCGGCAAGGGCCACGTCCGCCTCGCCGTCGCGAAGCGCGCGCACCGCGTGGTGCACGGAGACCAGCGAGGACGAGCAGGCGGTGTCCACGTTCATGGACGGGCCGCGGAAGTCGAAGGCGTAGGAGATACGGTTCGGAATAATCGAGCTCGCCGAGCCGGTCAGCGCGTACGGGTGCGCCTGCGCCGGGTCGGCGCCCATGAGCATGCCGTAATCATTTGCCGAGGACCCCACGAACACGCCCACGGGCTTGCCGCGCAGCGAGTCGGCCGGGATGTGCGCGTCCTCCAGAGCCTCCCAGGCGACCTCGAGCATGATGCGCTGCTGCGGGTCCATGTTGGTGGCCTCGAGCGGGGACAGGCCGAAGAACTCGTTGTCAAAGGACGCAATGTCGTCGAGGTAGCCGCCGTCCGTGGACTCCTCCGCCATCTTGGTGCGCAGGTAGGGATCGCCCGTGTACTCGCTCCACCTGCCTTCGGGCAGCGGGCCGGTGGCCACGGTGCCGTCGAGAAGCAATTGCCAAAACGCCGCCTGATCCTTCGCGCCCGGGAAGCGGCCGGCCGAACCCACAATCGCAATGTCGCGCTGCGCGGGGGCAAGTGCTTCACGACGCCCACTCGTCCCCCCACTCACGCTCCCCTTCGGCTCGGGCGCGGTCAGCGCCTTGGCTAGGGAGAGGATGGTCGGGTGCTGGTAGGCGATAGTGGGGTCGACGCGGCGGCCGAGCGTGCGTTCGAGCTCGCCGGAGAGCACCACGGCATCGCGAGACGACAACCCGTAGGCCTCGAGCGACTTGGCCGGATCGACCGAATCGGCACCAGTAATGTCGGCGGCCTCAGCGGTCTGGGCCACCCATTCCTGCAGCCAGCGGATCAGTTCAGTCTCAGTCATTGCGCGTGAATTCATAACACCTAAGGTTATCGTCCTACTGCGGGTTCGCGTTAGCACGCTCCTGGAATTGCTTTGCGTTCACCCGGCGCGCGATCTTGCCCGACGATGACCGCGCGATCTCGTTCGGCGCGCGGAACTCCACCACGTCCGGGGACACGCCGTGGTGCGAGGACACGGCGGCGCGGATCGCTTCTTCCGCGGCGGCGTCGCCGGACGCGTCGGCGGTGTCGCCGCGCTCGACCAGGATGACCAGGCGCTCCACGTCATCGCCCGGGACGGAGAAGGCGGCGACGGAGTCCTTGCGCACATGCTCGGACGCCTCCATCACGGTGGCCTCGATGTCCTGCGGGTAGTGGTTGCGCCCCGCCACGACGACCAGGTCCTTCACGCGGCCGGTGATGTAGAGCTCACCGTCCACGAGTACGCCGAGGTCGCCGGTGTTGAGCCAGCCGTCCTTCGGCAGGCTCTCCTGGAGCGTCGTGCCGATGGTGTTGGCAAATGTGTCGGCGGTCTCCTCCTTGCGCTCCAGGTAGCCACCAGCCACGTTCGGTCCGTTGACCCAGATCTCACCCACCGAATTTTCCGGGACCTCGTCCTTGGTTGCCGGGTCAACGATGGCAAAGCGCATCCAGTTGACCGGCTGGCCGTTGGACGCGAACTGGACGCCCTCGCCTTCCGCCACCTCGGCGGCGGTGCCGGCCGCGAGCTGCTCGCGGTCGAAGGAGGTAAAGCGCGGCAGCTCCGTCGTCTTGCCGGCCTGCGGGGTGGATACCAGGAGGGTCGCCTCGGCCAGGCCGTAGGAGGGGCGCAGGACCTCGCGGCGCAGGCCCGACTTGCCAAACGCGGTGAAGAACGCGTCGACGCCCGGCTTGGTCACCGGCTCGGAGCCGATGATGATGCACTCGAGCTGGGAGAAGTCGTAGTCCTCGGCTGCCTCGGGCCCGTTGGGCGCAGCGTAGCGGGCGGCCATGTCCAGCGCAAAGTTCGGCGCGACGGTGTAGATGTGCATGTCCTCCGGGTCCGACTCGCGGCGGGAGAGGCGCTCCATCCAGCGCTTCGGCTGCTGCACGAAATCCTGCGGCGTGAAGATCTCCATCTCGTTGCCCAGGATGATCAGCAGCGTGGTGACCACGATGCCCATGTCGTGGTGCAGCGGCAACCAGGACACCAGGCGCATCGGCTGCTGCACGCCCACGCCGCTGTAGATCTGGATGACGTTGGACACAATGGACTCGTTGGTCAGCTTCACGCCCGCCGGGGTGCGGGTGGAGCCGGAGGTGTACTGCAGGAACGCGGTCTGGTTCGCGGTGTCCGCGCCGGCGGCACCCGCCGCCTCTGCCGCTGCGCGCAGCTCGCCCCAGCCCTGGGCCAGGGTGTCCGGCAGCGCGTCGACGGCGATGATGCGCGGGCGCTGCGCCGACGGCAGGTCGGCAAAGTAGGCGCGCACCGCGGCGGCGCCCTTCTTGTTGGTCAGGACCGTCTTCGCACCGGAGTCATACAGCACGGCGCGCAGGTGGCCCTCGTGGCCGGGCTCGTTCGGGTCATAGAGCGGGACGGGCACCTGGCCCGCGTACATCGCGCCGATAAAGCCGAGGATGTACTCGGGCGAGTTGGCCGCCAGGATGGCTACGCGGTCGCCGGGCTTGCCCACCTGGGCCAGGCGCACGGCGATCGCTTTGATGCGGGTGTTGACCTCACGGCGCGTGTACACAACGGAGTTGCCCTCGGCGCTATCGGAGTAGTCCCAGAACCTGATGCTCACGGCATCTGCCTGCCCGGCGTGCTCGGCCGCGGCGTAGAGCATCTCCGTCATGGCGGGGATGGTAAATCCCGGCGGGATCGTGATGTTTCCGTCCTGGTCGAGGAAGCGTGCGATGATTGCGTCGAGATCCATGTCTGGGCCCTCCAAAAATTAGTTAGTACCTACAAAGCATCTATAGTAGTGCGCGCCCAATCCAGCGTCCACTGTGGTGTGGTCGTTCCCGGAATCACATCCGGGTTTGTCGCATACATCGCGTGGTTTCCGCTTGCCATTACTAACTCCTGCGCACGCTCCAGCGCATTGCCTACGCGCGCGGGCGCATCGCACACGGTGTCCGCGGGTGCGCAGATCTCGAAGGCGCGGTCCGCAACCTCGCCAAACCCGCCGGGGCGCGCGCCCGTCATGGTCGCGCCCGGCGTCACGCCGTCGGCCACCAACTGCAGCGGCTGCAGCGCGATCTCCGCGCCCACGCCGGTCACCGGCGCGCCCGGGTTCACACCCACGCCGTTCTCGCGGCGCCCGTCCGCAATCATCACCGCGCCAAGCAGGCGCTCCGGCGGCACAGCGTTCATCCCGGTACCAATCTCGTTGGCAATGTCGCCCACGATCACCGCGCCCTGGCTGAACCCGGCGATGATGAACTTGGTGCTCGGGCATGTCGTCGCCACGTGCTTCAGCTCGCCGTTGAGCTTCGCCTTGCCCTCGGCGCGGGAGTCGTCATACGTCATCTCGCGCCGGCCATGCTCAGTCTGGATGTTCCGGAACTGCGCGGTGTACGGCACGGTAAACACGCGGACGTGGTTGATGTCGTACTCCTGCTGGAGCGGTTGCGTGATGGAGAGCATGAAGCTCTGCGGGTTGGCCTGCGGATTGAACGGGTCATCATCCGCCGAAGACTCCCAGGTGCCGGGCACGGAGACGAACTCGACGGCCGGGCACCAGTCCGGCTCGGCCGGTTGCTCCGGGTCCTGCGACCCGCCCTCAGTCTCGCCCTGGCCGGGCACCGGGGACAGCGCCGAATCACCGGATTGGTCCGACGCCTGCCACTGGTAGACCCCCAGCCCGATGACTGCGAGGACCACCAGGACGGCTGCAACCACAAAAACGTTGCGCCCTTTGCGCATGAAGTGCCTTTCTTAGCAGAGGTTCGCGCGCGCGGTGTCCGCAATCAGCGTGCCCAGGGCAGCGGGGTCCATGTCGGTGCGCCGCTGCGCCACGAGCTGGCCGGCGACCGCGTCGCGCGTGACGGTATCGTCCGAGCACACCGTACGCCCCGTGGCTGTGAGTTGGTCCTCAACTCCCTCCACGTTCAGTCCGTTCTCGCGGAGCTGCTCCAGGTAGGTCTCCTCCTGCGCGGTAAAGCCCGAGGCCTGCTGCGGCACCGAGGTCACCTCCTGCGCCGGTTGGTCCTCCGGCCGCGAGCCGGACTGGGCCGCCGGGGCCTTGGAGCTCGTCGCCTCAGAGCGGGTGGTGCCGGGGGCGGCGGTCGAGGACTCCGCCGGGGCGGAGGAGGACTGCTCAGCGCTTGCCGACGCCTTCGCGTCCTCGCCGTCAACAGTGGTGGAACCGGAGCAGGCGGCGAGGGAGAGGGTGAGCGTCGCTAAGCACAGGGCTCCGAGACGCCTCATCGCTTCACCACCGTGCCATTGACCTGCTCCAGGGTGCCGTGCTGGAAGCTGATGGTGAGGCCGCCGGCGCTGATGTCCTGCATGTCCGAGGTGGGCCAGCCCAGCTCGCCCTGCTCGTAGCCGCGCTTGCCCCACTCGTCGAAGATGTCACCGTAGTAAATGACGTGCGCGCCGGACTCAGCGGACCAGTAGATGTTGCCCTTCTCAAACGGCTGGAAGAAGCCGCCCTTGATGGCAATCTCGTTGCCCGTGGGGAAGCCCAGGTCCGAGGTGGCGGTGCCCATCTCGCCGTACTTCGCGCCGATCGCGCCGTGGACGATGTGGTGGGTGCCGTCCGGGTTGCGAGTGAGGAAGCCGCCCTGGAACTGCTGGACGTAGCCCTCGCCAACCTTGTTGGCTTCCTTGACCGGGTACTTCAGGTCGCCCGTCTCAAAACCGTTCTCGCCCCAAGCCTGGAACATGTCGCCCGGGATGGCGTACGCGCCGGTCTCCGGGGTCCAGTAGATGGAACCGTTTTCGAAGTGCACGAAGCGGCCGACGCCGTCCGGGGTAGCCTGCTCGCCCGTGGTGGGGAAGCCGAGCCAGCCCTGCGCGCCGCCCAGGCCGCTGTACTTGGCCAGGATGGCGCCGTACAGGGCGTGCGCGCCGGTGTTGGGCGCCCAGAAGGCCGTGCCGCCGCGGAAGTCCTGGGCCTTGCCCTGCTTGTCCTTGCCCGCGTCGTACTCGTTGTTCACGCAGGAGCCGATCGAGCCGTCCGCGGTGACCTCGGCGATCGCGCCAACCGGGGTGCAGTCCGCGCTACGGTCCGCCTCGGCCACGCCGAGCGAGTTGGCGATGTAGGGCCACGCCTGCGTCATCTCGAACTGCCAGTACTCCCAGGAGTGCACGCCGGACGGGCGGAACTTCACAATCGGCTTAACGTTGGTGCGGCTGGCGTAGTCCACGAAGGTCTGGGTGGACAGACGCGAGAGCACCTCGAGGCCCACGCCCGCCGGGTTGGCCGCGCCCTTGGCCACGGAGTCTGGGCTGCCAAAGTCGTCGCGGCCCGAGCCGGAGGAGACGTAGACCGTCTTGCCCTCCAGGTTCTCAATGCCCAGCTTGGGGTCGTGGTCGACCCAGTCCTGCGAGCCGAGCGGGCCCCACATGGCCTCCGCGTCGTAGCCGCCCGCGTCCAGCTGCGCCGCCTTGATCGCCGACGGCATACCGGTGGTCGTGGTGTCCAGGTAGCCGGAGAAAGAGCCGACGAAGTCGAACAGGTGCGGGTTGCGCTCCGCCAGGTTGATTGCCGCGGTGCCGCCCATGGAGATGCCGGTCAGCGCGCGCTTGTCGTTGGAACGGAAGCGGTTGTGCAGGATCGGGATGAGCTCCTTGGTAAAGAAGGTCTCCCACTTGTAGTTCTTGCCGTTGTTTGGGCGCTGCCAGTCGGAGTAGAAGGAGGACTCGCCGCCCACCGGCAGGATCACGTTGACGTTCTTGTCGGCGTAGAACTGCTCGATGTTGGTTTCAATGGTCCAGCCGTTCTCGTCATCACGCGCGCGCAGGCCGTCAAGCGCCCAGACCTCCGGGAACTTCGCGTCCGGGTTCTGGTGCCAGTCGCGCGCCAGGAGGATCTGCACCTGCATGAGTTGGTCAGGCATCGCCGCGGACTTGATAAACACGGCGACGCGGCGGTTGGTCAGCCACTCGATGCGGTCCACGCTCACACCGTCCGGCAGGCCCGGGATCTGCGGGTGCTCGTCGACCTCGATCGGGGTCCGCGCCGGCGGATCCTTCGGACGGATCGCGTCCGAGAGACCGCGGGAGTCGCCGAACGTGCTGCTGCCACTGCTCAGTTGTGCCTGCGCCTGCGGGGCGACGCCGGGAAGCGCCGCTGCGACCATGAGCGCCGCGGTGGGCACTGCTGCTACCCGAGCGATACGGGCACGCAGCCTCGTGTTGGGGGAACGGTGTTCGCGCATGAAGGTGTCCTGCCTCATCAATTCGTCTGGTCATGGGGGCGTCGCGCCCCTGCAGGCCGGTCCGGGGGTTCCCCTCCCCCGGCGTAGCCAGTGCACGAGCGCTTGTGTAACCCAAAGGTTAAGTTTGACTTGAGACTTTACACGGTGACACGCCGGGAACTTTTGGGGCAAATGTTTTCCGTGTGACTGCGCCGCGCAGTGCCAGAACGCACGAAGGCCCCGCTCCCACGAATGCGGGGAACGGGGCCAGCGGCAGCCGGGGTTTACCAGGCGTTCATCACGTTGAGAATGCGCGGCTGAGTGGCCACGAGCTGGGAGCCGAACTGATCCCAGTTGTGCAAGCCAGTCGGCGTGAACACGGCGGTGTGCTGTACGCCCGTCACGGTCGCCTTCGCGCTCCACAGGTGGGTGGTGAAGTTGGCAATGGACTCCAGCGCGATTCCTGACGCGCGGTGCTCCGGCAGGTACTTGTCATCGGCCGGACCTGGGACCGCGCTACCGGAGGACACGTAGACGTCCTTGCCGCGCAGGTTCCCCATATTCAGGAACGGGTCGTTCTCGTAGCGGCGGGGATTGAAGATGGAGCCCCACATGGCGTTGAGGTTGTACAGGCCGCCGTCGAGAAGCGCGACGCGTAGCGCCGTCTGGCCACCAGGGATGGTGGTGGTGAGGTAGCCGGAGTACGAGAGGACCTGGCGGAACTGGTTCGGGTGCAGCGCGGCAAGGTTGATCGCGGCGGTGCCGCCCATAGACAGGCCAAGGATGGAGTTGTTCGTGGGCGAGACGCCGAAGTTGTCCCGCAGGTAGCTCGGCAGCTCCTGGGACAGGAAGGTGTCCCACTTGTAGGTCACGGGGTGGTTGAAGTCGTACGTCGCGGGCGCGTTCCAGTCCGTGTAGAAGGAGGACTGGCCACCGACCGGCATGACGAGCGTGATGTTGTTGTCTTTAAACATCTGCGCCGCGTTGACGTCGTTGACCCAGGCGTTGGTGATCTCCGTGGCGCGCAGGCCGTCGAGCATGTACAGGCCCGCGTTGCCGCCGCGCTGCGCCGGCTGGATCTGCACGGTGATGTGGCGGCCCATCGCGGGCGACCAGACGGTGCAGCGCTGTACCCAGAAGCCGACGCGGTCCCACTCGCACGTACCCGTGGAGTCGGGGCGCAGCCAGTCGCGGTTTGCTGCCGAGGCTTGCGGGGCGCTCACCACTGCGCCCAGGGCGGTCAGCAGCGCCATGAGCAGCGCAAGCAGACCACGCTTCGATTTCGTCGCGGACATTACTCTCCCAACTTCGGTGAATGTTTTTCAGCTTTTGGTTACAGCAACGTTACCAAGTTGAGACCGTAAGAGCCATTCAATTCACCGGCCAGGCGATCTGCGTCCCCGAAACCCCAGGATCCTTGCCCTTTTTGATCTCCCGGATCGTCTCGTCCGAGAGGTAGACCGTTGGATCCTGCTCAAGCTGGAGCGAGCGACCGTCACCCAGAGAATACTGCACATTTTCCCAGAAACGGTGCCAGCTCATCGGCTCACGCGAGCTGGCCAGCAGGTCCGCGATGGGCTCCTCGCGCAGCGCCGCGCGCACCGCACGCGCCTGCTCGCGGTCCACGTCCTTGGGCATCGAGTCGATCTTCGTCGCGGAGTCCGCCACCTGCCACTCCATGGGCAGGTACTTGTCGTGCCCGACTCGCCCCTCCGGGTCGCGGGGCATGCGCGCGGCCAGCGGCGTGGCCAGGCCCACCGAGTCCAGCACGCGCATCTCCAGTGGCGCGTTCATGCTCGTCATGCCCAGGTTGGTGAGGTATGCCGTGGTCGGCAGGTCCAGCAGGTCGCTCCCCTTGGCCTCGTCCTCGTCCATGCGGGGGCGCCAGTACCAGGAGTATTCGTCCGGGTGCGTGCTCAGCCGCGCGATGTTGAGCTGCCCTGCGTCGTGCTCCTGCCCGTTCTCCACCGCCTCGGTCCACGATTCCATCAGTTTGGAGCCGAGGAAGTCCTCCGCGTGCAGCGGCGGGTCGGCCGGGCTCTGGCCGATTGCGTAGGACCAGAACTCGCGCTCGTCGACAATGTTCAGCTCCTTCTCGCCGCGCTCGTACGCGAACCAGTCGATGGGGTGCGCGCGCACGATCGTCACGCCGGCGAACACCGTCGCGGCAAGCGTCAGCGCGATGGTCACGCGCGTCAGCGGCACCGTCATCATCGGCAAGAGCAGGGCAAACAGCGGCAGCAGCAGCATGCGCCCGTGCATGAAGTCGCCGCCCACGCGCAGCACGTACAGCACGTGCACGAGGGCGCAGCCCGCGGTGAGCAGGACAATTGCTAATCGACGCCCCCTCGCACCCCGCAGCAACCACACCGCACACCCCGCGACGACCAGCAGCGGCAGCCAGAGCCAGTAGTAGCCAACAAAGTCCCAGAAGTAGGTCCCGCCCCGGGCCCACTCCGCGTCCGAGGCGGACTTGGCCACCGCCGTGTGCGGGGTGAGCAGGCCGTAGAAGCCCATGCGGAATAGCTGGTACGCGGCGGGCACCGGCAGCGCGGCTGCGAGGATGCCCGCCCACTTGCGGGGACTGTACGCCAGCAGCACGATGCCGGTCACCCCGCCGTAGAGCGCAAGCTCCGGGCGGACCAGCCACGACAGGCCGCACCAGAACGCCAGCCAATACCCGGACACCGGGAGGGCGCGGCGCCCAATCGGGGCGGCCCACTGGACCAGCAGCGCCCACCACACGGCGAGCCACATGATGCACAGGCCCCACTCCAAACCGGAGGTGGCAAAGTCGCGCGCAGGCGGGAGCGCCAGGTAGATGAGGATGCCAAACGGCAGGACAACGCCGCGGGTGGCGGCAGCCTGGTCCCAGAACCGGCCCGAGCCCACGGTGGCCACGACGGCGCCGATGACGGTGCAGGCGAGCGCGAGCCACATCGCCACGTCCTCGAGCCGGGCGCCCGTGAGCCAGCCGAACGCCGTGATGAGGTACTGCCACAGCACTGAGGTGTTGGCCTCCACGCGCTCGCCGATGTTGAACACGGGGCCGTTGCCCGCGAGCAGGTTGCGCACGGTGCGCAGCACGATGAGTCCATCGTCGGACATCCAGCGGCGGGTAAATCCTCCCCAGAACGCAAAGATGCCCGCGATTGCCGCTGCAGCGAGCAGCGAAATGCGGGCCTGTTTGTTCATTCCAGCGATACTACTAAGCCACCGCCGGAATGACGTAAACCGCCATGACGATGCAGAGGATCCACGCCAGGGCGAGCAACTGCAGGACGCGGTCCTCCAGCGCGATCTCGTCCGGCGCGCCGCCCTTGCCGCCGTCCACCTCTGCCGCGTAGCGCAGGATCGCGATGACGAACGGGACCATGGAGATCTGGTACCAGATCGCGGCCGGGCCATCGGTGTCGTTGGACAGCTGGAAGCCCCACAGCGCGTAGCTCATCACGACCGCCGTTGCGGACAGCGTCCACACGAAGCGCAGGTACGTGGCCGTGTAGCCCTCCAGCGCCTTGCGGATCTTCGCGCCCGTCTTCTGCGCCAGCAGCATCTCCGCGTAGCGCTTGCCCGACGCCATGAACAGGGAGCCGAACGCGGCCACCAGCAGGAACCACTGCGACAGGGCGATGCTCGCGGCCACGCCGCCGGCCATCGTGCGCAGCATGAAGCCGGACGAGACCAGCGCGATGTCAATCACCGGGATGTGCTTCCAGCCGAAGCAGTAGCCCAGCTGCAGGGCGATGTAGATGCCAATGACCAGCGCGAGCGCAGGGCCGTCCGTGGCCAAGAAGGACAGGCCCAGGGCCAGGGCGATGAGGATGGCAGCCATGCCGAAGGCCAGCTTGATCGGCAGCATGCCGGAGGCGATCGGGCGGAACCGCTTGGTCGGGTGCTCGCGGTCCGACTCGACGTCCAGGGCGTCGTTGACCAGGTAGATGGAGGACGCGCCGAGGCAGAAGACGATGAATGCGAGTGCGACGTCGATAAGCGTGCGGCCCGTAAACTCACCGGCGGCGAGCGGGGCGGAAAGCACGAGCACGTTCTTGACCCACTGCTTGGGGCGCAGGCCCTTGATCATCGCGTCGGGCAGGTTCTTCGGCGGCTTGCGCTTGGTGCTGATGTCCACGCCCGTGGTGTGCGGCTCCGGCTTGAGCAGGGGCTCGTCGTATTCCTTTTCCGTCATCGGGTTGTCCTTTCCACCTCAACTGCAACCTTGGCCACCGCCGCGCCCAGCGCAGCGCCCGCCAGGGTGTCCGTAGGGTAATGCACCCCGAGCACGTTACGCGAACACATCATTACCGGCACGAGAAGCCACGGCAGTTTCGAGCCCGTAATGTCCGCGAGGTGCACCGCGGCCGCCGCCGTGTTCGTCGCGTGCGAGGAAGGAAACGACAGCTGCGACGGTGTCTTCACGCCGATCTTCACGCCCGGATCGTGGGGGCGCGGCCGCCGCACGATGCGCTTGAGCACCACGCTCGCCGCGTGCGCAACGAAGGTGCCCGCGCCCAACGCCAGCCACTTCCGGCGGTTCGCGCTTGTCGACGCCGCGCCCACCGCAGCCACGCCCATCCAGCCCAAGTCGTGCTCGCCGAAGTGGCTCAGCGTGCGCGCCACCTTCGTGGTGGCCGGGGTAAACGCGCGGTCTTGCAGGGCGATGAGCAGCTCGGCTTCTCGGGCGTCGAGCGAGTGCTTGTTACTGGGCTTTCTGGGCTTACTGGGCATCGAAGATCTTCCCCCACTCCTCGTGGCTGGTCAGGCGTGGCATCGCGGCGCGGTACTCGGACTGCAGGTCCGCCCACCGCTCCTTGATCTGCGCCTGGAGTTCCTTGGTCTGCTTGAGCAGGGCGTCGCTCGTAGCCTTGTCGCGCTTTCGGAAGGCCACGCCCGTACCGCCGGCGGTGGATACCGTAGCGGAATCGACGCGGGCCAGCGTGTACCAACGGGCCTCCTCGGCCGTGAGGTTGAGCTGCGGCGCGTCCCAGTGCGCGCGGTCCTCGGTGGTGAACTGGTGGCGCAGCGCCTTCACCGCCCACGGAATCTTCTTCACCTTGGCCAGGCGGCCGCCGATGTTGCGGGTGGGCACACCCGGCGCGCCGGTGGGCGCGGGCAGGTCCGCGGCGGAGCCGATGACCTGGGCGTCCGGGTACTGCTTGCGGATTTCCTGGATCCTCGGAAGCGAGGACTCGAGGATGCTGAACAGCTGGTCCGGCCCCTTGAGGAAGTCCTGCATAGCCTCCACCTGGATCGCCATGGTGGAGTACTCCATGCACATGATGTGCTTGTAGGTGGACTTGAGCATGTTGCGCAGGATGCCGTCGGCCTTCTCCGGGCCGTACATCGCGGCGACGATGAGGCGGTTGCGCAGGTGGAAGTAGGCCTGCCAGTCGATCGCGTCGTCCTTGTCCGCCCACGCCATGTGCCAAATGGCCACGCCCGGCCAGGTCACCGTGGGGTAGCCGGCCTCCTTGGCGCGCAGCGCGTACTCGGTGTCGTCCCACTTAATAAACAGCGGCAGCGGCAGGCCGAGCTGCTCGGCGACGGCGCGCGGGAACAGGTTCATCCACCAGCCGTTGTAGTCCACGTCGATGCGGCGGTGCAGCGCGCGCGAGGTGGTCTTGCGCGGGTCCAGCTCCTCTTCCTGGGTGCCCACGTAGCCCAGCGGGTACTTGGAAAAGTCGTGGTCGTAGACGGCGTGCTCGGCAGCGCCCCACATGAAGGTGGAGCGGTCCACGGCCTCGCCGGTGGTGCGCAGCTGCGCGCGGTCCTGCAGGTTGAGCATCTGCCCGCCGACCAGGATCGGGGTGCGCGCGTAGCGGGCTGCCTGCACCGCGCGCACGATGGAGTCGGGCTCGATCGCGATGTCGTCGTCCATGTAGAGGATGAACGGCGCGTCCGTATTGTTCAGGCCCTCGTACATGATGCGGCTGTAGCCGCCGGACCCGCCCAGGTTGCCCTGCGGGAAGATGCGCAGCTTGTCACCGAGCGCGGCCTGCGCCTCCGCGAAGTCCGGCTCGTCCGCCGGGTGCTGGTTGCCCTGGTCCGGCATGAGCACGTGGCTGATGCACGCCTCCACTACCGGGTCCTCGGCCAGCGCGTGCAGCGCGTTGACCGCGTCGCGGGGGCGGTTGAACGTGGGGATGCCCACGGCTACCTGCTTGGGCTGGGGAGGGATCGTGGTGGCGTCGTGAAGCACCTGCTCCTGCGGCGCCTGGTCGGCGCACCACGCGGCGTTGGTGACGGTGGCGTCGGACTCCGCGGTGATGTCGAACCAGAGCCAGCCGCCGTCCTCGAAGTTTTTCAGCGGGAGCGGAATCTCTACGTGCTGGTCGGCGACCTCAACGTTGGTCACGCTGATGCGCACGCCGTCGTGCTTCGAGCGGTAGACGGAGATGGTGGCCGCGCCCTGAATATCCAGGCTCAGGACCACGCGGTCCAACTGCGACCAGCGACGCCAGTAGGAAGCCGGGAACGCGTTGAAGTAGGTCTCGAAGCTGACCTCCTGCCCTTCCGGGACAGTCAGGGTCGTGCGGTCCGACCAGCGCACGCGCTGCTTATTCTGCTCCGCCTCAACGAGGTACAGCGAGCGCACGTCGTGCGGTTCGCCCTTGCGCGGCATGAGCACGCGCGCCAGCGTCTCTACGGCAATCTGCGTATCCAAGAGGTCTCACTTCCACTGTATTTGTGTACTGGGTTTGTGTACTGGACGTATTTCAGACAGTTCCTCCCCAGCGTAATGGCTCGCGGCCCGTTTGCTTCGTGCGGCTCGCGCGGCAGCGGGGTTTTCGGGTTGGGATGACAGAGCGGTTGCGCAGCGCCGGAATAGTAACAGTAGTAAGAATAGTAAGAATAGTAACGAGTAAAAACGAGGTGCCTCATGCCACAGCTGCCGCGACGCCCCCGCAACCCGTACACCGCCACCATGGGCAAGACCCCTCCCGTCGTGGCGGGCCGCGACTCCTACGTCCAGGACTTCGCCGAGGCGCTTTACGACGGCCCATCTCCATACGTGACGTATTCAACCATCCAACGGTCCGAGAATTGTCCGACCTGATCGCCGACATCGTCGGCAGCGACGTAGAAGAAGGCGAAATTTAGAGTTCATGCCACACCTGTTTCACTCACCTGACAAGCCACTTGCCCCCAACCCAGTGCTACGCACAAGCAGCCTAATCTGAAAGGAAACATCATGCCCAGTACTCCCCACACCACCCCGAAAGATGCAAAAGCAGGACGGCTGAACATCACCGACCTGATGAACATCGGCATCTTCTTCGTCATCAACTTGGTAGCCGGCGTGGTCATCGCCTTCATCGGCATCACCCCCATCACCTACGTGATGATCACCAGCGTTCAGGCCCTCATCCTGGGCATCCCGATGATGCTGTTCTTGGCCAAGGTGCACAAGCCCGGCATGGTCTTCATATTCCTTCTTCTCAGCGGCCTCGCCAGCCTGCTGCTTGGTTTAGGCATATGGCCACTGCTGCTCAGCTTGGTCATGGCCGTGTTTGCCGAGTTAATTTTGCGCGCCGGCAAGTATACGAGCGCAATACACAGTGTGATCGCCTATGCCTTTATAGCAGTGTCACCCACCGCATCATATATTCCGCTTTTCTTCACCACTCGGCGCTACATAGAGAGCAGCGGCATGCAGACCAAATATGGTGCTAGTTTCGCGGATGGCCTCACCTCTATTGGCCAGATGACTTGGCTATTCCTCATCATTGTGATAGTAACCTTCGTCTGCGGGATCCTCGGCGGGATCCTCGGCCGGCGCATCTTCACCAAGCACTTCCAGCGAGCAGGAATCGCCTGATGTCGCCCACTTTGCCCGGATCAGGCACGCACACAGCGGGACTCCATCTGGACCCACGCACCACGGTGCTGGTCATCCTCGTGGTGTCCTCGGTGCTCATCTCACCGGCCGGGTCCAGTGGGGCGCTGGGCAGCACCGCCCGGTGGATGCTCATTGCCGTTCCCGGGGCACTTTTCCTCGCCTCCGGCATGGTGGCCGCTGCACTGCGATACGCACTCACCTTCGCGGTGCTCGCCGGCTTTCCTGCGGTGGTGGTACAGGCCCTGCCCGAGCGCCACATCATCGTGGACGTGTGCGCTACGTGGTTCGCAGGGCTTTCGCTCATCCTCCCTGGCATCACGTGCTGCTGGTACCTACTACGCACCGTCTCGGCCAGCGAATTCATGGCCGCGATGCAGCGCATGCGGAGCCCCGACGCCCTGACCATCCCCACGTCCATCATGTTCCGGTTCTTCCCGACGATTCTCGAGGAATACCGCGATATCCGCACCGCCATGCAGATGCGTGGCATCTCGGGCCTGCGCAACCCGATCGCTATGCTCGAATACCGCTTTGTGCCACTGTTGGCGTCCGTTGTGAGCATCGGCAACGAGCTGGCTATGTCTGCAGTGACCCGCGGATTGGGCTCGCCTCGCCGACGAACCACGCTGTGCGAGATAGGCTTCCGCGTAGGCGACGCAATAGTCATAAGCGTGCTCGTCGTGTCCCTGATCCTACTACTGGTAAATATAGTGATGCTGCCGTGATAAAGCTGCACGATGTGTCACTATCCTATGGTCAAAACACAGCGGAGCCGGTGCTGCACCACGTAAATCTCACCGTGGCGAAGGGCGAACTAATTCTAGTGTGTGGCGAATCAGGCTGCGGTAAGTCCAGCCTGCTACGCCTGATAAACGGCGTGGCGCACACGTTCTGCGACGCCCAGATTTCGGGGGAGGTGCTGCTGGACGACGAAGACATCACTCATGCCCACCCACACGACATCGCCGAACGCGTAGGCTCAGTGTTCCAAAACCCCAAGTCGCAATTTTTCACGCTGGAAGTAGCCAGCGAACTCGCCTTTGGCTGCGAAAACCTCGGCGTGGCGCCCAACGAGATTCGACAGCGTATTGGGGAACTTTCCGCAGATTTCGGCATGGTTCATCTCCTCGACCGGCACCTGTTCACACTTTCCGGCGGCCAGAAACAAAAAATAGCATGCGCTTCAGTGGCCGCGATGCACCCACAGGTACTACTACTAGACGAACCATCATCAAATCTCGACCTCGCCGCCGTCGATGAGCTGCGCCGCATCGTCGCGCAGTGGAAGACACAGGGCCGCACCGTCCTGATCGCTGAGCATCGGCTTTCCTACCTAGTTGACATCGTGGACCGAGTGCTGGTTATGCAGGACGGGCAGATCGCTCATGATCTCAGCGGCTCGGAGTTTCGCACCCTAGACAAGGCCGAACTGTACCGCATGGGCTTGCGCTCAGCGCAGCAGGTCCCCGAGGTGACCCGCGAGCCACGCCCTTCAAGTGGCACGATGGTGCTCAAAAAGCTACAGTTCACCTACCCCAAGGCTACAGAGCCATCCCTGAGCATCAGCCACACGGAGTTGCCGCAAGGACAAGTCATCGGCGTGGTAGGACGCAACGGGGCCGGAAAATCTACCTTTGTGCGCGTTCTGACTGGCCTGGAATCTAAGGCCACCGGCGTGGTGGACATCAATAACCGCTCGCTCTCGGGTCCCCGGCAGCGCCTGCGCCAGTCCTATTTAGTAATGCAGGACGTAAACCACCAGCTTTTCGGGGAGAGCGTGGAGTCCGACGTAATCATCGGCACCAGTGGACCGGCTGGGAAAAACGAAGCGCGCCTTACCGAGGTGCTTGGTGCACTTGATCTCGCGGACAAGCGGGCCCGGCACCCGATGTCGCTTTCGGGCGGCGAACGCCAGCGCGTGGCCATCGCCTCAGCAGTCCTAAGTGAGCGCGAGGTAATCGTCTTCGATGAACCCACCAGCGGGCTGGACCTGTGCCGCATGCACCGGGTGGCCCACCTGCTAGACGCCCTAGCCCGGCAGGGCAAGACCGTTTTGGTAGTAACCCATGACATGGAGCTGGTGGCGCGGTGCTGCGATCTTCTCCTGCGCGTGGAAAAAGGCCGCCTTACCGCCTGCGAACCGTGCGATGATCTCGCACTGGCGCGCACGGTGCGGTATCTACGCGGCCGCGACAGCTAGTCCCTACAGCTTCCAGCTGGTGGCGTCGCTCTTTTCACCCCAGAAGCTGCGGTAGCGTGGGGAACTCTCCATGAGTTCCTCGTGGTTGCCGATAGACTCCACGGTGCCGGAGGGACTCATCATCACAATCTGGTCCGCGTCGCGGATGGTGTGCAGCCGGTGCGCAATGACGACGATGGTGCGCTCGGCAGAAAGCGTTTTCATACCGCGCATCACAAGGTGCTCATTCTGCACGTCTAGAGAGCTAGTCGCCTCATCAAGCAGCACGATCCGCGCGTCCTTCAGTAGCGCACGAGCGATGGAGACACGCTGACGCTCACCACCGGAGAGATTCTGCCCGCCCTCGCTAATCAGGGTGTCAAACCCCTGCGGCAGCTGCCGGGCAATCTCGGTGACACCGGCCAACTCCGCTGCGCGGAGCACCTCCTCCCGCGTTGCATTGTGGCAGCCCAGGCGGATGTTTTCATACAGTGTGTCCTCGAAGAGGTACACGTATTGGAACACCATAGCCAGCGAATCCAACACCGCCCGGGAGCCAAGATCGCGAATATCCACACCACCGATACGGATGGTCCCCTGGTCAACGTCATAGAAGCGTGCCGCAAGTTTTAGCAAGGTGCTCTTGCCGCAGCCGCTGGGACCCACCAACGCAGTAGTAGTTCCGGGCGCCACGCGGAAACTCACGTCGCGGACCACTGGGGTGTTGGGTTCGTAGCCAAAGCCCACCCCATCGAACTCGATGCCATAGTCGCGTGGCGCCGCCGGAACCGCAGGCTCCGGCAACACCCGCGCATCGAGGATCTTTTGGATCTCATCTAAGGTATTGCGCGCGGATTCCAAGCCCTCGCCGTAGGGTATGCCCGACATAGCAACGCGAGCCAGGATGAACACCAACACAATGACGCCAATGTAGGTGCCTGCTTCTAGCCAGTGGTTGAGAAGTAGCACGGTGGCCAGGGCATCAATGACCACGGTACCGACCATGATGATTAAAGCCAGACGACCCATGATCATCTCACCTGTCTTCTGGGTGTGCTGCTGGGCGCTAAGCTGCTCTCGAATCGAGGCGCGCACGGCGCGCTCCCCCAGCGAATCCGGCCCAGCCATGCGCAGCACCGGCTGCACCTGGGCGAACTCCAGCACCTCCGCGGCGCCGTGCTCGTTGCGCTCGCCCTTCTGGCGCTCTGCCACGCGGTACTGCCGCATTAGGCGGTTATAGGCGAACCACACCACGGCAGCCACTGCAACGGTAACCAGCCCCAGCCGCCAGTCCACGGCGATGAGAAACACGCAAGCCAAACCGGCCGAGGCAGCACCGTGCAGCATGGGCCGCAGCATCATTGCCGGCGCGTTAGCGGCAAACAGCGCACCGCTGGTGGCTACAACACCGATCTGGCCGGCGCGATCTTCTTCAAAATAGCCCAGGGGTAGCTGTGCCGTGCGATCGGCGATAAGCCGGTGGATGCGCAGCACGTAATCATGCCCCAGGTCCTGGGCAATAACCTCAGTGGGCCAGTCTGCGGCGGCGTAGACGAGGACGGAGATAATGATCCAGGGCAACCATGCTGCGGCCTGCGCGGGATCTTCGCTAAACAGCGTGTCCAAAAACAGTGCAATGAGGATAAAGCCAATGGCCAACGCCACCGCGGAAATCCCAATTAGCGTAAGGACCAGCACCAGACGGCGACGATCAGCCGGACTGCCCAGTGAATAGAGCGTGCGGATCATTATTTTTCCTCCCCTTGGATGCCCGCCTGCGCGGTTTGGTAGCGTGCCCACATCGTGGCGTAGCCCTTGCCTGCCGCCACTAACTCTTCGTGAGTGCCTGCTTCGGTGACCTCACCGTTTTCCAGCATGAGGATCCGGTCAGCGCCGGTGATCGTGTGGAGCCGGTGTGCGATAACTACTAGCGTGCGCCCGGCCACCAGCTCGGTAATGGCCCGCTGGATCGCGGCCTCGGAGTCCGGATCCGCAAAAGCGGTGGCCTCATCCAACACGAGGATCGGCGCGTCGAGCAAGATGGACCGGGCAATAGCCAGCCGCTGCTGCTCGCCACCGGAAAGCTGCGCGTCCTCTCCCACCACCGAGTCGTAGCCGCGCGGCAGATGGGTAATGCGCTCATGAATCTGGGCGGCGCGGGCGGCGCGAACCACGTCTGCGTCGGTGGCCTCCGGGTGAGCGAGGCGAATGTTATCCCGCACGCTCATCCGCATAAGGTAAGGGTCCTGGAAGACGAACCCTACCCTACGGTAGAGCTGGTCAGATCGGAGATCAGTACTAGGGACGCCACCAATGCGCACCGACCCCTCCGTGGGGTCTAATAGCCGGGGGATGAGCGCGGCTAACGTGGACTTCCCCGAGCCGGAAGGTCCCACCACCGCAGTGATGCTGCCGGCGGTAAGTTTTTGGTTAATGCCGGAAAGCACCGGGGTGTCCGGCACGTAGGAGAAGCTTAAATCTTTCAACTCAATTCCGGCGTTTGCAGGCTCCCTGCCGCCAGCAGCGGGCGGCAATACCGGGATGTTGAAGAACTCGGTGAGATCCGCCGCGGCAGCCTTCGCCTCCGAAAACATGATGTTAGTGCGCGAAAGCATAAGCAGAGGCGCGGCGATGTTGTTGATGAACAAAAACGCTGCCAGCACATCGGCCACTGGTACGCCCGCAGACGTGATGAGCCACGGGCTGGCCGCGGCTACCACCAGCAGGCCAAACCCGGTGGAGGTGAAGATCTTCATCAAAGCGGTGGGGTGTACGGTGGCGTGCAACCACTCGCGATAGAACCCACCAAAACTCCGGGAACGACTAAGGAAAATGCTCTCGTCGTAGCCTTCCGGAACAAACACCTTGATAACCGGGATGCCGCGCACCAACTCTACGACGGCGGCGTCTAGCTGCTTCTGGCTGGACTTAAATTTCTCCGCCTTTTCTTGAAACTCGCGCATCATAAACGGCATGGTGGCCACTGCCAACAGCAGTGGTACCAGGCCCAGCAGGCCTATCCGCCAGTCCACCACGAACATGTATCCCAGGCTCAATAGCGGTACGAGTACACCGGCCGAATAATCGTGCGGCGCGTGGGCGATGAGCTGGTGGATCTTGGTGACGTCGTCTTCGATGTAGGTTTTCACAGTCCCCGAAGGTGTCCGCGTAAACCAAGACAGCGGGAGCCTACCCAGCTTGGTAATCTGCTGCTGGCGTAAGTGCTCGCCCAAAAGGCCGTCGGCCTGGTGGCTTACCTGGAGGCTCTTCACGGTTGCCTGTCCATGTAGGACGGTGGCCACCATGAGCGCCGCGACTAGCAGCCACAGCTTTGACGCATCTATCGGCTCTCCCTGGAAGGACAGCATTACGGTGCGCACCAGCTCAACCAGCACGATTACCGGCACCAGCGACAAAACCGCCGCCAGCACCGCCAATAGCAGCGACACCGTGATCTGCCGGTGGGCAGGTTGAGATATTTGCCTAAATGTAATGGGTGGTTTTTGTTCGGTCATCGGGGCCTCTTTACTTAACAGTCACAATCACGCATTGTTCCGCGCTAACCAGGCAGTGTTCCCAGTAATTCCCGCTAGAAAACCGGCAAGCAGGTCGAGGAACTCGGTTCCAGTATCGAGCGGGAAGAAATGCCCACCCGGCAGGACCTTCAGTTCAAAACTACCGCTGGTAAAATTTTCCCACCGGGAAAGCATCTCTGGGCTGACAGCTGGGTCGCTATCCCCCGCCAATGCCAGCACAGGAGAGCGAAGCACCGTGGTTGCATGGTGAAAGCCCTCGTGTAACACATAATCGCGACGAATGTCAGCGAGCAGCAGCTTCATCACATCATCATTGGCAAGGATCTCAGGTGGTGTGCCACCTACCTTCTCAAACTCCCTGCGCAGCGCACCGAACCCCATTGACGAGTGGTATTCCCCAGGCACGGTTTCTCCGGGCGCCTGCCGTGCGGCCACCACCACGGCTTCCGGTATAGTGGGCCTATGCATCTGCTGCAGGCAGGCAGCAACCTGGTAGGCCAGCGCTGCCCCCATGGAGTGGCCGTACAACGCAATCGGCGCGCCCGCCGCCAGATCTACTATCTCGGTTGCGCACATATCGGCGAGCTTGTCAAAGTCGCTTACCCATTTCTCTCGGCGACGGGTTGCCTTTCCGGGAAGCTCCACCGGCACCACGTCAATGCTTGGGTTGACCCCCACCCATCCACGATAGACGGAAGCGCTGCCTCCTGCGTGATGGAAGCAAAACAAGAGGGTTCCAGTGCGATGTCCGGCCACAAACGGAAAGACTCCCTCGCAGCTGATTTCTGTCATTTTTCGCCTTTCGCTAGGTCGGACTGATTAAGCACGATTTCTACTGCTGCGACGGTACCCGGGTCTGTGGCAAGCAACTCGGGCATCCTGCGGGCTGCGGAGTCGTATGCTCCACTTACCAAATCGGCAATTCCGGCGGCCAGGGACTGGGCACTCAGTTCGCCTCGCTGGGCGTCAATATAGTTCGGCCCGGCACCGTTTCGACAAACTGCGTTGGCATGGAAGTGTTGGTCACCACCGAATGCAACCGCAAGGCACGGCTTGCCGGCGCGCAGGATCGCCCCGGTGGTGCCCAGTGAGCCGTGGCAGATGCCTGCACGGCACCACGGAAGCACAGTCGCGAACGGGACCCGGGCGACGGTGAGGATTCCTTCTCTCACACCAGGCTCATGATCGGGATCGACGATTATCGCCCGCAGACCATGCTCGATGCACGCGTCTCGAGTCCATCGTTGAAGGTCATAAACGCGATCTGAGACCATACTCCCAAAGCTTGCCAGAACCGGGGCCGAGCCGGCAGCCACAAACTCCTCGACTGCTGGGTCTAGGGCGAGTTCACTGTGGTGCGGGTCAAGCCACTCGCCAGTGACGTGAATGTGGTTTTTCCATTCCGGCGCCGGCGGACTCAACGCGGGACTGAATTGGTAGATCGTGGTTGGTGGAGAGGAGAGCGCTCGCTGACGCAGCCCCAACCTACGGCGCCATGCCGCTATCACTGGGCGCATCGCCCAAGCCATCAGAGTATTGGACATCCAGTGGGTGACCAGAGCTCCGACAGAGCCGTCCAGTTTTCGCGGATCCACGAGGCTGTAACGGAGGCAGGGTTCGCTAGGGAAAACCTGCACCCGAACGCTGGGGACTCCGCGTGCAGCCCCTAACAACCGAGCAACTTCACTGAATTGGGTGTACATGACCACGTCAACGCCATCCATGGCATGCTCTAACACATCGAAAACGTGGGCTTCAGATATCATCTCACGGATACCTAAGACAGTGTCCATCATGCCTTTACTATCGCCCAAAAGGCGCTTCATTAACGCCCGGTAATCACCGGGTAACTCGATGTAGTCCACCCCGTTTGCACGAAAACTCCCGCCGAATTCGCTAAACCCAGCCAAAACAAACTGGTGGCCACGATCTCGAAGTGCGACACCAAGGTGCGCAAATGGCAGCATATCACCCTCAGAACCCAGGACGACCGCGAGAACTTTCACAGCCGTCTCAATCCGTAATCCAACTAGGCCACTCAGGAACCCAAGACTCCCCCATGAGCTTATCTTCCGGGCCAATATCACGAATGACTCGGCACGGATTACCGGCTGCGAGTACCATGGGCGGAATATCTCTTGTCACAACACTGCCAGCACCAATTACTGCACCATGCCCAATCGTGACACCCGCAGTTACCGTGCAATTGCCACCAAGCCACACATGGTCTTGTATGGTGATCGCACCCCCGGTACACACCATGTATTGCCGCTCTACGGGGTCTAAGGCGTGATTGCCAGCAAAGAAGGAACACCATGGACCAACCATGACCTCATTGCCAAATGTCACCGGGGCCATATCAAGTACCGTCGTTCCTCGATTGAAGGTCACGCCATCTCCGACCTTGATTTTCGAGCCATATTGGACATGAAATGGCAGGAAAACCATTAAGCGCTCCCCCAGTTCACCAAGCAGGTCTGCCATCACTGCCTGCTTCTCCGCTGTTTGAAGTGGACGAAGCTGGTTGAGATCGTGACACTTCTCCGCCGCCTCCATCATCTCGTAATAGAGATCCGGGTCCTCAATAGGGCGGAAGGGCTGACCGCAGAGAATCTTATCTTCGATTTGCTCTCGAGAATCCATGGATACTCCTTTGCGCTTGAGAGGCGCGAGCCACAATACGAATTACGGTCAGCCACGCGGTTTGACCCTGACTAGTCGGAATACCCAGATTCTTAGCTCACACTTGGTAGCTTACAGGCCTTCGACTTAATTGTCAAGCATGCCATGCCTAATTATGGTATGCTCAACTTTGCAGCAACCTGCAGCGTCGCCGCCGATCAGCCGACCTGTGCAGCCCTCTCCTGCGGGGCGCTGTGCACGACCCGGTGCCGCTAGACATACATCATTTTCTAAGGATTAGTTGGCACTACCCCAGGCGCTTGCTCCGTGGACCACAATCCATCGTTCGCGGGCAATAATCGGTTTTCCTTCTGCGGTAGGAGAATCGGTGCGCCGTCTAATAGACCGTTGACGTATATCCAGGGATGAATCATGAAAGAAAACCCCACCACGGCAACCGCTAGCGGTGACCCCAGCGCCACCGCAGTCCCCTCAACCAGCGCCCACGCAAAAGGCCGCGACCTGGTGCTTGATGTCCAAGATCTGCGATGTAGCCTGGGAAAAGTCAAGAAGCGAACGGAAATCCTGCGCGGTGTGACCCTCGCCATTCCGCGCGGGGGCATCCTCGCCGTCCTAGGCGCCAATGGTGCCGGCAAGACAACCTTGGTCAATGTCCTTTCCACGCTGCTGCCCGCCACGGGCGGAACCGCCATCATCGATGGCCACAACTTAGCCACGGATCCTTCCAAGGTGCGCGCTTCCATCGCGCTGACCGGGCAATACGCCGCAGTGGATGAGGAGCTTACCGGCAAGGAAAACCTCATCTTCTTTGGCCGCCTGGCAGGGCTTAAAGCTAGCGATGCGAAGGCCCGCGCCGCGGAACTTCTTGAGCGCTTCGATCTGGTTGGCGCCGCCGACCGCCTGGTTTCGGCATACTCGGGCGGCATGCGCCGGCGGTTAGATATCGCCGCCTCCCTCACTGTCCCGCCCGCGCTGCTGTTCCTCGACGAGCCGACCACGGGCCTCGACCCCGCCGCGCGCAGCTCCGTGTGGGATACCGTCCGCGGGCTGGCGGCCGACGGCACCTCGATCCTGCTTACTACCCAATACCTGGAAGAAGCTGACCAGCTCGCAGACCGCGTCGCCGTGCTCGCCGGAGGCAAGGTGCTCGACGAAGGCACCCCCGCCGAGCTCAAGGACCGCTATGGCACCACGGTGTGCCTCATCACGATGTCTAGCCCGGACGATGCCGCACGCCTCACCCACACCTTGCAAGAACACCGCATCGACTGCCGCCAAGAGGACACCGTATTGCGCGTCGATGCGCCCGATGGCCACCGCACCCTAGTCCGGGCGCTGGCCTTGTGGGATGGCGACGACACCTCGGTCGCGGACGTCTCCTTGGTTCCGCCCTCCTTGGACGATGTCTACTTCGCTATCGCCGGGTCCGGCGACATCGCGCAGCAGGCTCCCCACACCGGTGGAGGCTCCCAGTGAACGCGCTCGGAGCAGTCGCTGCCTCGTGGCACCGCAATGTCCTGCGCACCGTCCGCAACAAGGCCGTAATGGTTTCCGCCGTGGCAATACCCAGCCTGTTCATGGTCATCTTTTACGCCACCTTCGCCAAGGCTTCGACGGAACTCGGCATCGATTACGCCGCCTTCCTCCTGCCCGCCGGCGTTATTCAGGCGATTGTGTTCGCCGCCGGGGGCTCCTCCTTGGCGATTACGCGTGACGCCGAAAACGGCATCCACGACCGCATCCGCGCCACCGGGACGCCCGCCTGGGCCACGGTCGTCGGCCGGCTGCTGGCAGATCTCACCCGCGCCGCGTGGTCGTGCAGCATCGTCGTCCTCACCACGATCCTGCTCGGTGCCCGCTACGCTGCCGGACCGGGTCGTATTATCCTTACCATCGCCCTTTTCGCCGCCCTCACCATCATCCTCTCCGCGTTTATCGATGGCTCCTGCCTGTTGGCCCCCAAGCCCACCTCGGCGTCCTTGCTCTTCCAAAACCTCGTGCTGGTCATGGTGATGTTCTCCACCGCATTCGTGCCTGCGGATGCGCTGCCCGGCGGCATTGGCCCCATCATCCGGCACGTACCGCTATCTCCCATCTTGGACACCGCCCGCAACCTACTAGGTGGCGCTGCCCTGGGGGCGCGCGGAGTCGAAGCACTGTGCTGGCTCATCGCCATGACCGTCGTTGGCGTATGGGGCTTTATCACCGCTTTCCAGGGGAGGAAACATGACTAACCACACCACCGCCACCGTGTCGCACGACACCACCTGGCTGTCCACTGTCGCCACGCATTTTGGAAGGCACCTGCGCGCCGCCCGCCGCGATAGCGCGGTAATTACCAATACCGTGGCTGGTCCCGTTTTGATGTTCCTGGTCATGCGGTGGCTGTTTGGCGACCTCATGGCGGCCTCGCAAGGCTCTGCCACGCTCGACGCGTTACCGCTTACCATCGCGCTCATCCTTTCCAGCGAACTGATGAATGGCACCTCCGCCGCCGCGCAGATAATTAAGGAACGCCAACGCGGTATCACCACCCGCATCGCGACCACGCGCTACGGCACCAGCCCGGAGATCTTCGGCCGCTGGTGTTTCGATTCCTTACGCAGCCTTATCTCCGGCTGCGCGGTGCTGCTGGCTTCCGTGGCTTCTGGCCTGCGTATTCACACGCTGGCCGGGTTTGGCTGGGTGCTGTTAGTCATCATCTTCGGCGCGGTGGTGGCCGCCTCGCTATCGGCCATGGTGGGCGCGATGTGCGCCACCCCGGAGGCCGCCATTGGCCCGGCCCCCATCATCATGGCGGCCATGGCACTTAACGGCGGCCTCGTGCCCGTGGAGCAATTCGCTGGTGTGGTTCAACCCATCGCCCGGTGGAATCCGCTTACCTTCGCCGCCCGCGCCGGCGCCGCCATCGACGGCACGCCAAGCGCCGAAATCCTTGCCACCGGCCAGCCCGGCACCGCAGTCTGGGCTTTCGTGGCCTGGATGGTAGCACTCACCGTAGTGCTGCTAGCCGCCGCAGCTGCGTTCCGCCGCCCCACCATGTCGTAAATAGCGCCGGTTAGCGCGACAGTGCTACTTGTCGCGCGGCGGCGTCCCCAGCGGCGCGGTAGCGCTACTTGCCGCGCAGGGCGCGCCGCCGCGATAAAGAGCTGCGAATCTTTACCCGCGGCCGCGCTAAGGCGGGTAGTGTCGCCGCCGGTTACCGGCAACCAGGCGGCCTCGCCCGGGGCTAGCTCCAGGTCGTTTACCGTGACCACACCAGAAGTAGCCAGGGCGATGGCCGGTCCGGGAAGCTGCGTGGAAACCGTGGTGCCGGCGGGCAAATCGTAGCGGGTCACCGCAAACTCCTGCACCGGCAGCGGGTACTCTACTACCGTCGCGGTGTTGGGCGCGGCATCGGCAACAGCGGCGCTCTCCGCGCCTGCACCATCGCCCAGGGAGGTGTTCCTATATAGTTTGTCAATTCCGTGGGTGAGTTTGTTGGGGGTGTGAAGGGTTTCTGCTTTTCCTTGTGGATGTTGTTTTCGGGCACGGTGAGGAGCCGATTGGGCTTGCTGTGCAATCGGCTTGAGGTGAGGGTCTGTTGGTTCTAGGCTGCTGCGGCCTCCTGGACTGTGGAGATGTCTCGGTAGAGCTCGCCGTTTCGCATCATGGCGAAGAGGACGTTGAGGCGTCGGCGTGCGAGTGCGACGACTGCGGCGTTGTGTCTTTTGCCTTCTTTGCGTTTTCGTTCATAGAATTGCCGGGAACGCTCGTGGAATCTGATCGATGCAAAAGACGATTGCCATAGGGCGTTCTTTAATTTTTGTTGCCAGCGCGGTTAGGCGAATTCGACATGATGGACGTTCCCGACTGATTCGTCCGCGGTGATAGGCCTGCATAGGACGCTAGGTGCGCTGCATCGGGGAAGTCGGACATATCGCCAACAGTCATGAGTATCTGCGCGGCGCTACGAGGGCCGATGTCGGGCATGGATAAAAGAATCTCGGTCTGCGGAATGTCCTGAATCAGCTTGAGTACCTGCGCTTCTATTTCTTTACGATGCTCTAGTTTGGTTAGTGCATCTGTGGCGGACATTGCTACGCCAAGTTCGGCGTATTCTGCGCCGGCAATGGATACGGTCTGTTCGTGGATGGCAGCAAGCATGGCATCGATGGCTTTAGGCCAAGGCGAAATAAACATCATGGTCCACGGCCCAAGCAGCATAGCTAACCCCTAACATGTCTACTTTTCGGGAGACAGGCCCGTACCTAACGAAAAGACATGTACACAGTGGGTAAAACAACACGCGTACTGCACTGTGTAGTGGTTAGCGAAATGGCGGTACGCGATGAGGGGTGCCCACTCCTTACCGTCGACGCTCCGGCGCCGTACAGACCCGGCATCCCCAGTATTTTGAAGAAAAGATAACCCCGCAGGTTTCCCTGCGGGGTTTCGGTACTAGAACGGTGTCTCATTGGTGCCAGCGCCTGCCAGTGCGGCTGCCGCAGCGTCGTTGCCTCGACGGGCAGCACGCGCCGCAGACTCAGCCTTAGAGTCGATGAGCTGCACAGTATCAATTCGTGCGAGCAGCGGGTAGTGCTTCACGCCTTCCTTGTCGGTAAAGACATCGGTTTTCAGCGAGTAGCTCACTGCAATGCGATCTCCGGCATGAATGCAGCTAAAGACGCCGGGGTTATCAGCGTCCTTGACGTAGCCGGTCAGCTCAACCATCTCGGACTCAACCTCGCCGGTGGACTTGTTTTTGAAGGCGTTGCGCGCATAGACATTGAGTTTCACCGTTGCGCTGCCGTTTGCGTGCTCGAACAGCTTGGGAGCGCGTGCTGCATTGCCGGTGATGACGCCTGCGTTGAATGGGTTGGACATTAGTTTTCTCCTTATGAGTAGTTGACTGTGTAGTCTTTCGATTTTGTGTTTGAGCAGTGGTTTTACCGCTGCTGCTGTGCCGTGTTAGAGCACGACTCAGGGAAGGCTGGCCCCTCTGCTTCCAGGTCGCGCAGTTCCTGCGTTGAACCCGGGTCAGCTTCCTCGCCGTCGATGCCGTCTGCGAGCATGTAGAGCAGTTCTAGGTCCGTGTGCGTGTAGTCGCGCATGATGATGATGGTGCTGAAGCACATCCCGCGCCCGATCTTCAAGATGCTGCCTATTTAAGGTCTGGAGGGGACCAAGGCCCGAATAGCAGGGCTTTGGTCTCAACCCACAGCTGCAGTTCCAATTGGGATAACCGTGGAGCAATACGATTGCAGCAGCTCATCATCGTGACTGACTAGAACTATGCCCATTCCCTCGCTGTTGAGTTCTTGCAGAACGCTCATCACTTTGGTCGCTGCTTGATAATCAAGCGCCGAGGTAATTTCATCGCAGAGCAGGAGCTTTGGGCGCACGGCTAGAGCACGTGCGATTGCAACACGCTGCCTCTGCCCTCCAGAGAGTCCACTTGGCTTACGCTGTGCGAGCTGCTTATCGATACCGACTTTATCGAGTAAATCTATTGCCGCTCGGCGTGCGTCACGGCGACCCCTTACCGACACCCGGGCTGCACGCTCTACGGCATCGAGCGCGGTCATTTTCGGGTTCAACGTAGAGGCAGGATCCTGCGGAACTATCTGCATCATCAAACGATTCTTCCGTGGCCATGTACGCTTAGCTTCACGAGTTACACCAGCACATTCAATCTCACCCGACTCTGCGTGGTTTAGCCCGATTAGGCACCGAAGTAGTGTCGACTTTCCGCTTCCCGACGGTCCCTTGACCCCAACCATAGTGCCACGCTGTACAGCGAAAGAGAGGCCCTGAAAAAGAGTCACGCGTTCATTATTCACGCAGCTCAGGTTGGAAACTCTTAAGACTGGAGACGCGCCCGCCCCTGCCCCCGCCCCCGGCATAGATTCACCAATCGAGGCTTTGGAGAGTTCTGTGACCTGGATGCCTTTCGTTACTGAACGCGGGCTGTGGCCAGAAGTCGTCTCTACACTCTGGCGTTCCACGCGCTGGGTGATCGAATCGCTTTTTTCCGTTCCATTCCCGACAGCCACGACCGAGTCAATGCAAATCGCAAGCTTAGGAACCTGGTGGGCGGTGAAAATGACCGTAACGCCACTATCCGCGAGGCCTCTTAGCAGATGAGCGATTACCGTCGAAGTATCGGAGTCAAGGCCGGCGAAGGGCTCATCAAGAGCGATGGCTTCAGGCGAACGCGATAGTGCCCGAGCCAGTGCCACCCGTCGCTGCTGTCCACCAGAAAGCTGGTGAATACGTCGGGAAGCAATGCTGGCTGGAAGATCTACACGCTGCAGCAACGCTGCAACGTCGGCCGCTGGAGCTAGCTCCCGGAGCATCCGGGCTACTGACATCAATGGTGGCAACTCGGCGCCCGGATCCTGTCCTACGAAAGCAATGTGCTCACGGCGAAAATGAGCTAATTCACATGATGAAAGCTCCAGCGGGTTTACGTCTCGCCACTCACTGGACTCGACAGAAACCTCACCAATTACTTCCGATCTCTCCGGTACCGCACCAATCAATGCCTTTAAAAGTGAGGTCTTCCCGGAGCCGCTCACCCCAGTTAAAACCGTAATTTCACCCGCTCGGGCAGTGAGCACTGTGCGGGGTAGGATAACGTGCCGACCTTGCCTCACGGAAATATCTACATCAATCACGAGATAGACACATCCTTCAATTCCTTCTGGTCCCCATTAATTAGTGCCACTACAGCAATCGATGTCGCAGCCAATGCAGCAGCCGGTGCAAGCACTGACCACGGGTTAAGAGATATTCCGCTTGCGTTGTCACGCACCATCGCTGACCAAGCGAATTCACCTAAACTTCTCCCGACCCCAAGGAAACTCGCTGTTGCCAGAACATACAGTGCCTCGATAATGCGAAGACTCCACACCGAACGAAGTACAGCCGAAATATTGGGAATGATGTCCCGAAAAATTATCGAGACGGTCGTTGCGCCACTGCCCTGTGCAGCCTGAACATAGCCAGCGCTAGCAACGGGATAGGTTGCGGCAGCGACTACGCGGGCGGCGTATGGAGTACCGACTGCGACAGAAACGCTGATAAGTAAAGGCAATCCTCCATTGGGATATAACACAGCGGTTAAAAGCAAAAGAATTACCGCCGGCACCAAGATCGTGGCATCCGCCACTGCTTCAATAAAGAAACCCAGTTTTGGCCTTAGCGCCCCCAAGATACCGAGTAGGGTGCCAAATACCGTGGTTAAAGAACCGACGATTATTGCAGTTACGACCAAGGACTGGCCGCCAACAAGCACCGCAGCGCCCACACTTCTCCCCAGGTGTTCTGTTCCTAGGAAGCCCTCCTCGTTACCGTTAGCGAAGGGCACGCCATGCGCCGACAGTTCAATGCCAAACAAACCAGCAGCGACCGGTCCGCCTAACACTAGGGCGATAAAGGCCCCCGCTAAAAACCTTCGAATCATAGTTGCACCTTCGGGGTGAATGCGACTTTTATTGCATCTGCCACAGTCAGCAACACCAATATGATCGCCCCTGTTACAGCAAGTACGGCAAGAATCACCGAGATATCCCGTTGCGCGACTGCATTAGACACCAAAAGCCCCACTCCAGGATGGTTAAATAACGCTTCGACTGTGACTGTCCCTGCTACCAAAACACCTGCTGTTGTAGCCATTGAAGTAGCAAATGTCGGTGCGGATAGCGGCAGGATATGTCGAAGTGCCAGCTGATTTCCCACGATTCCGTTTAGCTCAGCATTGCGGACCGCAGTGTTGTGAGAAGCATCCTCGAACGCTGCGAAAAGCATTCTCGAATTCCAGGCCGCCTGAGGAATTACCAGCGCCATAACCGGTAATGCGTACATACTTATCTGGGTTGGCAAGCCTTCCGCGGTGATAGTGACCGCGGGAAACCAACCAAGCCAGAGAGAGAATACCGCTACCAGAAACACACCAACGACAAACTCTGGTAGCGCAATTAATGCCACTGTCGATCGGTCAATAATGTGCGAAATCCAGGGTTTTTCAGCACGTGAAGCCCAAAAAATGGCGATTGCTACCGAAAGAACAGCAGTGACTAAAAATGCCATACCAGTTGTTGCCAGCGTCACAGGCAGCGCTGAACTCAGCAGATTAATAATCGGTACTCCGTTTACGGAAGTACCAAAGTCGCCCGCAAACGCACTTCCCAGCCAGCTCAGGAAGCGGGCCATAAGCGGCTTATCAAGATTCAGGTTTCTTTCTAGCGCTGCCAGAGCTTCCGGGGTCCGGTTTGCGCCCAAGATTGCGGAGGCAGCATTACCGGGCAGTCGATCAATCGCTACAAAAACAAGTCCGAGAACTGCGAAAAGTAAGCCTCCACGAATTATCAGCCGAGGAATAAGCCAACGCGCGATTTCCGCTGACACACTAAGCCTTCTTGACAGTTTCAAGGAGGAGACGACCATAGCCTGGAGCCTTAGGCAGACCACTCAAATTCGCTCTCGCAAGATCGACGCCGTCGGATGCACCCCAGACCAGATACCCGGATCGCTCGAACTCAATCTTCTGCAGCTGGCGGCTTAGCTGGTTAATTCTCTCAGTATCGGTGCTTTCCAGTACCTGGTCATAGATCTCGTTGAATTCAGCATCATCAAATGCGGTCTCATTAAAGGCCGCGTCACCGTCGAGAACCTTCCCGGCGAAGAAGAGCACGGAATCGTTAGTTCCCCAATAGCCACAATATAGGTCTGCCTTGGTCCATGTCTCGTCGTAGAAAGTACCCGAATCCTGCTCCACTACATTGAGAGTCATGCCGATTTCTTTCACCTGATCAGCGATAACCTTCATCGCCTCTACTTGACCCGGAGCCTCAGGGGTAACGTACAAGTCATACGTTTTCTCAAGGTCAAAATCTGCCTCTTGGAGGAGATTCTTCGCTTTCACAACGTCACGCTTACGCACTAACGAAGAATCCAGGTTCGAATCTGCCGTTCCAAGAATGTCGTTTGCAGGGGTTCCATAACCGGAGAGAGCTCGTTGGATGATTTGCTCCCGATCAACTGCAAGGCGCAGCGCCTGACGAACTCTCACATCTGAGAAAGGCCCATCTGAGGTACGCATGATTAGTGGAATAACCGAGTCATTCATCCGGCGCACAATCTTTATATCTTCATTTCCTTCGACGGATCGGGCCGCAATAGGACCCGCAGCTTGAGCTAAGTCAATTTGCCCGGACAACAGCGCATTAGTCATTGCGGTGGAGTCTTCAAATGGAATGACATGGACCTCAGCAACTCCTGCTACTGTTCCGTGATAGTTATCGAAACGCTTGAGCTTAGCAGAACCATTTTCCCAACTGACCAGCTGGAACGGCCCCGATCCAATGGGCTTTTCAGCAGAAGAACCCTTCTTCATCACGAAGGTCATCAATCGCGCAAGCATCGGAAGCTGTGAATTCGGTTCCGCAGTTTCCATCACAACGACGTTGGCTCCAGCAGCACGAATGCTATCAGGCATCACTGGAAGCCGGAATGAGTTTTCCTCATCCGAAAGCATCTTCTTCAACGACCACACGACATCTTCAGATGTGACCGAGGAACCATCATGGAAGGTAGCACCGTCGGCAATCATAAATTCCCACTCAGTCGGATTATTCTGTTTCCATTCCTGCATCAGGCGTGGCACTACAGTTTCTTTCTCGCCCGGCACCGTCAGAGCCTCCCAGATCAGGGAGCTAATAAGCATATCTGAATCATTAGGCAAAAGCTGGTAAGGGTCTCGTTGAGCGCTTGCCGCTTTCCCGAGAGCCCCAACACGCAGCACATTAACGTTTTCGACTTCATCCCCACTGGCAGCCCCATCCCCTGCCGTCGACTCTCGTGACGTACACGCCGTCAGAAAAGTGCCTGTCCCAATAACTGCCATTGCAGCGAGGAATTGGCGTCGAGAAAAATTGGTCATGATGGTTCCTTAATCTCTAAGAAAGACTGCCCACAGGAGAAAAGACATTACTAACAACTACAGCAGCAGTAAAGCTTAGGCAAGCCTACTAACGAAATTCTTTTAAGAATAATTATCTAGGTCACCCTTTACAGCATAGGTTACCCTCACCTAATCTCTTTGTCAAGCAGAATTTGCACCTGAGCCAAGAACTCTCACACAGGATCGTTAAAGCTGCCGACGAACTGGCTGCGACACAGAAGATTAGCTCTCCCGACTCGTACAATGCCATCAATCATCTTTTGACTGATGAGCTGGAGGAACTGAAAGAACTAATTCTGCTCTCCCCTACTGCCCATGCCACTTCCATCCATGGACTTCCCTTCCCTGCAGTTCACGGACCTACCCCAGCCACGTGGCAGGAATGCGTTGGCAAGGTCCGAACCTGGAGATTCGTTCTTGCGATTATCGCTAGCGCTGTCGGTCGCCCATTCGGATGGTTCGGACAGCAGAAAGGCCGTATCACCACAGACTTGGTGCCGACCCGCGGCCAGGAGAACCAGCAAGTTGGCGCCAGCAGCAACACCACATTGACTCTGCACACGGAAGATGCTTTTCATCCGCGGCGCGCGACGCACTTCGCTTTATTTGGTCTTCGTAACCCCAAAAATGTCGGCACTACGCTGGCCCCCATCGATGAAGCATGGCATCTACTCGATGTAGATTCGAAAAAAATTCTAACCGGGGACGGAGCCATCATTATTCCAGATGCATCTTACGGTGATTACGAATATGCAGCTCCTACTGCCATGACATCAATCTGGAAAACTGATGGCAATTTAGGCATGAGGTTTGACCCCGCCTACACAGACAAAAATTCTGGAACCTTACAGTGGTGGGAGGCATTTGAGAAGCTTCAACAGGCTCTTCACACTGTCACCTATACGGTGCCTATAAAGCCAGGTCAGATGGTCATCATCAACAATGACCGATGCGCCCACGGACGAGTACCTTTCGTAGCCAACTACGACGGGACCGACCGCTGGATGCTACGCATCAACATTATGGGAACCAAAAACACACGCCCCATCAATGAAATCAACGAACCCGGCTACGGCCAACACATCCGATTTATGGATGGTGAAATCCTATGAAACAGCGAACTAACCTGACCGTCCTCAGCAGATCAGAATTAGCTCAAATAAAAATTTCACCCGAGTCCGTACTCGAGTCGGTGAAATCCGCTCTCATCGAGCTCGACCAGCCAGGAACTCTGTGCCCAGGGAAAATCAAAGTTGAAGTACCTGAAAGCGTGAGTTACTCGATGGTCGGCAGAAGTCGTTCTTCAAATTCCGTCGGATTCAAGACTTCCTATACCCATTGGAGCAAAACTCACCAACAAAGCGCCAGGGATAGAAGCTATTACACGACCCTCACACTGTACGACGATTCCAGCGGATATCCTATTGCACTTCTCGACGGCGCTGCGGCAGGAACTCTCAGAACCCCGGCAGTCTCAGCGCTATTGGCACAGTATGCTGGTGCAATTCCTCAGAGCGCTCTCATCATCGGTTCGGGAACCCAAGGACAAAACGCAGCCCCTTTTCTCCTTGAAACCTTTGAAACATTAAACACGATTTATCTCGCCGGCAGCCACAGCGTGGGACTAGAGAAAGGCGCCAAGATTGCATCAACAGCAGCAGTGAAGCTTGGCCGAAAAATAAGAATCAAGATTGTAGACGATCCTACAACTGTGAGTTCAAACTGTGATCTCATTATCGGGGCCGCTGGACCTGAGACTCGTTGTACTGTCACAGCATCCGATATTCCCCGGCACGCAACCGTCGTTGTTGTGGGCTACGGAATCGCCCCTGATATCTGTCATCAAGCGAGCAGAGTCATCACGACGAGTATCGAACAGATGAATGTTACCGGTCGCGATTACGCTGACACCGATGGTCGGTTGCCGAATGTCCATGCCGAACTATCCGATTTGCTCCGCAAAGGGCGCAAACTGCCTCGTATTGACGAAACTACGTTTTGCTATAACAGCGGACTAGTTCTAACCGATATCGCTGTCGGCCAAATCCTCGCCAAGGAAGGTCTTAAGCAGGGATTCGGGACGGAGATATCCCTGTGGTAAGTGCCATATCATGCAAGATTGATGTTCCAAGCTGGCAAACGGCTCTGATTGGCTCAGGGAAACTTGACTTCATTGCTGAGCTTTCCGACACCCCTTTTCATGTCCTTTGCCCAAACCAATTTGCTCAAACACTTTCAGCCTGGCATACAACCGCTAAGGAAGTCGGCATTAAATTCGGTATCCGGTTTGGCAAAAAGGCAAATAAGTCCGCGCACTTCAGTCGCGAGATAGCACTGAGTGCTCTTCGTGGTTTCGACAGTGGAATCGATGTCGCCAGCGTCGAAGAGTTCCAATCATCTCTGGCCGCTGGTGTACCAGGAAATAAATTAATCATTACTGGTGCTACACCGAGTCGAGAACTTATCCATTTGGCAGTTTGCCACGATGCAACTCTAACGATTTCCAATGAAGTAGATTCAAGAATAATTTCCCAATTTGTCGACGAAATCGATACGCCTAATCAGCTCCGAGTTCTTCTCCGGATTGCGAACCAAACCCCCTCCACACGGTTTGGTATGAGCATCGATACCGCCTTGTCTCTAACCGCTCGTCTTAGCCAAGGCCGTGCCAACATCGAAATTACCGGCCTAAGTTTCCACTGCAACGGTTATGACCTCCACGAGAGGATAAACATGTCGCATCTGGCAATCGACACCCTACTCAAGGTGCGCTCCCTGTCTCCACGGGCCGACACTATTTCCATTGGAGGTGGATTTCCCACAAGCTCAGTCGAGTATGGAGTCTGGCGAAACCTGCAATCTCGACTAAAAAACGAAATGTTCATAGATTCGGATAAACCTAAAGACCAATATCCGTTCGGATCACCTTTATCCGGACAATACTCACTACGGTTTATAGCTAATCAACATCGCCCACTGACACGTCGAGATATGGAGTCCACTCGACGCAGCTCGGACTCCATGGCTCAGCGCGCTCATCGTCACAACATAAAGATTTTGGCAGAGCCTGGACGGTCTTTATGCCAGTTCGCGGGTGCTAGTTTCTTTCCTGTTCTTTCGTGTCACGCATTGCCCAATGCTGCACGGACAGTAACTGTCGTACGTGGAACTAGTCTCAGCCTCTCAGAGCAATGGTTCAACTCGGAGTATTATCCGGACCCATACCTTGTGCGCAACGGAGTCATTATCGACTCGGGAGTAGCTACCGCAACAGCAGTTTCCGGATCAACGTGCTTAGACAGCGATTATCTCAGCAAAAGAATGATTCAACTCCCCGACAGGCCTCGACCTGGAGATTTCCTAGTCTATCCCGACACAGCCGGGTATCAAATGGACTCGAACGAGTCTGCTTTCCACGGATATCGGATTCCTCAGAAATACGCCTTTAATCCTGTCACCATGACCATCACGGAAGATCGCTAGAACAGAGGCCAAATAAAGATGCCAAAAAGAATTTATACGCAGATGTCTCAACTCATTGGCAATACTCCTCTGTTCGAGCTTGTCTGTACGCCCCAGAAAAGTCGCGTTTTGCTTAAGCTCGAGCAATTCAACCCAACTGGAAGTGCGAAAATCCGGATGGCCCAGTCGATGATTAAGGCGGCAGAGCAGGATAACCGACTTCAAGAGCATGGCACTATCGTTGAATCGACTTCCGGTAATACTGGACAGGGCTTAGCACTTCTTGCACTTGAGCGCGGATACGACTTCGTAGCAGTCGTCGATAATCATTCTTGTAAAGATAAATTGAACTCCATGCGTGCAATGAATGCACAGATGTGCTTCGTTTCCAATCAAGATGACGATTCGCTCGCCACATCGGCTAGAGAAAACCATGCTGAGGAGCTCGGCAAACAACACGGCTGGGTATTCATGAAGCAGCATGACAATGTCGCAAACTCGATGGGTTATTACCCTGCAGCTGATGAAATTTTGAATGATCTTGGGGAAAGTCCGACTCATATCATTAGTGCCGTAGGCACAGGTGGAAGCCTCTTTGGAGTTACTGAACGTCTCCATCAATTGGGACACCGTCCCACTATTATAGGCGTCGAACCGGAAGGTTCCATTGCATTCGGTGCTCCTGGACACGACTATTGGCAATCTGGAACGGGCACCCCCGAAGGTGCAGTTATCGGCACTTCAGTTCGCTACGACTTACTCGACTACGGAGCAAAGGTATCCGACAAAGCAGCTTTCGCTGCATGCCGAACAATCGGAAAGCACATGGGGCTTCTACTGGGAGGATCTGCTGGCGGAGCCGTAATAGCAGCCCTCGAGCTCCTGCCGGGCTTTCCCGCTGGCTCTACATCGTTGACCATGGTGTACGATGGAGGGGAAAAGTATCTAGATACCGTATTCAACGATGAGTGGATGTCCGAACGTGGTTTACTCGATGTCGCCCTCGAGGACAAAATTTGGGAACAAGTTATGTCATTGCGCGCTGGGGAAAGCCCAATTTCGCTAAATTCAACACGAGTTTCATGGTCGAAGGAAAAGTAGTGCCCGGAGCTACCTCTCAGAAACTAAACCGCCAGATTTTGGCGTTGTCTCTTCCCCTTGCCGGCACACAGCTTGCGAATATCGCAATTTCAACCACCGACACTTTCATGATGGGCCAACTTAGCCTCGGGGCTCTTGCTGGCGGAGGTTTGGCAGTTGTGTGGTTTAACCAGATACGCACAATGGCCGTGGGCCTATTAACACCGCTGGGCAATAGAATTGCGTCGGCTCATTCACTCTACGAAAGCAAATCTCGCGAGCGAGCGGACTCCGAACTATCTGCCGCTACGCTGCAACGCGAAATTCGCAACCTCTCACGCGCCGGCTGGCTATTAGCAACTGTCAGCGGTCTAGTGGGAGCACTGGTTCTGATGGCGATTGCCTACGCCCTACCGTTTTTCGGCCAGTCCGCTGAGATTAGTTCCGCAGCCACTTCCATGATGTGGTTGCTCGCGCCAGGTCTTGTTCCTTGTTTGTGGTTCCAAGTCTCCCGTCAGTTTTGTGTAGGCCTCGGCAAACCAAAATCTCTACTGCACATCACCGTGGCGATGATTGTAGTGAATGCAGCATTGAACTACGCACTCGGTTTCGGGTTCGGGCCTATTCCTGCATTGGGTCTGCTAGGCATTGGACTGTCCACCACACTGGTTCATTTATTGTCGGCCCTAATTTATCTGCGAATCACCATCCGAGATCCCGACCTCTCAACTTTTCTTGCCCTCGATTTCTGGAGTGCCGACGGAGACACGATGCACGGAAGGCTCCGTCACCTCGTCCGCACTCAGCTTCGTCTGGGGCTTCCAGTCTCAGCAACCTACGGAGCCGAAGCGGGCATGTTTTCTGTGCTGGCGATGGTCATGGGATCCTTTGGCACAGAAGCACTCGCAGCGCACAACGTCGTCTATCAAATAACCTTTATTGTTTTCCAGATTGGTGTTGGGTTCTCCCACGGCAGCTCTATTCTTGTGAGTCGCGCTTGGGGTCTGAATGACAACTCCCTTGCACGCCAAGTCGGCATTCGAACTCAAACGATGATGGCTGCCATCGTTGCTGTTGCTTCCGTCAGCTTTCTTTGCGCTCCCCGCCTCGTACTTTCCCCATTTATAAGCAGCTCCGAGAAATCCAATGCCACCGAGACATTAAGCATCGCATTGGGGTTGTTGGCTATTGGCGCAGTGATGGAATTTGTCGATACTGCACAAAACATAGCTATCGGTCTCCTGCGCGGGATTAGCGACACCACTACTGGTTTGAAGGCATCCCTCACTGGTTATTGGATTATAGGTTTGCCAGCTGCTTTAATACTTGCTTTTCCCATCGGTCTAGGGCCTCACGGGGTGTGGTGGGGATTGGTCATCGGGCTTGCCAGTTCTTCAATAATCCTTTGGAGAGCTTTCCTTCTCGCGACGCGTAAAGACCTTACCGTGAAACTCTAAAGAACTCGTCCCTCAAAGCGATATCCACGTCGCAGGTATCCGGTCGTTCACGTTCGTGTGCAACACTTAAAAGCATGGTTGACAAGCAGGCCGACACCTCATCATGCAGCGAAGCCCAACAGGCTTCGCCAGCTTTTGACGAAACTACAGAGTTTTCCACAAACCGGCTCGCAGGCGAGTTCACCGACGAAGACCGTTACGAGATTTTCAATGATGACCAGCTCTCCCTCAAGGCTGCCTTGATTTACCTGGTCGCAGCGCTTGTGGGCGGTTCGGTTATCGCTCTGGCGTCCTGGTTCGCCTTCCACCGCACTTCAATGTATCTCCTTTGTGGATTTATCTTCAAACCGTTTTTTGGAGACAGCTCTGCTGTCTAGACACCGCTCCCCTAACCACAGAAGTTGACTATCTTCGCTGGTCACAGCACTAACAGAAAAGAAAACCCCACTGCAGCAATGAACTGCAACGAGGTAAGAAAATTAAGCGTCAAACAAGATGTGACGCGCCTTCACGGCCCCCTCGTACACGCTCGTAATAAGTTTGGTGCCTAAGCCCAGGTCAATGGTCCTAGCAACCAGTGCTGGAAAATTCTCCGTCTCGCTCAGCTCAGTGGCACGGTGCGCAGCCACGCCTGCTAGGCCAGTTTGTCCTGTAGCTTGCGCGAGAACAGCCACGGTGGCTGTCACTTGCGAGCGCATCCGCGCCCAGTCTCGCGGCACGGCACGCATAAGAGATTCCGCGAACTCTAGTCCCTCTTGCGGCTCGTCCAGCAGCGCTGCGAGCAGTGGATCGCGCAGTGACGGCGAGGTAAAGCATGAAGCGTCCTGGGTTTAGTTCCTACCTCTGCTAAGGAAGGATTGGCACTATGCCCAGAAAGTATTCCGCCGAATTCAAGGAGAAGGCGATCCATCAAGTCCTAGAGATGGTCCGTCTGGAGTCCTGCTCACGGCAACGCGCGTACGAGGAAGTCGGAGAGCTCCTTGGCGTGTCCCACCACACGTTACGCGCCTGGTACCGTGACAGCGTCGCCCA